>JAZNUD010000082.1:0-5143 GCA_045592085.1 Acutalibacteraceae bacterium | reverse complement strand
GAGCATTTTTTTCTTGAAAGCACGCAAATATCCCTTGTGCGGTAACGGAGAAGAGGAAAAGCCTCTTTATCAAGAGAAGTGAAAACAAGCTCACCCTTTGAGCCTTCGGGAAGAACCTCGCCTGTTTCGGGGTCGATGATTTCTGCATAGAAATGGTCTTCGTTAACGTGCATACCCGTCTGCTCTTCGCACTCGAATGCTACGCCGGGACCCGAAGTTTCGGTAAGGCCGTAAATATCGTAAGCCTTGATGCCGAGGGATTTTTCAATTCCTCTGCGCATCTCTTCGGTCCAGGGTTCTGCACCGAAAATACCTGCCTTAAGCGGAATATCCTCAGGCTTGTAGCCCATTTCTTTAAGCGATTCGCCGATGTATGCAGCATAGGAAGGTGTGCAGCAAAGAATCGTTGCGCTAAGGTCAGTCATAAACTGAATCTGACGCTCGGTGTTGCCTGAGGACATGGGAAGGGTAAGGCAGCCGACCTTGTGTGGGCCGCCGTTGAGACCGGGGCCGCCTGTGAAAAGACCGTAGCCGTATGCTACCTGGCAAACGTCCTTGTTTGTGCCGCCTGCAGCGATGATTGCACGGGCACAGCAGTCTTCCCATAAATCAACGTCATGCTGTGTGTAGAATGCAACAACTCGGCGGCCTGTTGTGCCGGAGGTTGACTGAATACGCACACAATCCTCAAGGGGCTTTGCGAGAAGTCCGTAGGGATAAGCGTCGCGAAGATCGGCTTTTGTGAGGAACGGGAGCTTGTGAAGATCCTCGATTCCGTGGATATCGTCGGGAGTTACGCCCTTTTCATCCATAAGACTGCGGTAATAGGGCACGTTATCATAAACGTGTCTTACCTGCTTGACAAGCTTCTCGGACTGAAGCTTTCGCATTTCTTCAAGCGACATTGTTTCAATTTCTTTCTGATAGTAGTTCTGTGACATTTTGACCAGCCTTTCCGGTTAATATTTCGGATTGTGAAGCAGTGAAATAAAAAACGCCCTCCGCATTCCGATAAAGAATACAGAGGACGAGAAATTTGATCCCGTGGTACCACCTCAGTTCGTTGCCATCTCACGGTAGCAACCTTGTCGGGTACTGACATACCCCGGTTCTGTAACGGGAACGCCCGTTGCATCCTACTAAAGATTTCTCTTATTCAGTGCACTGCTAACAGAATGAATTCGAGAAGGACGCCCTCTTTGCCTCGCACCAACCGGCAACTCTCTCCAGATTCTTTCCAACCTACTGGTTTCTGCTCAACGCATTTATTACTTTAAAATATAGCACTTGAAACCGTGATTGTCAATATTTTTTTCGGATTTTTTGCATAAAAATACATTTTATGTTCAAGCGGATTTATTCTCCGCGTTATGAAACAATTAAGCATTTTATGTATATACGTCGTCATAATAATTAAAGGATATTTAAGATTTAAGAAATCTTCAACAAATCATTATTTAATATTCCGATATTTTTTTACGGTGAAAATAAATCTGTTCATTTCTTAAGTATTGACAAAAACGGTGATTGTGATATAATGTTAAAAAATAATAGTAATCTTTAAAGGAACCAGCTGTCTGCAGAGGATTAAGGTTCCTTTTTGTTTTTTGCAGGTAAATACAAAAATATATATTATCATAAAGGAGACTGCGTTATGGAAATTCAACTTCAGGAGCTTATTGAGCAGATCAAAAAAGACGGCGTTGATGCCGCCGAAGCTCAGGCTGAAGCAATTCTTCTGTCCGCAAAAGCAGAGGCGGAGAGGATTATCTCCGAGGCTCAGGCACAGGCTGATAAGATTATGGCCGATGCTAAAAGCGAAAATGCAAAAACCGTTAAATCGGGCGAGGATGCAATCCGTCAGGCAGGCCGCAACCTGCTTATCTCATTCAGAGAAAGCGTTGCAAAAGAGCTTAAGGCTATTGCAGGCGAAAACGTCAACGCCGTATATTCATCGGATGCTTTTGCCGCACTTATCATAAGTGCCGTTGAAGGCTGGGCAGCCAGACCCGATGCCGATGATATTACCGTTATTCTGAACGGAGATGATCTTGCGAAGCTTGAGGAGACTGTTCTCGGTCAGCTCAAGGCAAAGATGCTCAGCGGTGTAACTCTCAGAGCAAACGATAATCTGGATGGCGGCTTCCGCATTGCCGTTAACAACGGTGCTGTTTATTACGATTATTCTGCAGAGGCTGTTACCGATATGCTTTCAAATTATCTCAGCCCCAGAGTAACCGCACTTCTGAAAGAGGCTGAATAATTATGGCTGAATATTATCTGGTATCCCAATTGCCGTCGCTTGACGGTATAAGCGACAGCACGCCGCTTCCGATAACGTCGGAAAGGTTTGCGGAGCTTTGTCAGAGATTCCTCGGTAAAAAGGCGCAGATTGAATCGGAAAAGCTTACTCTTGCACCGCCGAGAAATCCCGAAAAAACCGCGTCCGCACTTGTTGAAAAATGGAATGAGGGTGAGCGTTATCTTCGTCTTGCGCTCGCTAAACTTCGTGCGGATAAAATGAATAAGCAATTTGAAGCGGAAATACAGTCATTCCCCGCAGGACTTTTGCAGGCGGCACGCACCGCCGTTGAAACCGAAAGTCCCATGGAAGCTGAAAAGTTTCTTAACCGCTACCGTCTGGATTTTCTTGAAACACTCAGACCTATGGATTCGTTCTCCGAGGAGTACGTTTTCTATTACGGTCTTAAGCTTAAACTTATCGAGCGTATAAGAAAATTCGATCAGGCAAGCGGAGAAGCTGCTTACAGAAATATCTATGACTCCATTATGAATGCAGACAGATCGGAGGTTATATAATGACCGAAAATAAAGGTAAGGTAGTAAGCGTTAACGGCAACCTTGTATCGGTAAGGTTTGACGGCAACGTTTCGATGAACGAAATTTGCTACGTTAACGTTGATGATACGAAACTAAAAAGCGAGGTTATCCGTATCCGCGGTGACGTTGCTCAGATTCAGGTTTATGAGATGACGGGCGGCATCAAGTGCGGCGACGTTGTTGATTTTACCGGTGAAATGCTCTCGGCACAGCTTGGCCCGGGTCTCCTCGGACAGGTTTACGACGGCTTGCAGAATCCTCTGCCCGTTCTTGCCGAGCAGGCAGGCTGGTTCCTTGAAAGAGGAATCTATGCAGACGGTCTCAACGCCGAAAAGAAATGGGAATTCACACCTACGGCAAAAGCAGGTGACGTTCTTCGTGCAGGCGAATATATAGGCACTGTTCCCGAAGGACCGTTCACACACAAGATTTTTGTTCCCTTCTATCTTCTCGGTAACTACACACTTAAATCTATCGTTGAAAAAGGTGAGTATACCGTCAACGAAACGGTTGGAGTTCTTGCTGACGAAAGAGGAAAAGAGGTTCCCGTTTCATTGTCATTCAAATGGCCTGTTAAGAGAGCCGTCAAATGCTACAGCGAAAGACTTGCACCCGTTGAAACAATGGAAACAAAGGTGCGTCTTATCGACTCCTTCTTCCCCGTTGCCAAGGGCGGTACCTACTGCACTCCCGGTCCCTTCGGAGCAGGTAAAACTGTTCTCCAGCATACAACCTCCAAATATGCCGACGTTGATATCGTTATCATCGCTGCCTGCGGTGAACGAGCAGGCGAGGTTGTTGAAACTCTTACCGAGTTCCCCGAGCTTACAGACCCCAAAACGGGCCGTTCTCTTATGGAGCGTACCATAATTATCTGTAACACTTCTTCAATGCCCGTTGCATCCCGTGAGGCTTCCGTTTATACCTCGGTAACTCTTGCCGAATACTACCGTCAGATGGGTCTTAACGTTCTTCTTCTTGCCGATTCAACGTCACGTTGGGCACAGGCTCTGCGTGAAATGTCGGGCAGACTTGAGGAAATCCCCGGTGAAGAAGCGTTCCCCGCATATCTTGAATCTTATATTGCCGCCTTCTATGAAAGAGCAGGCTACGTCCGTCTCCCCGACGGCAGCAAGGGATCCGTCACAATCGGCGGTACCGTTTCTCCTGCAGGCGGTAACTTTGAAGAGCCCGTAACGCAGGCAACCCTTAAGGTTGTCGGTGCATTCCACGGTCTTTCACGTGAACGCTCGGATGCAAGAAAATATCCTGCAATCGATCCGCTTATTTCGTGGTCAAAATATAAAACGGTTACGGCTCCTGCTAAATCGGCATTCTGTAAAAACATTCTTTTTGAGGGAAACGAAATCGGCGCAATGATGAAAGTTGTCGGTGAAGAAGGTACAACCATTTCCGACTATGTTGTTTATCTTAAGTCGGAAATGCTTGATTCCGTTTATCTCCAGCAGAATTCCTTTGACCTGACCGATGCGAACTGCACCAGAGAACGCCAGAGATACGTTACTGACAAGCTGATTCACGTTCTCGGCAGTGATTATGCTCTCGACAGCAAGGATGAGGCAAGAAGCTTCTTTAACCGTATGCGTCAGAGATTCATCAACTGGAATTACAGAGAATTTGAAAGCGATGCCTTTAAGAAGGATGAGCTTGAAATTGATACGCTTTACAGTGAAGGTCAGGGAAAATTACTTCCCGAAGCAAAGCGTTTATTGGAAGGCGGTGAGCAATAATGAATAAAGTTTTCAACCGAATAGAATCAATCACAGGAAATGTTATTACTGTCAGAGCTGAAAATGTTCGTTACAATGAATTAGCTATGATAAACACACGCTTCGGTAAATCTCTTGCTCAGGTTAATAAGATTGACGAAAACGTTGTTTCACTTCAGGTATTTGCGGGCGGACAAGGTGTTTCCACCGGTGACGAGGTGAGATTTTTAGGTCACGAAATGCAGGTTTCATTCAGTGAAGACCTTTTAGGCCGTATATTCAATGGCTCGGGTGAACCCAGAGACAGAGGTCCCGCGCTTACAGATAATATGAAACCCATCGGCGGACCTTCCGTCAACCCCACAAAGCGTATTCTTGCAAATCGTATGATGAGAACAAATATACCGATGATTGATATGTTCAACACTTTGGTTGTATCGCAGAAACTTCCTATTTTCTCAATCTCGGGTGAACCTTATAATCAGCTTCTTGCACGAATTGCAATGCAGGCAGAAGCAGATGTAATCGTCCTCGGCGGTATGGGTCTTAAGTATGACGACTTCCTCTACTTC
>JAZNUD010000081.1:0-41604 GCA_045592085.1 Acutalibacteraceae bacterium | reverse complement strand
CGATTTGAATATAACTAATAACAAGAGCAAAACATATAATAAGTGAAATGATTTTAATTGTTTTTGATTTTCTCAAGCCATATTTACCTCCTTGATTATATATTCCAAATTAACTCGTTGTCAAATTATGGTTTTGCTAATTTAAAATCAGTCCATTGGAATATCCCCCTTAAATGTTATTCGTTTATATATGTCTAAAATCGCAGCTTGTCACGCAAATATTTTTTGTTTTTCAAAGTTTTTCTGTTTTGCACAAAAACAATCGTTATAAATTGTAGCAAAAGACAACAAAACCGCCCGAAGGCGGCTCGGAAATCATTTCAAAAATATATAATAAATCACCCCGTATATCACCGCCGCAAGGGTGCCGTAGACGAGGACGGGCCCCGCGATTTTGAACATATTCGCACCCGTGCCGAGGATTCTGCCTTCGCTTTTGAATTCAAGGGCAGGGGAGACAATTGAATTCGCAAAGCCCGTGATGGGCACAATTGTGCCTGCGCCTGCGATAACCGCAATGTTATCGAAGATTCCCAGACCCGTCAGCACCGCCGACAGCACAATCAGCGAAACGGGGACAATCAGACGCACGTCCTCGGGTGACATTCCGTATCTTTCGCAGAGCATTGATATTCCTTCGCCGAGGGTGCAGACCAGTCCGCCGATTGTGAATGCGAAAAATCCGTTTCTTACCTTCTTGCTCGGCGGTGAAGCCTTTTTCGCCATATCGCCGTATTCTTTGCGGGAAATTTCCATTTCTCTTCCTCCGATTTGTTATTGATACCCGATTATGTTTCCACGAATGCCTTGAGTTATGCAAATTGTGTTTTGTGTGCATTGACATTGACGGAAAAAGAGTATAAAATGTAATATGTAAAAATATGAATTGGAGTGATACCGATGGCAGTTAAAAAGTTAAAGTATTTTGCGGGCGGCAAGTGGCTTGATTCCTCCTGCGAAAAGTATATGGACGTTTATAACCCCAGCACGGGTGAGGTTATTGCACAGACTCCCTGCTGCACCAAGGACGAGGTTAACGAAGCTATTGCCTGCGCAAAGGAAGCTTTCAAGAGCTGGTCAGACACACCCGTTATGAAGCGTGTTCAGGTTATTTATAAATTCCGTGAGCTTCTTGAGGCTCATATGGACGAGCTCACCGAAATCTGCGCAAGAGAGCACGGCAAGGTATGGAGCGAAGCAAAGGGCGATATCCTCAAGGTCAAGGAGCCCGTTGAGCTTGCTCTTTCAGCTCCCTCTCTCCTTATGGGTGAGGCTCTGCGTGATACTTCATCGGGCTATGACACAACTCTTTACAGAGAGCCCGTCGGCGTTTTCGCAGGCATCGTACCCTTCAATTTCCCCGGTATGATTCCTATGGGATGGATGTCCCCCCTCTGCATTGCCTGCGGCAACACAATCGTGCTCAAGGCTGCATCAATGACCCCTATGACCTGCATGAGACTCGCAGAGCTCTGGCAGGAGGCAGGTCTGCCCGACGGTGTTATCAACATCGTTACCTGCTCCAGAAACGAAGCTGAAATCTTTATGGACCACCCCGACGTAAAGGGCATAACCTTTGTCGGCTCGACAAGCGTCGGTCTTCATATTTATTCAAGAGCAGCCGCAAACGGCAAGAGAGTTCAGGCTCTTTGCGAAGCCAAGAACCACGGTCTTGTTCTTGAGGATGCCGCTCTCGAAAGAAGCGCAAGAGGCATCATTAACTCCTCATTCGGCTGCGCAGGTGAGCGCTGTATGGCTCTGCCCGTTATCGTTGCTCAGGAAAGCATCGCTGACGAGCTTGTCGGTTACCTTGTAAAATTTGCAAAAGAGCTCAAGCTCGGCCCTGCATATGATAAGGAATCAACCCTCGGCCCCGTTGTTACCGAAGCTCACAGACAGTCCATCCTCAAGTGGATTGAAAAAGGCATCGAAGAGGGTGCTGAGCTTGTTCTCGACGGCAGAAATCCCGTTGTTCCCGGCTATGAAAACGGCTTCTACGTAGGCCCCACAATCTTCGACCACGTTACGGAAGATATGACCGTTGGTCAGAGAGAGATTTTCGGCCCCGTTCTCTGTGTCAAGAGAGTCAAGGATTTTGAAGAGGGTCTTGCAGTTATGAACGCAAATCCCTTTGCAAACGGCTCGGTTATCTTCACACAGAGCGGTTACTACGCAAGAGAATTTGCAAAGAGAACTGACGGCGGTATGGTCGGCGTGAACGTCGGTATTCCCGTTCCTGTCGGCGTATTCCCCTTCACGGGCCATAAGCAGTCATTCTTCGGCGATCTCCACTGCCTCGGCAAGGATGGCTTCCGTTTCTACACAGAAACAAAGGCTGTTACAACCCGTTGGTTTGACGAGGAAGAAAAGAAGGCAACAACCGTTGATACCTGGGACGGCTCTGTTGGCGGCGACCTTAAATAAAACGAAATGAGAAAAGCGTACCGAAAAAACGGTACGCTTTTTTTAATGAAGAATGAAGAGTGAATAGTGAAAAGTTAAGGGCGGACTCTGTCCGCACCTGATTGTTTTTTTGTTACGGCTTCAATATACCCTTTTCAACGGAATCCTTGATGACGCCTTCAACGATATTCCACAGCTCGGGGGTTGCGGTGCGGATGATATCCATTCGCTTGTAAACCTGCGCTGACGTTACGCTGCCCAGCTTCCAGGTGTGGCCGTTTGTAAGATAGTTGAGCAGAAGCGGCTGAATGCGGTCGATTGCATTTGCGTATTTTGCTTCGGGAGTTTCGGCAGCTTCAAATTCGTCCCAAAGAGCACGGATTTCTGCACCCTGCTCTGCATCGAGCATACCGAAAAGCTTTGCGGCGGCATCTTTTTCTCTCTGCTCCTTGTCCTCATAGCCCTTTGAATCGTAGGCAAAGGTATCGCCTGCATAGACCTCGACAAGGTCGTGCACGAGAGCAATTTTTATAACTCTGTTCACGTCGATTTTTTCTGCGCTGTATTCTTCGAGAAGCATCGCCATAACCGCAAGATGCCAGGAATGAGCCGCATCGTCCTCACGCTTTGAGCCGTCGGCAACGAGATTCCTGCGCAGAATCAGCTTCATTTTGTCAATCTCAACGGCGAATTCAATCTGCTTCTGCAGTTTTTTGTTTTCTATAAAATCAAAGCAAGTCATAATTAACACCTCGGATTTAATATATCATTTTTCTTTCGCAATATCAAGATTGAGAATGTTGAAAAATGCGGATATCCGTGGTAAAATAATCTTATCCTTAAAAAACAGAGGTTTAAAATGAAAACTTTAATCGAACTTTATGATACCGAGCCGATTTATAACTATCTTGCCGCAACCGTTTTCAGGCCGCAGAAGGTTTGCTTCATCGGTGATTATGAGTCTCTCGATATTGATGCCGTTTCGGCGGCGAAAAAATATGCTGCCATGACGGGGCTTGAATGCACCTTCAGCTTTATTGCCGCAGATTCAAATGATTTCGGAGAAATGCGCAGGAAGCTTGTGGAGGTTATCCGCAGAGAAAACGAGGCAGGCAACGAATGCACCGTAGACGTTACGGGCGGCAGAGACCTTGCTCTTGTTGCGGCAGGCAGTCTGATTCCCGACGGCACGAAGGTTGTTTTCTATGACAGAAAAGAGAATCTTTTCCGTTTTCTCGGAAGCAGCGAGACCCGTGAGGTCAACGTTTCGCTTACTTGCGAGGCGTTCATCACGATTGCGGGCGGTGCGATTTATTCAAGCTCAAGGAACGATGATTTCGACGAAAACGAGTGGGGAATTATCCGTAAGGTAGTGAGAACTTACTTTGAAAACCGCGAGGTGTGGAACAGATTTGTCAAATATCTTCAGCAGGTTTCAAAAGGTGAAAATGAAAAGGTTTCGGATAACCTCGATGTCAATGCACCGTTTTATTTTGAGGATAACAGCGGCAAGAGCTTCAGCTGCAACGAATCCGTTATGCGTGAGCTTGAAAGAACGGGCGCAATTAAAAATCTGCGTTTTCTGCAGGACAGAAAACGGGTAAGCTTCAGCTACGTGAGCGGTGAAATGGCGAATCTGCTTGTCAACGAGGGTGTGTGGCTTGAGCTTGCGGTTTATCTTGCCGCAAAGGAAAGCGATAAATTCGACGACGTTCAGACGAGTGTGAAATTCGTCTGGGATATTCCCAACCGCAATGAAAGTCTTTCGTCGATTGTTGCCGATTCGACCCCGAGAAACGAGGTTGACGTTGTGATGACGAGGGGAGTGCTTCCCGTTTTTATTTCCTGCAAAACGAGAGTGCCCACAAACGATGACCTCAACGAAATTTACGCAATCAAAAAGAAATTCGGCGGCGACCTTGCCGTCGGTATGATCGCAACGACGAAATACGTCGGCAAAGAATTCCCCGTTCGCGAAAGGGCGGAGGAGATGGGAATTTATATCATCGACGAAAGATATTTCGAAAGCGGAATGGTAATGAAAAGGCTTGAAAGAATAACGGAAACCAAGTAAAAAGCAACGGCTTGTACGGGGCATCCCATACAAGCCGTTGTTTTATTCGTCGCAGAGTGTGATGATATAACCGTAATCGGGGTTTACGGGGAAATTCCTGACCTCGTCGATTGTTCCGTGGAATCCGATTTTGTAGTGATAAACATTCGGCGTTCCCGTAGTATATTCCGTATAATAAACCGTATATCCGAGCTCCTTGAGCCTTATTCGCTCCGCAGTTACTTCATCGGATTTTACGTCAAGAGCTTCACCCGATTTGCATACGGTGAACGCAACGTTATACTGCGCCATATCGCCGTAGTGCTCCATAGCATTGAGCAAAGCAGGGCTCATAACGGTTTCGCCGTTTTCGGGGTGCATATTCATCGTCCGCGTATCGCTTTCAAAATGTTGAATCATCGGGAGCATGGGATTCGGGTCATATTCGTTTCCTTTATATTTATCTCCGCATTCCGTAAGCGATTCGATAACGCCGATAAGCTCATTCTCGCTCAAGCCGTCGGCAGAAATGCTGAAGCCTACGTCATTATAAATGAAAACAACCTCGTATCTTCCGCCTGCATTCATATTCTGATAAATAAAAACCTCTGTTCCGTTGATGACTGAGCAGGGGAATTCTTTTGTCAGAGTGACGTGAGACTGAACGCTGCCCCAGTTGTTAACGCTCATATATCTGTACTTTTTGGAGACCTCGATTTCAAGCGTTCTTCCTTCTTTAGATTCACGGTTGGTATAAATAATCAGCAGATTATCGTTCAACACGTCACCCGTACCGCCGTCTGCACGGTAAATTCCGTAAAGAGCAGCCTTGCCTGCACCGAGATGACCGACGTATTCCGCCAAATCATCGGGAGTTCTCGGAAAAATTTCCGTTCCGTAAAAAGCGCGGAGTTCATCCTTCGTCATCGGTACGTAATCCTTGATATCATAACAGATATCCGCAATTCCGCTGTAGCTGTCCGCTCCTTCGGGAAGCGTTGTGTTGATAACTATTTTATGCTGTGTTCCCGTTGCGCCTGCCGTCGGTGCGGTCTGGCTCGGCACGATTTCTTTTCCCCATTCAAGCTGACCGATGCCTATAACTGCGCCCACAACCGCACAAAGGCAGACCACGGGCAGAATGATATTTTTCGCCGTCTTGCGGCGGTTGGCTTTTTCCTCAAGAGCTTTGTCTCTGCGGCTGAAAACGCTGTCTGCTATTTCGTTATAATTCTTCATAAACGAAGCCCTCCTTTTCGAGCTTTGATTTGAGAGACTGCCTTGCTCTGGATAAAAGATTTTCGGCGGCGTGCTTGCTTTTTTTCATTATCTCTGCCGCCTGCGAAACGCTGAAGCCCTCAAAATAAACAAGATAAAGTATCTGTCTGTGCTCGGGTTTCAGAGATTTCATTGCACGGTGAAGGATGATTTTTCTCTCTTCAATCAGGATTGCTTTTTCAAACTCCTCTTCCTGTGCGGCAAGGTGGGAATAGTCCTCAATGCTTTCGTGCCGATGCCTTGCAGAGCGTCGCATACGGTCAACGGCGGCGTTGCGTCCGATGGCGTAAAGCCACGTTTTAAAAGAGGATCTGCCGCTGAATTTCGGTTTTTTGACCGCAAGTCTGACAAAGGTTTCTTCCATTATTTCCTCGGCTGTCAGCACGTTATCCGTAAAACCGCAGAGATAAAGAATCAGACCGTCCTTGTAATCTTTTATCAGTTCAACAAGACCGCTGTCGTCACCTTCAAGAAAACGGCGGTAGCTACTTGCACCGTTATCCATAAGTCACGCTCCTTTCCGAAAGGATTGCCCTTTCAATTATTAGACGAAGAAAATGCGAAAACACTCCCGAAAAAACAAAAAGGCGGATGAAGTATCCGCCTGAATTGTTAATTATCCGCTATGTCCTGCCATACAAACGCAACGTCGGCGCCGACCTGAACGAAGGTGTCAATCTCACCGTTGTTGAGCTTTGCAACTCTGTCAAAGCCTTTGCTTTCAAGCTGTGTGCAGAAAAGCTCCGCCATTTCGGTTGATTTGAAGGTGATGTGCGTGATGAGTCTGAACTGGTCTCTGGGTGCGCCCGTTTCAAGGCCGGGAACGAAGCCCGTGCACCACCAGTACTGCGTGTAATCTCTTGTGAAAATGGTCTGATAGTTACCCGTGCGGCCCTTGTCCCAGACAAAAGCCATCTCCATATTGAGCCAGTCCTCCTGCTTTGCGCAGTTGTAATGTGTGCCGCCTGCACCGACCTTTCGGGTATAAACGCCGACCTCGCCGCCGACGAATGCGTAGCCGTACTGACCCTTCCACATCTGGACAAGCCATTCCTTGTTATCGTATTCGAATTTAATTCTGACGGTATCGTAGTTCATCATACCGAGGGGAGCCATACTGTCGTAGCCCTCGTTGAAGCCGAAATTCTGCTGCCAGCATTTTTTATCGTCGGTATAGAAATAACCGCCGTCGGGGTCATATTTATAGGAAAGCACCTTTGCGGTTTCAAAGTCGATTTCTGTATCGGGCGGCACGTATTTCGGCGCGGTGGGCATCTTGAAAACATCTTTGAACGCCTTGTTGGTTGTCTGGATAACCGTTGTTACCGTTTCGCTGACCGAGGGTTTCTCTGTGGGAGCTGTCTGTGTTTCCGATGCGGAAACGGAAGGAATTGTTTCGGCAAGAGTCGGCAGAGTTTCGGGCAAAGCCGTAAGCTCCGTAACGGGATTGAATACCTCAAGGGTTTCCTCTGCGGTGGTTGAAGGTGCTTCGGGATTTTTGTCGCTTCTGAAATGCACGAAAACGAGCGCACAGACAACCGCCGTTATCGCAACGGCAGCCGAAGCTATGATAATTGCAACTTTATTGTTTTTCATTGATATTTGCTCCTTAATTTACGGGGTATTCTCTGACGAATGCGTTGATGAAAATCGTGCCCATATCCATCGCAACAAGTACGGTTTCGCCGTTTTCCTTTGTGATGAAGGTCATACCCTCACCCTCACCGCCGAACAGATTTCTGTCAAGGTGCTTTTCAACCTCGCCGCTGACGGGGTTGATTTTGTAAATCGCCTTCGTTTCGTCATTCGTTGCGGCGTAGAGAGTTCCGTTATGGAATTCCGCACCCTGAATTGAAGGCACGCTGAATGAAAGGGGGATTTCTTTGACGAATTCCATTTCGTTTGCGGTGTCATAGACGAGCAGCTTCGTCGGCTGTTTGGAGTGGTCGGTGCAATAGAGATAACCCGTTTCGGGATCAACGCACACCCACGGCAGACCTCTCGTCACCGTTTCGCAATCGAGAATGTAATAATCAACAAAATCAAGGGTTTCGGCGTCGTAAACACCGACTATCGGATAGTCCCAGACCTTGCTGTCCTCAAGACCTGCGTAGATATAGCCGTCATAATAGCTCAGTCCGCCGATGTGAGCGATGCCCAATTCCTTAAGCTCATCGGGAATTGCGGAATAATCCGCATCAATAACGGTTTTTGCATCCGTCTTTGTGCGGATGAGAGTTGTTTTGGATGAAAAATAAAAGGTTTCGCCGTCGGTTGTCATTCCCTGCGAGCGGAAAATTGCGCCGAGACCGACGATGTTGGTTTTTGCGGTGTCGGTGTGTCCGCCCGAGGTGACGAGGTCAATGCCTCCCGTCAGCACCGAAAACGGAATGAAAACCACCGCAAGGACGGTTGATATCAGCTTTGTGAGAATAATCTGAAACATACTCATATTTGTTCTCTCCCCATTTGAATTTCTTTATATTATACCAAAAGAGGAAATCCGAGTCAATTGTTTTGTTGTTTGAGATGGACTTTACAATTAAGAGCGTTAAAAGGCTTTTATATTCGGCAAAATAACGATAAATAATGCTTGAAAAAATTGACATAATATTATAAAATAAGTAATTGGTAAAGTATGCAACTGATACTATAAAAATCAAAAATCTGAAAGGAAGATTTGAAATGAGCTTACTTAACAAAAAGACAGTTGACGACATCAAGGTAAAGGGCAAGAAGGTTCTTGTTCGCTGTGACTTCAACGTTCCTCTCAAGGACGGCGTTATCACCGACGAAAACAGAATCAACGCAGCTATGCCCACAATTCTCAAGCTTATAGAAGAAGGCGCAAGAGTTATCCTCTGCTCCCACCTCGGCAAGCCCAAGAACGGCCCCGAAGCAAAGTTCTCACTTGCACCCGTTGCAAAGAGACTCAGCGAAAAGCTCGGCAAGGAAGTTGTTTTTGCAGCTGACGATACAGTAGTCGGCGAAAACGCAAGAGCAGCAGTTGCAGCTATGAACGACGGCGACGTTGTTCTTCTTGAAAACACACGTTTCCGTGCAGAAGAAACAAAGAACGGCGAAGCATTCTCAAAGGACCTCGCTTCACTTTGCGAAGTTTACGTTAACGATGCTTTCGGTGCAGCTCACAGAGCTCACTGCTCAACAGTCGGCGTAACAGCTTTCGTTGAAGAAGCAGCAGTGGGTTACCTTATGGGCAAAGAGCTCCAGTATCTCGGCAACGCAGTTGAAGCTCCCGAAAGACCCTTCGTAACAATCCTCGGCGGTGCAAAGGTTGCAGATAAGCTCAACGTTATCGAAAACCTTCTCAACAAGGCTGACACACTCATCATCGGCGGCGGTATGGCTTACACATTCCTTGCTGCTCAGGGCTACGGCGTAGGCAATTCTCTCCTTGACGAGAGCAAGATTGACTACTGCAAGGATATGCTTGCAAAGGCAGAGGAGAAGGGCGTTAAGATTCTTCTTCCCGTTGACGTTGTAACAGCAGCAGGCTTCCCCAACCCCATCGATGCTGAAATCGAAACAGAGGTTTACGCAGCAGACGCTATTCCTGCTGATATGGAAGGTCTTGACATCGGTCCCAAGACTGCAGAACTCTATGCAGAAGCTGTTAAGAGCGCAAAGACAGTTGTATGGAACGGCCCCATGGGCGTTTTCGAGAACCCCACTCTTGCTAAGGGCACAATCGCAGTTGCAAAGGCTCTTGCTGAAACAGATGCAGTTACAATCATCGGCGGCGGCGACTCCGCAGCAGCAGTCAACACTCTCGGCTTCGGTGACAAGATGACTCACATCTCAACAGGCGGCGGCGCATCACTTGAATTCCTTGAGGGTAAGGCTCTCCCCGGTATCGAAGCAGTTAATGATAAGTAATTTCGGCGATCTTTGACTTTTTCGTTCGTTTGCGTATCACGATACGCGGCACTTACTGCAAAAGCCAAAGCTCATCCGAAATTCCGTTATCCTTAATGTAATCAAGAGTAAATCTGGCGATTTTTGACTTTCTTCAAAAATCCGTTATTCCTATGATAAAGTAATTTAACAATGGGGATTTAACCGTGGAAAGCATATTTCCGAAACGCAAAGAAATCCGATTGGGTAATTATGATTATTCGACTTGCGGAGTATATTTCATAACGATATGTACAAAGCAGAAGAAGCCGTTGTTCTGGGACAACGTAGGGGCGACCTGCGGTCGCCCGGAAAATGAATATCAGTTGTCGGATTGTGGCATTATTGTCGAAAATGAAATAGCGTTACTCTCTTCTGTGTATGAATCGGTCAGGGTTGATAAGTATATTGTTATGCCGGATCATATTCATATGCTTGTGAGTATTGTTCCCGATGAGTTCGGGCGACCGCAGGTCGCCCCTACGATATCGAGGGTTGTGCAGCAATTCAAGGGAGCAATAACCAAAAAAGTCGGTTTTTCACTTTGGCAAAAAGGTTACTATGACCACATAATCCGCGGACAGCAGGATTATGATGAAATCTGGCAATATATTGATGAAAACCCGTTAAGATGGGTTTTGAAAAAAGACGAAAGGACGTAATACTGATGGATAAATCACTCCGCAGACCTGTTATCGCAGGTAACTGGAAAATGAACAAAACTCCCGCAGAAACAAAGGCAATCATCGAAGAGATGAAGCCCCTCGTTGCAAACGCTGATTGCGACGTTGTTATCTGCACTCCCTATATCGACCTTTATGCTGCTATGGAAGCTGCTGAAGGCTCAAACATCAAAATCGGTGCTGAAAACTGCCACTGGGCAGTAAGCGGCGCTTTCACTGGCGAAATCTCCGCTGAAATGCTCAAGGCAGCAGGCGTACCCTACGTTATCATCGGTCACTCCGAGCGCAGACAGTATTTCGGTGAAACAGACGAAACCGTAAGAGACCGCACAAGAGCTGCTCTCAACGCAGGTCTTAAGGTTATCCTCTGCGTAGGCGAAGTTCTTGACGAGAGAAACATCGGCATCACCGCTGAAGTTGTCAGAAAGCAGACAAAGGTTGCTCTTTCAGGCGTTTCAAAGGATGAGCTTGCAAACATCATCATCGCTTACGAACCCGTCTGGGCTATCGGCACAGGTCTCACAGCTACTCCCGAGCAGGCTAACGAGGTTTGCGCAATCATCCGTGCTCTTATTGCAGAGCTTTACGGCAAGGATGCTGCAGATAAGTTCGTTATCCAGTACGGCGGCTCAATGAACGATGCAAACGCAGCTGACCTTCTTGCTCAGTATGACGTTGACGGCGGCCTTATCGGCGGCGCATCACTCGTTGCAGAGAAGTTTGCAAAGATTGTTGAAGCAGCTTCAAAATAATTTATGAATACACTTTGACGGGGACGGGCAAAACCGTTCCCGTCAAAAAATGCAGGGAACAGTCCCGAGCGTTCCGCAGAGGAATGTTCCGGAGTGTTCCCTACTATAAAGATAATTGAAAGGATTGTTTAATATGAGCAAAAAACCTGTTCTTCTTTGCATTATGGACGGCTTCGGCAGAAATGACAGCGATTACGGCAATGCCATTTCCTATGCCAAGACTCCCAATCTTGATAAGATTATGAAAGAAAATCCGATGACCTATATCGGCGCATCGGGTATGGACGTCGGTCTGCCCGACGGTCAGATGGGCAACAGTGAGGTTGGCCACACCAACATCGGCGCAGGCAGAGTTGTTTATCAGGAGCTTACAAGAATCACAAAGTCAATCAGCGACGGCGATTTCTTTGAGAACGAAGCTCTTCTCGGTGCGGTTGAAAACTGCAAAAAGAACGGCTCGGCACTTCACCTTATGGGTCTGCTTTCCGACGGCGGCGTTCACAGCCACAACACTCATCTCTACGGTATCCTTGAGCTTGCAAAGCGAGCAGGTCTTGAAAAGGTTTTCGTTCACTGCTTTATGGATGGCAGAGACGTACCTCCCACCTCGGGCAAGGATTTTGTTGCAGAGCTTTATAAGAAATGTGCGGAAATCGGCGTAGGTGAAATCGCAACAATCATCGGCAGATACTATGCTATGGACAGAGACAACCGCTGGGAAAGAGTTGTCAAGGCATATGATGCAATGACAAAGTGCGAGGGCGTTAAGTTCACCTGCGGCTGCGAAATGATGGCTGAATCCTATGCAAAGGAAGTTACAGACGAATTTATCGTGCCTGCAGTTTCCGAAAAAGCACAGCCTGTATCGGATAACGATTCCGTTATCTTCTTCAACTTCCGCCCCGACAGAGCAAGAGAAATCACAAGAGCTTTTGTTGACGGTGAATTCAGTGGCTTTGAAAGAGAACAGATCAAGGGTCTTTACTACGTATGCATGACACAGTACGATGCAACAATGCCTAACGTTAACGTTGCATTCAAGCCCGAAAGCCTTGATAAGACCTTCGGCGAATATCTTTCGGAAAAGGGTATGACCCAGCTCCGTATTGCTGAAACGGAAAAATACGCTCACGTAACCTTCTTCTTCAACGGCGGCGTTGAAAAGCAGTATGAGGGTGAGGACAGAATCCTCGTTAAGTCTCCCTCAGTTGCAACCTATGACCTCCAGCCCGAAATGAGCGCATACGAGGTTACCGACAAGCTTCTCGAGGCTATCGGCACAGATAAATACGATGCGATTATCCTCAACTTCGCAAACTGCGATATGGTCGGTCACACAGGCGTGTTTGAAGCAGCCGTCAAGGCTGTTGAGGCTGTTGATACCTGCGTCGGCAAGGTTGCAGATGCAGTTATGGCAAAGGGCGGCGTGATGCTCATCACCGCTGACCACGGCAATGCCGACAAGATGTTTGAGCCCGACGGCTCACCCTTCACAGCTCACACCACTAATCCCGTACCCTTCATTGTTATGGGTTATCCCTGCGAGCTTAAAGAGGGCGGCAAGCTCTGCGATATCGCTCCCACAATGCTTAAGATTATGGAACTTGAGCAGCCTGCACAGATGAGCGGCGAAAGCCTTATAAAATAAAAATCAAGGGACTGTCGGTTGACAGTCCCTTTTTTGTCGGTTTGTGCGTAGGGGACGGCGACTCGACGTCCCGTTAACAAGAAATCAGACCTGCGGTCTGTCGGGTTGTCGGGGTCGCCAACCCCTACAATGTTTCAGTTTGAAAAAATCTTTTATCTAAACTCTATTCCGCAGATTTCCCTGATTTGCTTCATAACTTTTGAAACCTGCAATGCTCTTTCTTTTATTACATTATAATACGGGTCGCTCGGGTCTGCGATGAAACGCTCGAAGCCGAGAGCCTCATAGCCCATCAGCTTTTCCTTTTCCACGTCGCCGATGATTTCGGTTTCGCTGCCGCCGTTATCGGTGAGCGACATATTGACAAGCTTCGAAATCGACTCGATTGTTATTGTGCCCTCGTCGCCGAAAATCTGCGAGCCGAGTCTGTCCTGACCGAGCTTTGAGCAGGTGAGGGTGACGAGCTTATCGTCATAGAGCAAGCCTGCCGTATTGCTTCCGTCTGCACCGCTTTCCATAAAGTGGGCGCAGGCGGTTATTTTTTTCGGCATACCGAATAAATCAAGGGCAGGATAAACGCAGTAGATGCCTAAATCCATAAGGCATCCAGTTGCAAGAGCGGGGTTGAATATGTTGGGCAGCTCGCC
The DNA here is from genome assembly GCA_045592085.1 of Acutalibacteraceae bacterium. Taxonomy (GTDB): domain Bacteria; phylum Bacillota; class Clostridia; order Oscillospirales; family Acutalibacteraceae; genus CAG-177. Next base: position 28,225 of record JAZNUD010000081.1, on the reverse strand, counting down.
CCTTTTATAGGCAGGATACTTTGACGAAAGCTGCGAAAAATCAAAATGTACGCTTGTGATTTTGCCGATTTTCTTCGTTGCGTTTTTCAGCAAATCCCTTGCAGGGTTGAACATATACATTATCGCTTCAACGTAGATGAGTCCCTTTTCATCTGCAAGTGCCTGCAGCTCCTCAAGCTCCTCGGGCTCAACGGTTATCGGCTTTTCGCAGATAACGTGCTTGCCGTTTTCAAGCATCAGCTTCGACTGCTCATAGTGCAGACGGTTGGGACTTGCAATGTAAACGGCATCGAAATCGCCGTTTGCAAACTCGGTTATATCGGTATAAACCTTATCTATACCGTTTTCGGCGGCAAACTGATTTCCTTTTTCGGCGGTGCGTGAATAAACTGCGACAAATTCCGAGCCGCAGATAAGTCTTGCGCCATCGATGAAGGATTTTGCAATCCAGCCGGTGCCGATAACTCCGTAACGCATTTTTAAAGCTCCTTTGCCATAGCTGTTCCTCCGAAGAGAGAACAGAGAATTTTAAAGCCGTTTCGCTTATAGAATCTGATTGCGGCGGTGTTGTGCGAGCCGACAATCAGCATGACGCCCTTTACGTTTTTTGATTTCAGATGCCCGAGCAGGGTTTCCATCAGCCTTGTGCCGTTGCCGTTTCCCCTGAAAGGCTTGTTGATATCAACGTGAAGATGGGCGGGATATTTTTTGCTGAAGAGACGGTAGATGAATTCCTCTCCCCACGGGATAAAGCACTCTTTAATCCCGAATTTGCGCAGCTTTTGCATATAGGGCGCAAAAGCCTTGCGGTAGGTGCGGACATCCTCAGCACAGAGAATATAGCCTTGTGCGGTGTCCGATTCATCAACGAGAACGAAAGCATTCTGCGGCTCTTTTTCGCAGTAATAATCGCAGTAAACGGCAAGTAGTTTTTCCCTTTCAACGGGGTCTGTTCTTGCTGCAATCGGTCCCGTATTCACGCAGACCTGACGCACGTTCTCGATATATTTTTCTTCAAAACGTCTGATTTCAACCATAATTATATCTCAACCGTAAACTCGGCTTCACCCTTGAAAGGAACGTTCATATCACCGTAAACAAAGGCAGCGTCGATTCTTTCGTCGGCAAAAACCTTTATATTTGCCTTGCCGCAGGCTTTGGTGTATTCAACTTTGATAACGCCGTTTTCTGTTGTGACGTGACCCTTTGCTCTGTCCATACCGTCAACGAAAACGGGGTTGATGATTGCTTTTCTGAAGGCAACGCTGTCCTCGGGCTGACGGATGCCGAGCAGGTGCTTGAAGATATTCTTTGTAACTGCGCCGAACATCGGATGATTCCTTGAATCCCTGCCCGACCAGTTTTCCCAGAGTGTTGTTGCGCCGTTTCTTGCCATATATGCGAAGGAAACGTCATCGTCACTTGCCATCAGGTTGAATGCGAGCTGACCGTGACCGTTTTCAAAGAGCCAGCGGGTGAGCACCTCGGTTGCGATGATGCCCGTATCGTAGTGGCCGAGCTCGGCATATTTATCGCAGATTTTCTTTTCAACACGCTTGTCACCGAGACCGATTTGCAGGGCAAGGCTTGTTGCGCCCTGAATATCTCCGCAGAAATAATCCTGCGCAGGGCTGTAATAAGCGGCAATGATTGCGCGCTTGACTCTGTCGATTCTTTCGGGAAGGTGTGCGGTTTCGCTCTCTCTGCCGAGCACCTTGCCTGCCTCAATGACCTGCTGCATAAATCTGACGTAAAGGCAGGTGTTGACGTAGGATTCGGGAATTTTAATCATATCGGGCGTACACCAGTCTCCGAGACACCAGCCGCCCTCTTCTTCTCTGCAGACGAAGCCGAATTCGCTTCTGCTTTCGAGATAATCGAGGAAATGGAGCATCTTCGGGAAAAATTCGTCAAGCAGAGCCTTGTCACCGTAATATTTATAGAACTGAACGGGCACTTCGACGATTGCACCGCCCCAGCCCGAAGGACCGCCGCCGCCTCCCATAAGGGGTGCGGTGTGCTGAACGTGGCCGCTGTTTTTGCACTGACAGTCAGCAATATCATAGAGCCACTTGCGGTAGAATTCACGGCTGTCGAGCATCAGCATACCCGTTTCGGCGCAGAGCTGACCGTCGCCCGTATATCCGAGACGCTCTCTGTGAGGACAGTCGGAAGGCACGCCGCTGTGCATATTGCCGAGCTGAGTTCTGATATATGTGTTGAAAAGCCAGTTGATATTTTCGTTATCGCTTTCAAACGAGCAGGTGACGGGGCAGTCGGAGTGAACAACGTCAACTCTGACGACCTCGACGTTGGCATCGACCCTGAAATAGCGGAAGCCGTGCCAGGTGAAATGGGGGATATATTCACGGTCAGTACCGTCGGTGACGAATTCCTCGCTCTGATAGCCGTCCTCAAACTGCATACCGTACCATTTTCTTGTTTCGTAAAGCTCCTCGGCGTAGTTTGCAACGAACTTTCTGCCCGTTTCCCTGCACTTGAAAACGGCATAGCCCGTAATATTTTCTCCCACGTCATAGAGCATTCTTTCTCCTTCGTCCTTGAGAAGAACGGGTTTTACCGAACGGATAACCTTATCGGCAGGGGAAAACTGAATGAAAAATTCGGATTCGGGCGCTTTGACAACGGTACTTTCCGCAAAGCCTTCGCCGCTGAAATCCGCCTTTTCACATCCGTGGGGATAGAGGGTGTAATCGTGCTTTTCGCCGTAATAGAGGTTGTTATAGGTGATGAAGCCCTTGTGAGCAAGGGTGGTTTCGTCGCAGATGACGTTGCCGCTTTCTTTCTCGATGAAATAGCAGAGCTTCGGGTCGCCGAATTTAACGTCGCCCTCCGCATCACGGCTTATCTGATTATAGTATCCGTTGCCGACGATGACGGTCATAACATTTTCGCCGTCAGCGAGGTAATCGGATATATCGTATTTCATGCAGTAGATTCTGAACGACATTTCGTCATCGAGCTTGAAGGTGAGCTTGTGGAGGTCTCTCCATTCATAGCAGGTGGCGTTGGGTACGAGCAAATCATCGCTGACCTTTTTGCCGTTGATATAAAACTTAAAGAAACCGAGGCCGCAGATTGTGATTTCAGCCTTTTCGCCCTTTTTTGCGGTGAATACTTTTCTGAAAAGGGGAGCATCGCTGCCTGTGCATTCAATCCATTTTGAATCTCTGAAAATCTGTTCGTGTTTCATTCCTGTTCCTCCGTTAACTCTGCAAGCCTTGCATTCCATTCCTCCCATTCTTCCATGAGAGAAAGCTGCTCGGCGGTGAGTGCTTCGATTTTTTCGGTATATTCGATTACAAGCTGATAATCCGCCGAAACCTCGGGGGTTGAAAGCTCAGCGGTCAGCGTTGTGATTTCGCTGTCAAGGCGGTCAATTTCAGCTTCGCCGCGCTTGATTTTACCGCTCAGGCGGTTGATTTCGCTTGCACGCTCCTTGCGAAGCTTATAGCTGTTGACCTTCGGCTCGGCTTTTTTCGGTTTTTCCTTTGCCTGATTGAGCGCAATGAGTGCATAATCGTTATAGTCTCCGTCGAATTTTTCAAATCCGTCGGGTGTCATTCTGTAAATTTTCGTTGACAGCTTGTTGATGAAATATCTGTCGTGCGAAACGGCGATTATCGTGCCGTCGAAATCCTCAAGTGCCGCTTCAAGCACCTCTCTTGACGGAATATCAAGATGGTTTGTCGGTTCGTCGAGCAGAAGCACGTTTGCGCCCGAAAGCATGAGCTTGAGCAGGCAGAGCTTTGCTTTTTCGCCGCCGCTTAAGTTATCAACGCTTTTGAAAACGTCATCGCCCCTGAAAAGGAAAAGAGCAAGATAGCTGCGCACCTTTGTTTCGGTGAATAAGCGGTGCTCGTCCCAGATTTCGTCAATAACGGTTTTGCCGCCGCGCAGACTTTCAAGGCTCTGGTCGAAATAACCGACCCTGACGTTTGCACCGAAATTGAACGTACCACCGTCGGCAGATTGCTGACGGGTGAGGATTCGCAGAAGCGTTGTTTTGCCGCAGCCGTTTGAGCCGAGGATGAAAACACGGTCATTCTTATAAACCGACATATCCGCATCCCTGAAAAGCACCTTTGAGCCGAATGACTTTGCAAGGGATTTCACCTCAAGCACGTCGTTGCCTGTTTCGCCCTCGGGAGTGAATTTCATTCGCATTTTTGCAAGTGAAGGCTCCGGCTCAACAAGCTCTGCCTTCTTTTTCTCAAGCATTTTTCTTTTGCTCTCCGCAGTGATGAAATTCCTTTCTCTTGCGAAGGAGCGCTGCTGCTCAATGATGCCCTCGATATGCTTTATTTCCGCCATCAGATTTTCGTATTGGCGTCTTTCGCTTTCAAGTCTTTCTTCTTTGAGCTTAAGATACGTTGAATAATTACCTTTTGCGCAGTGTGCGTGTCTGTTGGAAATCTCAACGGTTTTGTTTGTGATTTTATCAAGGAAATAGCGGTCGTGCGAGATGACGATAACGGTGCCCTTATAGCCTGCAAGGAAGCCTTCGAGCCATTCGGTGCCTGCGATATCGAGGTGGTTTGTCGGCTCGTCGAGAAGCAGAAGGTCGGAGCCGCTTAAAAGCAGCTTACACATACTCAGCTTTGAGCGCTGACCGCCGCTGAGCTTATCGCAGGTAAGAGAAAAGTCATCCTCGCTGAAGCCCAGACCGATAAGCGCCGCCCTTGTGCGGCTGCGGAAGGTAAGACCCTCTTTCTCCTGAAATTCCTCGTGGAGAGCATTCTGCCTTTCAATCAGCTCATTGCGGTTGCCGAGATGGGAATCGATTGCCGCCGCAATTTCCTCCATTTCCTTTTCCATCTGCATCAGCGGCTCAAAAACGCTGATTGCTTCATCGTAAACCGTACGCACAGAGCCGTGGCAGGCGTGCTGCTCAAGATAACCGACCTTGACGAATTTTGAGATGAATGCGCCGCCCTCGGTTGGCTCGACCTCGCCCGTAATGACCTTGAAAAGCGTGGTTTTACCTGTTCCGTTTGCGCCGATGAGACCAACGAAATCACCGGGATTGACGTCAAACGAAACGTTTTCAAACAGCACCTTGCCGCCGAAATCAACTTTTAAGTTTTGTATGCTGACAACTGCCATAAAAAATCCTTAAATTCTTGTTTCAATAATTTCAAATTTGCCGCAGAGCTTGTATCCGCCTGCGTTTGCGGGGATGAAAATGCTGTCGCCCTTGATGAGATTGAGCTTTTCGCCGCAGCATTCGAGAGTGCCCTCGCCGTCAAGCACGAGCAGGGAAACGAAGGAGCTTTCGTCTGCGGAATCGGCAAATTCTCCGTCGATATCAAGCTTCCAGGTCTTGAAGAGGGGACAGTCCGCAAGGAGCTTTTTGCCGTCCTTATCAAGCTCGGGATTCGAAAAATCGGGCTGTGAATATTTTTCAAGCTTTGTGACCGCAACGCCGTCCGCAACGTGAAGCTCTCTGGACTTGCCGTCATTGCCGACACGGTTGTAGTCGTAGATTCTGTAAGTTGTGTTGGAGCTTTCCTGCACCTCGGCAAGGAGAATGCCCTTGCAGATTGCGTGGAGCGTACCCGATTCGATGAAGAAGAAATCGCCCTTCTTGACCTTGACCTTGTCAACATATTCGGTAAGGGTGTTGTTTTCGATTGCAGACTTAAACTGCTCGGGAGAAATTTTATCTTTGAAGCCGAGAATGAGATGCGCATCCTCGTCGCAGTCGATGATATACCAGCATTCGGTCTTGCTCTGACCTCTGCCCGTCAATTCGCAGTATTCCTTTGTGGGATGCACCTGCACGGAGAGGTCATCTCTTGCGTCGATGAATTTTATGAGAATCGGGAAATCCGAAAAGTTTTCCGCATTCTTGCCGCAGATTTCGGGATATTTCGCAACGGCATCGGGCAGGGAAACGCCTGCAAGCTCGCCGTTTGCGATGCTTCCGAAGCCCGAGGGATGGCAGGAGAGCATCCAGCCTTCGGCGGCGTTTGCCTTTTCGGTTTCAACGTGATATTCGTTAATCAGCTTTCTGCCGCCCCAGATTGTTTCGGAAACAAAGGGCTTCAATTTCATAGGATAAAGATTCATATTTATACCTCCGTATTTTTAGCAAAGTAATTTAATGAATAGTTAAAAGTGAGCAGTGAAGAGCTTCGGACGGGTTTCACCCGTACCCGTTTCAGCAGAGGCGATTCACGAATCGCCCGTAACCTATTTTGCGGAGCAATATATAAACGGCGTCGCAGACCCTTAACTCTTCACTTTTCATTATTCATTTTTCGCTGAATAAGCGCTGAGGAAAAGATGTTTTGCTTTATTTTAGCATATTTGTATTATTCTATCATATTTGTCCGATAATTTCTATAGAATATTTAAGGGAGATGAAAAAATATGGAGAAAAATTCAAGCAAAGCAAAGATTTTTTACTATGAGAGAATCCGAAAGCCTCAGCCGATGACAGGCAAGAGCCTTTTGCTGCGTCAGATTCGTGAAACCTCCGACAGACTCAACGCCGCACACAACCGTTTTGAAAACGAAAGTGACGAGGATTTGCTCGATTCGGTTATCTATGAAATACAGTCGCTCAAGGCGCTTTACCGATATCTTCTGAAGAAGGCGAAGGAGGAGGGTCTGCAGTGCGGCGAGGTCTCCGTTTTCGGCAGGGAGGTAATTTAGGATGAACGCATTTTTCATTGCGGCGGCGGTTATCTGCGCCGTTGTTGTTATCGGCTGGATGATAAAATGCGAAAAGGGCGGGAAATGCTTTATGCTTTCCGCCCTTCAGGGGATTGCCGCAATTTTTGCGGTCAATATTATCGGTATGGTCAGCGGCGTAACGGTTGCCGTCAACTGGTATACTCTCGGCACGGGAGCGCTTCTCGGGATACCGGGAGTTATCGGAATCCTGATGCTCAACACCTTTTTATGATTCCTTTGCCTCAACAAACCATCTGCCGTCCTCTTCAAAGATATAGGTTTCCCTGCCGCAAATCTGCACCGTATAGCGCATACCGCAGCCGCCGACCTTCATCGAAGCGGCTCTGCAGATATAGAGCAGGCGTTCAACCTCATAGACCCTGCCGTTTTCCCAGATTATTCGCAGGGGACGGGTCGCACCCGATTTATCCTGCCTTAATATAACGTCCACGTATACCTTGCGGTACATAATATTCACCTCGGATTTTATTTAGAACAAATGTTCGGTACCGATGATATGATATCACTCCGAAGCGAAAAAGTCAACAGTAAAAATTTGATAAATCAAAAAAGAACGGCTGAAAACTCAGCCGTTCCTGTTGTTTTATGCGGTTGTTTCGTGTTTATCTGTGTTTTCTGCAGTTGATAGTTCAACAGAATTTTTTTCCTCCTTTATTCTGTTGAATAAAGCGAGTTCATTTTTTAAATTGTTCAAATCAACAATTGTTTCTGTTTGAGTTTTATATTCACCGTTTTCCAACGCTTTTTCAAATTCACTTTCATAACAATACGGGTAATCGTGACTTAAATAATATTCATTGATTATTTCATCGTCGAACGTGTAAATTATATCCGCATTGTATACTTCGTTAAATTCTTGATTTGCAAAGTCTTGCGGATTGATTACGGGAGTACCGTATAATCTTTCTTTAACAATTCTTGCCCATTCCGCATTTGCGGCATCAAACTCTTCTCGGGGAACATTATACTCTTCAACAAAAATTCTCATACGCATTATATTTATTTCGCTGTATGGTTGTTCCCAGTATTCTCCGTATATATTTTCTCTGTTGTTCTCATCCACAATGTCCCAAAACGGTGCAGGAATGCTGTAATAAACAGAGCGGTATTTTTGCAGAGTAAGTTCGCCGCCACCGGAAGCTGTAGCACCTGTTTCTTTTGTGCTTTCAGTGTTGTTTTGAGAGCCGGAATTTGAATGAGCAATTTTATCAAAAGAAGTAGATTGCTTATCTTCCGAGGTTGGAATTTCTTGCTTTTTTTCGGGTGCACACGCTATGAATGTAAATAAAATAAAAATTATCAACGCAATTATGTTTAGTTTTTTCATAATTATTCTCCTTTACGCATTTTCTCCGTACCAATAAAATCCATTTCCGTTAGAGGCTGCTTCACATTTATTGCTTTTGGTAATGCTTTCATCCATATACATATAAAAATAGATGGGATTGATTGTTTCTGTAAAAGGATTCTCGCTGCCTTTTCTTATTGCGGCATTTTGATTGTTAACCTCAAAATGAAGATGTGCGGCGGTTGTATTGTATCCTGTGTTTCCAGCGTGCCCTATTATCTGACCTTTATTTACAGAATCGCCTTCTTTAAGAACTTTACCATTGATAACTATACCCGATATGTCTGTTTCCCAACGTGATAAATGCATATAAATAACTGTTAAATTTTTACCGCTAATCGGATCGATTTTATCTGTGGTAACAACAATAGAGTTGCCGTGTGAGGTTCTTTTATCGTTATCTATGTATATTTTTTTTATTGTTCCACTATACGGTAATACAACTGCTTTGCCTTCTATTGCTCCTGACGTGCTTGCGACAATATCAAACCCTTTATGATTTCCACCATTATCTGAGCTTCGCGGACCAAACGGAGAACTGATTTTTCTAATATTCAAATCATAAACAGGCCAGCTCCAGCCCATATTATTATACTGCGAAATAGTTCCTTTGGTCGAAATATGACTTATCGGCACATAACCCCAGTAATCTGTTCCTTCAATGTTGCCGTATGCCCAGCCTTCGCTTGAGCCTACATCACCCCAGACAACAAAGTTTTTGCCTGCAGCTAAATCTCTGCTTACAACATATTCCGTGCCTTTAGCCTTGTAAAGCGATGTGTCCTGATTTGTTTTGGCTGTCCATTGCTGCGGCCAACGGTAAAGAGCGTGAATTGTGCAGGTTCTTTTCATATCGCCAGCGGTTGCCGTTATGGTTGTCCGTCCCGGCTTATATGCGGTTATTTGCCCTGTTTCATCATTAAAATCAACAATAGTATCGTCCGCAACATCCCATTTAACAGTGCCTTTGTATTGTGTTGTCAGTTTGCGGTGTGGATATGGATAGCCGTTTGCCCATACATCTATATCCTCTGCGGATAAGGACAAGAAGTAGCTTGATGCCTTTTTCAGTTTAGTGAATTTTACAAAGCCGTCTGCTCCGCCTGATTCGGTATAAACAACAACATACGCAAATTTTCCATATCTGCCTCGCACCTCGCAAGGTCCGGCGGAAATATCATTAACTCTTAATATGGGCAAAAGGGAAATCGGAGCTTTTGACAAAAGTCCCATCCAAAATTCCATAAATTCTGTCATAAGCTTAGTGTAATTAAAATACAGTGTTGATGAAATCCCGGCTTCCGGCTGATCATATATCAGAACAATCCAGTCAGTAAGATCGTCTCTGTAATATCCGCCGATAGATTCAGCACAGTATATGCGAATGGTGTCTTTTGCATCACCGAATCTTGCTTTACAAGTTATGTCGGCATATCCGTTAGCGGAGACTCCTTTTATCAAACCTTCCTTTGTGCAGGAAATAACGCCTTCATTGCTTGATGACCACTCGACCATTCTGCTGCTGACATCATCCGGACTTATAGTAGCCGTAAGCTGAGCGGACTGACCTTTAACAATTCCGTGACGGGGATTGATTGTGATTTTGTCAACAAAAATAGAATCCTCGCTTGTTTCCAAGGCAAAGCCTGCGGAGTTGAATGAAATCACCATACACAGAAATAATGAAATAAAAAGAATGATTTTCCTTTTCAAACCATATTTACCTCCTTTATTTTAACACCGTTTAATTTCCAAAGTCAAATTACAGTTTTGTCATAATTTGATACCGTTTGTTACCTTTTCAGTGACCCATCGGAATCTCCCCCCCTTAAAATATTGTCTATGTATATATGAAGTAAATCGCAATTTGTCACGCAGATATTTTTTCTAAAAACGCAATATTCTCTGTTTTTAAAAAAACAAACGATGTTATTTGTGCAAAAACAACCCCCGATGCGTACTGCATCGGGGGTTGTGACATAATAAACTGTTTATTTAATTTCAATCTTTTCGCAGTTGGAGTCTGTGAGCGAAAGGCTGAGGGCATCGGGCTGGCTGCCGCCGATGAAGAGTGCAATTTTGCCGTCGGGGTCAACTCTGCTGCCGTCATCGAGCACCGCCTTGACCCAGTAGCGGTCAATTTCAAGCAGGGCGGTTTTCTTTTCGCCTGCTTCAAGCTCAACGGGCTTGATTGCGCAGAGCTGATATTTCGGAGTATAGGTGCGGCTGTCGGTGTACTGTGCGTAAACCTGCACCTTTTCCTTGCCCTTGATTGCGCCGACGTTTTCAACGTCAACCGAAACGGTCAGCTTTTCATCGTTCTCTGCAACGAGCTTTGCACCGCTGAATGCAAATTTCGTATATGAAAGACCGTAGCCGAAGGGGTAGAGGGGTGTGCCCTCAAAATATCTGTAGGTTCTGCCGCGCATACCGTAATCCTTGAAATCGGGGAATTCGCTGTCGGCTGAATAGATTGTTACGGGAAGCTTTGCGCAGGGATTTGCAACGCCTGCAAGGATTTCCGCAACCGCAAGACCGCCGAGTGCACCCGGATACCATGCGTGGAGAATTGCCTTTGCGTGGCTTGTTACCTTTTCGCCGAGGTCGATTGAGCTGCCGCACATAAGAACGACGATAACGTTATCGCAAACGTCGCAGACGGCTTCGGCAAGCTTCTGCTGGGTGGGGGGAAGATAGAAGGATTTCTTATCGCCGCAGGCGGTGTAAGCATCATCAAAGCCCGTATCCTCACCCTCGATTGAGCAGTCAAGACCGAGAGCAAGCACCGTAACGTCTGCCTCGGATGCGGCGGCAAGACCGTCGCTGAGCATATTCATAAAGCCGCTCCAGTGATTCTTTTCCTCGGCGCAGTAATTCGAGCCTCTTTCAACGCTGATATCTGCGTTTGCGAATACTCTGCGTACACCGTCGGCAACGGTAACGTATTCGGATGCATAGCCGTTATAGTTTCCTTCAAGGGCGGTGACGGACTGTGCATTCGGGCCGACGATTGCGATTCTCTTGCTCATATCCTTGTCAAGAGGAAGGAATCCGCCGTCATTTTTGAGAAGAACAACGCTCTGCTGTGCGGTTGTGCGGTTGAGTGCCTTGTGCTCCTTGCAGTCTACAACACTGTAAGGAATATCGGAATAGGGTCTGACCTCTTCGAATTCGCCGAGCATATAGCGAATCATAAAGAGTCTCTCTGCGGCGGCGGTGATATCGTCTTCGTCGATGAGGTCCTGCTCGTATGCGTCAACGAGATAAGCGTAGGTTTCGCCGCAGTTGAGGTCGCAGGTGCATTTGAGTGCGGCGGCGGCAGCCTCGGCGGCAGTTTCGGTGAATTTGTGGAATTTATAGATATCTCCGAGCGCACCGCAGTCGGAAACAACGTAGCCGTCGAACTCCCAGTTTTTGCGGAGAACTTCCTTGAGAAGATAGGAATGTGCGCAGCAGGGCTCGCCGTTTGTGCGGTTATATGCACCCATAACGCCCATTACGCCGCCCTCTTTGACGGTCTTTTCGAAAGCGGGGAGATAGGTTTCGTAAAGGTCGTGGAGAGATGCGATTGCATCGAAGCCGTGGCGGTCGTTTTCGGGACCCGAATGGACGGCGAAATGCTTTGAGCAGGCGGTAGCCTTGAGGAATTCGCCGCTGCCCTGAATGCCCTTTACGAATTCAATGCCGAGAGCCGCAGTGAGGAAGGGGTCCTCACCAAAGGTTTCCTGACCTCTGCCCCAACGGGGGTCGCGGAAGATGTTGATATTCGGTGCCCAGAAGGTGAGACCCTTGAAAATATCGTGGTCACCGAATCTGACGTGCATATTGTATTTTGCTCTGCCTTCGGTTGAGATAACGTCTGCAACCGTGCCGACAAGCTCGGGGTCAAAGGTTGCCGCCATTGCGATTGCGTGGGGGAAAACCGTTGCGGTGCCTGCCCTTGCAACGCCGTGGGAGCCTTCGTTCCACCAGTTATATTCCTTGATGCCGAGTCTTTCGATGGCGGGTGAATTATAGAGAAGCTGAGTCATTTTTTCCTCAACCGTCATTTTGGCAACAAGCTCTTTTGCTTTTGCCATTGCCTGGGATTTTGTCATTTTGTGTCCTCCTTATAAAGGATATGTCATAAGTAATATAAACCAAATAATCACTTCCGTCAAGGTGAAAAACGAAACACGGGGAGAATATTTTGCTTACATATTGACAGATGTACGTTAACTGTGTATACTGTATATATACAGTTGTCGGAGGTGGAGAATGAACATCTTTATAAACAACAAAAGCGGTCAGCCGATATATGAGCAGATTTATTCGCAGATAAAGAGCAGTATTATCAGCGGCGAGCTTAAAGAGGACGAGCTTTTGCCCTCGATAAGAAGCCTTGCAAAGGATTTGCGAATCAGCGTTATAACGACAAAGCGTGCATACGATGAGCTTGAGCACGAGGGATTTGTTTACACAGTTGCAGGCAAGGGATGCTTCGTTGCAGGCAAGAATACCGAGCTGATAAGGGAAGAGAATCTGCGCCGCATCGAAGCGCATCTGCAGAGTATTTCGGAGCTTGCGGCAACCTGCGGACTCGGGAAAAAGGATATTATTGAAATGTTTGAGATATTAACGGAGGAGGAATAAACAATGAATGCATTTGAAATCAGGAATATGAGCAAGAAATACAGCAAATCGGACAGATTTGAGCTTAAGGACGTGAGCCTCACTTTGCCGAGCGGATGCATAATGGGTCTTATCGGTGAAAACGGCGCAGGTAAAACGACGCTTATCAATGCGATGCTCGGAATTATTTCGAGAAATTCGGGTGAGGTCAGCTTTTTCGGTGAGCCCGAATGCACCGCCGCAAAAGACGAAATCGGCGTTGTGCTCGGCGAGGATTCCTTCCCCGAAACGCTCAATCCCGTTCAGGTCAACAGAATGATGAAGGGCATTTACAGCAAGTGGGATGAGGAGAAATATTTTGATTTGCTCGATAAATTCTCACTTCCCGAGAAAAAAGCGTTCAAGGCGTTTTCAAGAGGTATGAAGGTAAAGCTCAGCATCGCCGTTGCACTTTCACACAACGCAAAACTGCTCATTCTCGATGAGCCGACGAACGGTCTCGACCCCGTTATCAGGGACGAAATCGTTGATATATTCTATGAATTCACACGCAATCCGCAAAATTCGGTGCTGATATCCTCGCATATCGTCAGCGACCTCGAAAAGCTCTGCGACTATATTGCGTTTATCCATAAGGGCAGGCTTGTCCTCTGCGAGGAAAAGGACAGACTCCTTGAGCAGTACGGCATCATTCACTGCACCGCCGAGGAGCTTGGGAAAATCGAGCCTTCCGCAGTAAAGGGCAGCAAGATATCGCCCTACGGTGTTGAGGCGGTTGTTGAAAGGAGAGCAATCCCTGCCGATGCCGAGATAAGTCCCGTCGGCGTTGAGGAGCTGTTTGTACTTCTTGTAAAGGGGGCGAAATGATGAAAAGTCTGCTTTATAAAGAATTTGCGGAATCGAAAAAATGGCTTATGGTCTGCCTTGCGTTTGTCATTGCGTCGGTGATTATTTCGGTGACCTCCGCAGGTGCTTTGTTTTCCGATTATATGTTTTTAGCCGTCGGCTTGGCGATGCTTGCCAGAAATATCGGTGAGGATGAAAAAAGCGGCTGGGAAAAATATTCGAGAGCACTCCCGAAAACCGCAATTCAGAGGGTCGGTGCAAGATATATATTCTGCATTGTTGTTATGGCGGCGCTGACTGTTGCTTGCTTTCTGCCGATGATTGTAAATTGCTTCAGGATGAAACCCACGGTTGACGATTTCGGAGAATATATGCTGACCTCCGTCAGAAATACAATCCCGATTTTAGTCTTCCGTTTCAGCCTGATTCTTGTCGGTTTTACCCTCGCTTTCCCGTTGAGCTATATTTTCAAGGGTCAGATAAGGGCGGTTGCGTTTGCGATTCCGATTGCTCCGATTATTTTTATCAGCGTTATCGTCTCTGCGCAGATTTCCCTTAATAATGAGGGGTTCGGAACTTATAATTTCGCCGATTCGATATCCAAACCGAAGTTTATCGTTATGATTCTTGCTTCGGCTCTGCTGCTCTATGCCGCATCGTATTTTATCTCCGTCATCATCGAAACGAGAAGCGGCAGGAAAAAGCTGAAAGCCGTTATTGCGGTTGCGGCGGTGCTGACTGCCGTTGCAGTTGCATTTTCGGGCGTGACGGTTTATGCACTCAACAAAGACGGTGCGTTTGAGAAGAATGAGGGCTGGTTGCTCGGCTCGGAATACGAAGAGAAATATCAGGAGCTCGAAGAGGAATGGGAGCGCAAAAATCAGGCTGCACGCAAAGCAACGTATGAATATATGGAAGCGTTAAGCGGCGAAACGCTCGTTGACAAAAAGATTGACGATATCCGTGCAAGGCTTGGTGAAATCGGCTTCGGCGGCTGCCTTGTCGGAGATGACGAACTCTATTCAGCGGATAAACCTCTTTCCGTTGCCGTTGTGACCTCCGACCTTTCGGCAACTCCCGAATATCCCGAATCGCTTTTCGTTGCAACTCAGGTGCAGCCGACGGTTATCAAAACGCTTGATGCCGAGGAAAAGTATGCGGAAATCGAAGCGTCATTCATCGACGGTATGCCCGAGGCGGATGCGGTTGCGGTTATGAAAAGCTATGACCTTTGCCCGAGTTATATCGGAGAATATCTTGATAACGGCAAGCCTTACAGAAATTACCGCTTCGACGTTGTGCTCGAGGATTCTTTCGGAAATGACGTTGCCGATATGACCCTGAGCATTGATATTATCGACGGCGTTATTCACGATGCGAGAGCTTATTATTATGAAAGATAAAATCAGAAAAGAGGTGGCGGAATGAAAGGTCTGCTTTACAGAAAATTCGCTTCGTCAAGAGCAATGCTTTTCTTCTTTCTGGCGATTTTTGTTGTTTCCGCGGTTCTCAAGCTGTTTCAGAACGAACTGTTCGCACCGTTTTCGGTTGATATCTATATGGTTTATGCGGCATTTATGCTTGTCAGAGGTATGGATGAGAGCGACAAATCCTCCTGGGAAAGCTATGCGAGAGCGTTGCCCTGCAAGGCATCTCACCGTGTCGGCGCAGAATATCTTTTCGGAATCATTGTTTTTACCGCCGTTTTTGTTACGTTTTCTTTTTTGTCTGCGGCAACAGAGCTGTGGGGACGGAGAGTCAGCTTCGGCGAAAAGTTCGTTGCATGGGCCGAATACGAGTTTCCGTTATATCTGCTTTACTTTGCGATGTTCGTTTTTTCAACGGCATTGGTTCTGCCGATAAAATACGCAATGAAAAAAAGCGCGGGCAGAAGCGCCCTGATGGCTCTTATATATTTTCTGCCGTTCATATCGCTGATTTCTATGGCTCTCTTCAGTGCTTCGGGCGGCTACGAGGCGTTGCCCGATGTGGTGATGACCCTTGAATTTGCAGGTATGTTTTCGGTTGTGGCGGTTTCCGCTTTTGCCGCATCCTTCTGCTTTTCGCTGATATACGAAACGAAAATCCGAAAAGAAAAGCTGAAACCCGTCAAGGTCTGTGCCGCCGTGCTGACGGCAATTGCAATTGTGTTTTCGGGCATCATAATCGGAGATCTTTACGCCAAAGGTGCGTTTGAAAAGGTGGATTATAACAATTACGTTCCCGAAGAGCCGATTGTTTTCAGCGAAGAGGAAAAGCGCACCGCAATGCTTGAGATAACCGAAAAAATATGCGGCAAAACCTTCGTTGACAAAACGTCAAAAGAAGCCGAAAGGCTGTTTGAGGAAATGGGATTTTATGATGAAGTATCCATCAGTCCGTATGAACCTGAAACAAGGCCTGCAAATATCTATATCGAGAGAGGCTATTCAAATCCGCGCAAAGGCTATCCGATGCATATATCAATCACGTCAGCGGTTGAGCCGTCGGTTGTCATTTACCCCGATTCGCCCGAAACCTTTGACGATGCGGAAAGAAAGCACGCCGAGGTTATGGAGCTTTTCAAAGTCGGCACAAGGGAAGAAGAGGCTCTTGAGCATATAAAAAGCCTCGGACTCTGTCCCAATCAGATAAACGAAAGTACGGTAAACGGCATTCCCATGAGAAGCTATCACTTTGAAATAAAATATTACAGCGAATATAAGAAAGCCGCAAAGCCGAAGGTGAATTTTTCTTTCAAGGTCACCGAGGGCAGAATAAGCGACGTGGGCTGAACTTAAAGTTAACAAAAGGGCTGTTTCCTTAATCGGGACAGCCCTCTTTTTATTGACACCGACTTTTTTGTTTGATATATTAATATACATAAATCTTCGGGTAGGGGCGGATATCATCCGCCCGTTTACAAAATTTTTAACAAGGAGCGATTCTCAGTGGCATTTTTCAACAGCGTAATTTCATTCTTTATGTCAGCGATTCTGACGGTGCTTTCTCTGTTTATTCCCTCCGCAGGGGAAAGAATCAACGATTATGAGTTCACCGTTGATGCTTCGCAGACGGGCGGCATTCTTGCAAACCCTGCAAGCAACGTCAATATCTGGTCAATTGAGGGCAATCCCTTCGTCGGCGCAAAGGCGAGCGAAGAATATAATATTTTCGAGTTTGTCAATTACGTTCAGCTTATGCAGTGCACGGGCGGCTCGGCAGAGCGTGACCTTTTCAAAAATCCGCTTGACAGAACGGTGCTCGACGATTACGATTTCACAAAGCTGATTGAAAACTGCCGCGGCGTTCTTGAACTCGGTGCAAAGCCGATGCTCAAGCTCGGCAGCGTTCCGCTGAAATATTCCGCAAACTCCGTCAGCGAGAATTTTTTCGGAACAAACGTCTATCCGCCCGATGACTATAACGTTTACTATAATTATATCCGCGCAATCATAGAGGCTCTCGTTGAGGAATTCGGCAAGGAAGAGGTGCTTTCGTGGCGCTTCGGCGTTATGACCGAATATGAAAACAGTGCTTGGTTTATGACTCCCGACGGTGACCCCGAGGCTACGGCGGTTGAATACTGCAAGCTCTATGACTATACCGTTGCGGCTCTGACCGACGTGCTCGGTGACGGGGTTTTCGTCGGTGCACATTCGATGACAGTTACCGAGGGTCTGTGGGATGAAAAGATTTTCATCAACCACGTTGCAAACGGTACAAACTATAAAACGGGCGAAAAGGGTACGAGAATCTGCTATCTCTCCGCATCGTTTTATGATAACAGCCCCGGCAATTTCACAAGCGGCTACAATCTCCCCGAAACGGTTGCATATCTTCGCAAATGTGCCGATAAAGCAGGCCTTAAAGATTTGATTTTCGGCATTGACGAGGGCAGAATCCTCTACGGAAGCTCAAGAGGTACCGACGATGACCAGCTTCTTTCAAGAACCGTCGGCTACACCTTCCAGGCGGCATACGATGCAAGGCTCTATGCCCAGATGTTCAATAACAATATTAATTATTTCTCATCGTGGGGCTTCCTCTCGAACGGTCTGCTTGGCGGCAATCCCACCGTTTCATATTACGTTGCAAGCAACGCCGCAAAGTTTGGTGGCGCAAATCTCATAAAAACCGAAAAGACCTCCGACGGATATCTCCGCAAGGCAGAGGTTGATGCCGTTTCGGCTTACGATTCGCAGAACGAAACCCTGCGCATTATGGCGTATAACTTCAAAAACGATCAGGAATACGATAAGACCGCCGACCTTGATTTCACGGTTAAAGCTCCGCAGTTTACCTCCGATAAGGTCAAGGTCACCGCTTACGTTGTGGACGATGACTGCAACTATTTTGACGAATGGGTTGAGGACAGAAAGACCTACGGCATCGGTGACGGTTGCTTCGCCTGGTCACCCGATGATCCCCAGATTGATAATCCCACAACGCTCAGAGACCCCGCCGCAAGGGAAATCTATTACACCGAGCTTTATGAGAAATATTACGAGTGCTCAAAGCTTGAGCCCGTAACCTATGAAGCCGAAATCGTTGACGGTCAGATAAATCTCGATATAACTCTCAACCCGAATGCGGTTGTATTCTATGAAATAACAGAGGCATAATTATGGCACACAGCTTCAAAGGCAAATGGATAAGCGCTCCGATGAGCGTTGAGGAGCGTTTTGCTCCCGTTTTCAGAAAAAAGATTTCCGTTTGCCGAAAGATAAAAAGTGCAGAAATATTCATCTGCGGTCTGGGATTTTTTGAACTTAAAATCAACGGTGTCCTGCCCGATGATACGGTGCTCAATCCCGTTCATTCGCAGTACAGTCAATCGGTGTTTTACCGTGTTTTCGATGTGACGGAGCTTATTGCTCAGGGTGAAAACGAAGTAAGGGTTGAAGTCGGTCACGGCTTTTTCAACGAAACCACCGCCGTATGGAAATGGAATGAGGCTTCGTGGCGCTCTGCTCCGAAGCTGATTGCCGATATTGTTATCGGATATGAAAACGGCGAAACCGAGGTTGTTGCAACCGACGAAAGCTGGTTTGTCAGCCTTGACGGAAACATAACCGCCAACAGCATCTATTACGGCGAAACACACGATGCAAGGCAAACGGATTTGCATTGGCAGAGCGCAATTCTGACCGATGCTCCGAAAGGTATTCTCAAGGAGCAGAAGGAGCCGTTTATCAGGCGGATTCAGAGCTTTGCTCCCAAGAAAATCAGCCGTAACGGTGATTGCTTCATCGTTGAAAGCCCCGAGATGACAACGGGCTGGGCGGCAATCAGAGTGAAGCTGCCCGAGGGTGAAAGAATGACCGTAACCTACGGCGAAACCCTTGATTCCGACGGCTTCGTGCCGAGAATCGGAAAGGGTGAGGGGCGTGACGGCAACTGGTGGCCCGACGGCTATATTCAGCAGGATGCCTTTATCGGCAACGGTGAGGAAACCGTTTTTGAGCCGAAATTCAGCTATAAAGGTTTCAGATATATTCAGATTGACGGCGCTGAAAAGCTTTCCGCCGAGGATATTGTGATACATAAAATCGCAAACAGCGTTGAGACGATTTCGGAGTTTGAATGCTCCGACGGTATGCTCAACGGGCTTCACGCACTTATGCGCCGCACGCTGCTGAATAATTTTCAGGGCAAGCCGACAGATACGCCCGTCTGGGAGAAAAACGGCTGGCTGGGCGATGCAAACTGTGCGCTGGATACGATGATGTATAACTTCGGTATGGATAGCTATATGCAGAGCTTCGTTGACACAATGGCGGATTGCCTGCACGAATACGGCAACGTGCCCGTTATCGTGCCGAGTGCCGATTGGGGCGTTGAAAATTCGCCCGTATGGAATACAATTTTTGTTTTTGCTCCGCTTGCACTTTACGATTATTTCGGCAATGAGGACTATCTTGCAAGGCTTTATCCCGACCTTCGCACCTTTGCTCTCAATGATATCGACGAGCTTCGCAAGCTCGGCAATACGTGGGGCACAAGAGGTCTTTCCGATTGGGTTGCGCCGTCTGATGACGAGGAATCCGACGTTTTCTGCGACCCGTCCGAGGGTGCTGAAATATGCTGCACTGCATATATTTACGCGATGCTTAAGGCGATGGTGCGTATTGCGAAGATTCTCGGTAAGTCCGACGATGCCGCAGAATATGAAGCCGCCGCAAGTGAAATTTACGGTGCGTTCAACGCAAAATTCTATAATGCCGAAAAGGGGATTTACGAAACTACCGTCTGGAATCAGAAGGGCAAGCGTCAGCGCTACCGACAGACTTCGAATCTGCTTCCTCTTGCATTCGGTCTTGTGCCCGAAGAAAACAGAGAAAAGGTGCTGAAAAATCTTGCCGATAACTTTGTCGGCAGGGGATACCGCCTTGATACGGGCTGTACGGGCACGAAATACGTTTTGCCCGTCCTTTTTGCAAACGGATATGCCGATATCGCATCAAGGGTGATGCTTCAGACGGAGTATCCGAGCTGGGGATATTGGATTAAAAACGGTCACGATTCTGCGTGGGAAAGTTGGGAAAAGGCAACACGCTCGCTCAATCATTATTTCCTCGGAACTTATGACGAGGCGTATTTTGCTTATCTCGGCGGAATAAGAGACGTCCGCAACGGTTATGAGAGCTTTACCGTTGCTCCCGTGCTTGATTGCAGCCTTGATTGGGTCAGGGTGAAAATCAAAACCCCGAGAGGTATTGCCGCCTGCGAATGGAAAAAGGAAAACGGCATCTGCACCGTGAATATAACCGTTCCCGAAGGCTCAACGGCTCAGGTTAACCTAGTTTTCTGCAAAAAGAAAATCTCCGCAACCGTAACGGGCGGAGAATATAAATATGTGATATAAAATAAGCCTGCACTCCGAAAGTGCAGGCTTTTGGTTTTGATATTAATACCGGAGGAATCCGAGCAGAAAAATTCGGCTTGTTATCTGCCTCAGACCCCGTTTTCGTTCTCCAGCATTCCGTATTTCTGCTTCACTCTGTCGAGCTTTTCGAGCAAAGGCTTGCCGAAAACAAACATCATAATTGCGGTTGAAATTCCCTGACTTACGTTCACGGGGAAGCCCGATGCGAGAGCTGCGGCGAGCGAAGAAAAGCTGATTTCGGGCATAATTATAAAAACGTGCGAGGTATCCAGAATCGGCCCTATCCACAGCAGGGTTGAGAGGAATCCGAACACCGCAAGAATCCACGGTTTTTTCGGAATTTTATCTTTGATAAACACAAAGCCTGCGAGCATTCCGCCTGCACCGTAAGCAATCATCTGCCACGGCATATATGCACCCTGACCGTAAAAAAAATTGCTTGCAAATGCGGTGATTGCGCCGACAACGAAGCCTGCTTCAGGCCCGAAGGCAATGCCCGTAAGCATAATGACTGCAAAAGCCGCTTTGAAATGGGGGATGGGGATTGCGACTCTGCCGATGACCGCAAGAGCAATCATAACCGACAGGATAACAAGCTCTCTTGCCTGCGGTTTTCTGCTTTCAAACATCATAAAAAAGGGTACTGCAAGTTCAATGATTATCAGAGCACCCGTTATGTAGTAGCCTTTGCCCGGCAGCTTATCGCCTAAAAACAAAGTCAAAGGGATTAAAACAAGGAACACTGTGAGCATTGCGACGTTTGATTTTTTCATCGTGCTCCTCCCTTGTTTTTGCGGTAAAGCTCAACAACGTTTTCTGCCGTGACGGCATTTCTGAATACGTGCTTGCTCATACGGCTTGCTGCCGTTGTGTAGAAGCTGTTGCCGCCGAAGAAATTCTGCGGCGTGTCGGTTGTAAGCACCTGACCGTCAAAAAACATACTCACTCTGTCGGCATATTTTGCGCAGAATTCAACGTCGTGCGACACCGTCAGAATTGTGATGCCTTGCTCTTTCAATTTGTTGAGAATATCGGCAAACGTTTCTTTGAAAAAGCTGTCCATACCCTTTGTGGGCTCATCGAGAAGAAGGATTTTCGGCTCGGTGAGAAGCACCTTTGTAAGGGCAACCCTCTGCTGTTCACCGCCCGACAAATCGTAGGGATGATTATTCAGAAGTTCTGTAATTTGGCAAATTTCTGCAATTTCGGTTATCTTATTTTTATCCTTTGTCATTTCCGAAAGCTCTTCGAGAACGGTCTTTTTCACAAACAGACTTTTCGGGTCTTGGGGCAGCATTGAAATGCAGTTTCTGAAAAGTTCACCCGACCTGAATTTGTTGACGTCTTTGCCGAAAACCTTGATTTTGCCTCTGTACGGTTTGCAGATTCCGCAAATTGCTTTGAGCGTTGTGGATTTGCCTGCGCCGTTGCCGCCGACTATTGCGGAAATACTTCCCTTTGGAATTTCAAGGCTGACACCTCTGAGAATATCGGGGGCGTCTTTTTCATATCTGAACCATAATTCTTTGAGTGACAGTGCAGGATTATCAATACCGTCATCAATGCTTTTGCAGGGAATTTCGGTGATTTCGGGGGCTGTTTCAAATTCTTTATTGAGCCACGCTCTGCCTTCTCTGACGGTCAGAGGACAATCACCGTTTCCGTTTGCATTATAAAAAACACGCACGGGTGTAGGCATTGCGGTGAACATCGGATTATTCTGCACAAAAAGAAGTCTGCCGATATTTCTCGGTGTGTCATCAGCAATGATTTTGCCCGAATCCATAACAATCGCTCTGTCGGCATAAGGAAAAATATCCTCAAGGCGGTGCTCTGTTATGATAACGGTTGTGCCGAGCTCGGTGTTGATTTTTCGCACCGTATTAAGAAAATCCGATGCGGCGATGGGGTCAAGCTGACTTGTCGGCTCATCAAGAATCAGAACTTCGGGCTGCATTGCCATAATTGAAGCGAGGTTGAGAAGCTGCTTCTGACCGCCCGAAAGAACGGCAATATCTCTGTGAAACCAATCCTGAATGCCGAAGTAACAAGCCATTTCCGCAACTCTTGAACGCATTGTTTTTTGGTCACAGCCGAGACTTTCAAGACCGAAGGCAAGCTCGTGCCACACTTTATCCGTCACAATCTGGTCATCGGGATTCTGCATAACGTAGCCGATTTTTGCCGCCTGCTCACGGTTGTCAACGTCTTTCAGAGCAATGCCGTTGAAAAGTATTTCACCGCTTCTTTTGCCGTGGGGAGTGAGAACGGTTTTGAGGTGTCGGAGCAGGGTTGTTTTGCCGCTTCCCGATTTTCCGCAGAGAACGATATATTCGCCTTTTCCTATTCTGATTGACACGTTATCAAGAGACTTTTTATCTTTTGAGGTCGGGTATGAAAAACTCAGATTTTCGATCTTGAAATGCTCCACTGTATAACCTCCTTGACGTTCAATACTGTCGGAATCATCAGATATCCGAGATATGCGACAAACCCGATTGTGTTAATTCCTTTTATCGGTGTGATGCTTCTTTCGGGCTGAAATTCGGCATTCATACCGCCGTTTGCGGCAAAAAAGATAACAATGCCGAGCAAAACAAGCATAACAAATGCTGATATCCAATCGGTTTTTGTCATTCGGTAAATCATAAAGCTTGTCCTTTTTGCCGTGCCGTAACCTCTTGAACGCATCGAATCGCTTGTTGTGATGCTGCCTTCAAGTGCCCACGATGTGAGAACGCCGATAACGGTCATTCCCGAAGCAAGTTTATCTTTGAAGGATGATTTTTCTGCTGTTCCTTTGCCGATTGAATCCCTGACACCGATTATCTGCTTCGCTTTCTGCAAAAGATTCGGTATCATACGGAAAACCATAACGAGAAGCAATGACAGTGACGGCGCAAGGTTGCCGAAAAGGCAGGTGAATTTGTCACCCGTCAGCACTTTGCCGTAGCATCCGAACCACAGAAGCATCAGCACAAACGTTGCCGCAACCGCAACGCCGTAAACGAGCGCTTCAAGGGTATAGGGTCTGTCAAGATACGTAAAAAGAACGGTTATTCCTCTTGTGTTCACTATCGGGTTGAAAAGCGTGATGAATATGAAAAGCGGTATCGTCAGCAGGATATTTTTCATTCCTTTTCTGCCGTTGAGGTTAAGGTAATACACTCCGCTTGCAAATATGCCCGCAAGCAGATAAACGGGGTGCTGCAGAAGAACACCGAAAGCTATTGCTCCGATGAAAAACAGCAGATTCACCGCAGGATGAAGTTTTGAGAATGCGTCCTGTTTCATATTTCACCGTTTTTCTTTTTTGATTCTTTGAGGCCCGCCGCTTCCAATGCCCTTGGCCACGGTCCGAGAAAGGCTTTGATGCGTGACAGCGTCACAACGTCGAAATCGCTTTTTCGGGGCAATCTTCCGAGCTCTTCGCATTTCTGACGGAGAGCCTCGGCTGCCCATTCTTTCTTTTTATTGTTAATCATTAATTCTTCACCAAATAAAAAACTCTTCCATCACAAAGGGATGAAAGAGCTCAAGTTGCAAATATATAGCAGATCTGACCCGAAAAATTCAGGCTCAAGTCGGCTGTACTCTTCCGTCCAAAGATTATTAAACCAGGTTGCGGCAGGTATTCCGACTGATATGCTTTCGGCATAAACACGGTAATGGAGGTTGCTCGGGATTCTGACCCGATTTCCCTTTTAATCTACTCTGCAAATGCATTTCAAACCGCAGATAAATTATATTATTTAATTATATCAATGTCAAGGTCTTTGCCGAGATTACGGGTATAGCACCACTGAATTTCGTCACCGTCGGAGAGCACATAGCCGTCACAGCCGACGGACGGGGATTCTCCGTTAACGAAATAAATCCAGCCCGAGGAATCGCCGAAATCCGTTTCAAAAAGATTGTTGATTCCCTCGATATATCCCATATTCGCAGAGAAAATGACGTTTTCTTCTTTGCAGATTTCGGAAAGCACGTCATAAACCGTATCACCCTCGCTGATTTCAACCTCGGTTTCTTTGATGATAACGCCGTCTGAGGGGATATGCTTTTTGCCGCTGTCCTTTACGGTATCGCACCTGACGGAAATTGTTACCGTGCCTGCGGATTCGGCTTTGCCGCCTGAATAGAAAATGCTCAGGGCAAAGGCAATAACCGCCAGAGAAACGAGAATCACGGTAACCGCCAGCGCTGTTTTCTTTTTGCCTTTAAGATAAAAGAAAAGGCATACCGCAATTATCAGCACCGCCGCCGCAACAATCAGGGGAGTGAAGTCTTTCTTTTCCGTTTGCCTGAATTCCGCTTCGGACTGCTCCTTTTCGGTGGCGGACGGGACGGATTCCGTTGATACGGCTTCGGATGCTTTTTCGTTTTTTGATTCCGATATCAGAGTTGTTTCGGCAAGAGTGGGGGCGAGGGTAACTGTTTCGGCTTCGGCTTCGGTTACGGCTTTACTTTCACCGAAATCGTAAAATGCGGCTTCGCCTTTTCTGAAATTTTCATAGGCAATTGATGCACACAAAACCTGAACGGTTGCGGTGGAATTGCTTTCGCCGCCCGATTTGTGGCAATAGCTGCCGTCGGATAATCGGAAACGCTCCGCCGCATCAAAAAGCGTGTTGCCGTTTTTTATGAATCTGTCATCGGCTTCGGAATCGATGCCGAGAGAGGTGAGCGCAATAATCACCTGCGAAATACTTTCGGGATTGCTGATGCCGTAGCTTGAATAGCTACCGTCATCATTCTGGCGCTCCGAAAGAAAAGCGAGAGCCCTGTCAACGGCGGTTTTCACCGAGGAATCCTCATTGTAATGCGGAGCCAATGCCTGAATTGCCATTGCGGTTGCATCAACGTCGCCGTTTCCGCCCATAATTGCCCAGCCGCCGTCGGTGAGCTGAAGGGAAAGAATTTCGCTTATAAGCTCCGATTGGGAATATTTTTCGCTGACGCATCCGTTGTTGAGCAGATGCAGACCGAAAACGAGACTCATTATTCCCTGCTCACCGATTGAATTGCCGAGAGTTTTGGCGATATACGGGTTTGATTTATCGTCGATTGCAACAAAGGTGAGGGCGTATTTCAGCCTTGACGATGCCGAGCCGACCTCATTTTCGGCAAGATAATCACTCAGAGCATCTCCGTAAGCCGAAAAACCGTATTCACCGCAGTTGCTCAGAGCGATAATATACCATTCCGAGCCGGTGCCTGCGTTTTGGCTGAGCTCGCCGTCAATCCATTCCTGAACAGAATTCGCCGAGGACTTTTTCAGATTATATCCGATTATACTGTCCGCATATTCTCCGGATGCGGCGGCAGGCAAAACGCTCACCGCCGCAATGATTAAAGAGAGAATAAAGCAAAGCAGTTTATGATTTTTATTCATAATTTACTTTATGAGCGAAAGGAAGAAATTGATAACCGTGCTTATCAGGGAAACTACCGCAGAAATAATTGAAGCGAAAAGTCCGCCGCTTACCTGCGCCGTGCAAACGGGAGGTACAAGTGTTTCGGAGGATGAAACCGCACTGATAAGGTGCTTGCCTGAAGAGCTAATCTGAATCGTTGCCTTGCCTTCTGCATCGGTTTTGATGCCCGTTGCAGCGCCGTCAACGGTGATTTCGGCATTCGCAACGGGAAGAGTTACGGGATTCCAGTTTGCATCGTAGCCTGCACAGCAGAGTGTCAGCTCGATATCGGAATTTGCCTTTGCCGAAACGGTTCGGACGGTGAAAAAGCTGTATTTATCCGAATAATACTTACCGTCGGAATAAACAAAAGCGCTTACATAGTCGCCGTCTTTGACTTCGTCGGCAAGACCCCAGCAGGATTTATCATTGATATAGTATCCGAAATTGCCGCTTGAATCACCCCAGAGCTTACCCAGCGAGAGACCGTAGTCCTTGTGGGTGTAATAGCCGTAGCCCGATGAAGCGCCGCCTGAATAAGAGACTTCATGTGCGGCGTAGAGAGCATCGTTTACGGTGAGCTTGCCGTCATTGTCGATATCCGTTACGGCAACTTCAATCTGTGCCGTTGCGAGACTGCCTTTGTTGGCGATGGTTACGAAAACCGTCGGGCTTTCCTCGGCAAAGGCGAGAGAGGTCATGCATCCCGCAATCATAATGAAAGCGAGGATAACTGCGAGCGTTTTTTTCATTGTGAAAACTCCTTTTTGAAAAATTTTATCAAAACAGTGGCCACTGCTTCTGAACGTAAAAAAATACCCTTTTAACCGAAAAAGTTAAAAGAGTACAACAGATAAACAACCTGACAGAAAAATAAAAAAGCGCAAATCCGATATGCCGTCAGGCAGTTAATCGGTTGCACTCTTCTCACCAAAGTTGTGTTATAACCTGAAAAAGACACGGCAGGTGTTCTGACTTATAAAAGCAAAAACTCTGCTTCAAATACAGTAATGGCGGTTGTTCAGAATTCGAACCTGATTTCCCTTTTGATTTACTCAGCGTACAACTTTTCAAACCGTATCTTATCAATTCATATTCAGTTGACAGATATTATATCAACACAATAATAATTTGTCAATGGTTTTCGGCGCGTTGCGCTGAATAATATCTCGGTCACAGCGTAGGAGCGACCGAATTATCGGACGTTCAAAGAACGCCCCTACGGTGTTTTTACACTCTTACATAGTATTGCTGCGGCGCTGCAAGGGGATGGTTGGTTGGGCTTATATAGTGCTCGACTTTTGGCAATCGCTGCGGATATAAAAAGCGCCCTGCAGTTGACTGCAAAGTGCTTAATCATAAATTATTCCTGTTCTCTGAGATTCTTCAAATCTTGATTTCCAATAGTTATAGGAGGCTATCGCTTCAGGTGTTGCTTTATCAGTAAGATGAGGCATATCGTCTTCATCATACCAAACCCACTCAGGATTCAATTCAAAATACGTCATTTTCTTGGCATGACTCCATCCTTCCATCATATATAACCAACCTCCTTCGCAAAATTGGGGTCATAAAACCATCTTCAGGCATAAAACCGCCTGTCCAACAATAAGCGGTTTATGGTTTTTTCTTGTCAGGGTCAATACCTTTTTGCCTTAAATAGTTTTCATAGCTTTTCTTTGCTTCTTCAGGAGCATCATCATTTAAAACGAAAACGCAATTTTCATTCATATGATACCAATCATCATTTGGCATCCAATAATAATCAAGTTTTTTCACGATATTGCCTTCTTTAATAATCTTCACAAAACAGGATTGTTTTTACTATTATACCACTCCGCAAATGATTCTGCAACAGCTTCTTTAGTTTGCATGTACACTGTTATCCAGATATAACCGATAATTCCTGCAGTTGCAAATGGAAATTTGTTTTGATCGATTAATAAAATATTTTATAAAATAATGCACCGCATTACTTTGTTAAAAGTGCAAAACTTTAAAGCGATAAAGCGAATAATTTTTTGTGAAATTTTGCAATTGACGGCAGTTTTTCACGGTGCTATAATGACAACAATTCAATAACTCATAAACGCAATGACGAGGAGCGGCAGATCAATCCCGCATCAGAGAGCCGATGGTTGGTGTGAATCGGCGGACGGATTTATCAAGGCTAAATCACCTCAGAGCGGCGAACCTGAAAGAATTTTTGAGTAAGGCAGACGGAGCCCGACCGTTACAGCGGGGAGCGATGTTAGTCGTGTTTTTTGTAGTTTACTACCATAAAAGCTATGACGAGGAATAAGCGGTTTGTACCTGCTTCAGAGAGTTGACGGATGGTGCGAGTCAACGGAAGGTCTTATTTGCGAGCTCTCCTCTGAGCAGCCGACCCGAACCAATCTTTTGATACATAGG
>JAZNUD010000080.1:0-8442 GCA_045592085.1 Acutalibacteraceae bacterium | reverse complement strand
TCATATGAATCAAGTCTGGTATGATAATATCTTTCAAGCTTATGGTTAAGACCCGTAACGCCTGCGGCTCTGAATCCGCCCTGACTGAATGCAGCTGCATCAACAGCACCGCCCAGAGGAGGAACCATACCCTTTGTGCAGGGTACACCAACAGCCTGACATGCCTCAAAGAAAAGATCTGCAACATCTTTATCGCTTTTTACGGTGCCGTTAAGGTCACGGTAGTTAGCCATAAGATATTTGGGATCGTTGATTGTATCATATGCATAAATGAATGTGGGAACATCTTTGTATGCATCGGGATGAGCTTCAACCCAAGCCTTTGATCCTCTGAGGCCGATTTCCTCTGAACCGGTAAGAATAACACCGATTTCAGTGTTTTCAAGCTCAATTCCCTCGTCCTTGAGAGCCTTAAGAACGGCAATACCGATATAGCAACCGGTAAGATTATCATTCGCGCCGTCAACGACTCTGCGATAGTTGACCATAAAGTAAAGACCAATCATAAAGGGTACGAAAAGAAGGCCCCAGAGAGCTGTCTTGACAATAGAATCGGAAAGATCGGGTGTGCCGAAAGAAACACCGTTTTTCACAACGTACATAACCGAAAGAACGAGATAGAATAAAGCACCGAGAACAACAATAATAGCGTGACCTTCAAAACCTACGCCGCCGAGTGCATAGTTAACGGGCCATTCCCATGTAGCATCGGGGTGACCGTTGAAGATGATTCTTCTTTTTGTTTCACCGGTACATTTTTTAATGGCGGTAACGTTATGACTTGTTTTTTTCTTAAAAAGAGGATCAAGAAGCTTTTTATAAAGACCGAACTGAATAAGAACAATTGCAAAGCCTGCAATAATCAGCGGAATTGAAATAACGGGAGCAAAGAAAAACAGTGCAACAGCAATAAGAACAAAAGTGATTGTGAAATAAATCCAGCCGTAGAATGCTCTGGGAGCTACTTCATAGGATTCAATCTCAACCTCTTCGCATCCGCAATCATTACGGAGCACCTCGGCCATATATTCGCACGATTTCTTTTCACCTTCAGAACCGGGATCTCTTTTGCCGCAGGTTTTGATGATATGAGTGATTTCATCAATCATATATTTGGCTGATTTGTCTTTTCCTGCAATAATTTTTTTGAAATCCATTACTGTCTCTCCTTTAATCAAACTTTAAATATATATTATCACTTTGCAATTCGGTTTGTCAATAAATTATAACGTTTAAATCGCAGTGTTTTGTAACAGTATATGATAAATAAACACCGCAATCAGTCCCGGCAGGAAAGATTGCGGTGAAACAATTATTTAACGATGAACTGTGAATCTGCGATTTCCGCAATTTCTTCTTCAGTGGTTGCCTTGTTCATTCTGTCTGCAACCTTGCTTCTTCTGTCGCGAAGTTCAGCATACATAAGATCGCGTTTTTCTGCTGAAAGAGGATAGAAGAACTTGGGGATAATACCGAGACTGCTGGTGATAATCGGAATACCTGTTCCCAAAGCAAAAATCCACCATTTAGTTTTATCGCTCTGTGTACCGACTTTAAGTCCCTGAATGTAGCCAACCTTTTTCATAACGATACTGTTGACGCTGCCCATAACAGCCTGCTGAAGCTTTGATATGGTCGCCTGCGCAACACCGATCATCGCCTCGGCTCGATAGCCGTTTTTCCATTCGCAGTAGTCCATGGATTCGTTGCTGATTTCAGCAGGAATAACTCTTCTGAGACCGTAGACACACATTTCGAATATCTCTTCAATGCCCATCAATGGCAGGATAATACCCTTGCGCATAAAGTTCTTGTTGATAGAACCTATGCCGAAAACAATCATCCACAGCATATCGGTCCATGCATCTTCAAGAATCCACAGAGCCTTTGTTGAAAAGCGTTTTCGCAGAGGCTCAACAAAACCGTAGCTGATAAATTTAATCGGGAAGGCAGGAATGCCGACAATGGTTTTCCACGTAATCGAACCTATAACGTCGATATAGAAGTTTGTTCTGCTTGAGCCGATTGAGAAGCCTGAAAGGAATGATGAAAGCACCTGAATAAACATAGGTTTATTGTTTATAATCGCTTTCAGACCCTGCAAGACGCTGGGCTTCTTGATTGTCTGCGCAACTCTTTCTCTTGTTGTGAGGAAGAAATACAGACAGAATGCAGCGCCGAGAACTGCAAATGAAACACCGAATCCGGCAAACAACTTGGGAAGTTTGATTTTTATTTTGTCATTGATAACAAGGTCGTAGATAATACCGAATACCTGTTTAGGAATATCTTCAACAAAATGCGACATAAGGTTTGCCGTTGCAATCAGCCTCGATCTGTCCAATGGTTCAGGCGTTATTGTGGAGCCAAAGCCTGCACGGGCAACGGATGTAAAAGTATTTGCAGTTTCAGTGATGATTGACATTGCGAAATAGAAAATCCATTTCGGAAGAAAATCACCCGGAGTATCGGGAAAAATAAAGGGAATAAGCCAATACCATAATCCCAAAACAGTGAGCGGAAGCTGACCGAGGAGAAGATACGGTCTGAATTTACCCCAACGGGTTCTGGTCTTTTCAACGATAACACCGATGAACGTATCATTGAAAGTATCCCAAACCGTTGCTACTATGTTCTGAATTGCAAGATAACTGAAATCGATTTTTACAACATCATAAATATATCTGTCTTTAAAATCGTTTATGTTAAGACTTGCTGCCGTATCCTCAAGAACGTAAGCAACGGTTTCTTTTACGCCGACAAACCGTCTGTTTTTCAGAAGTATGGATTTATCGGCTGTTTCAATAAATTCTCTTTCTGAATTAATAAAGCATCACCTTCCTTTATAAAAATAAAATAACATATCCGAATAATTTATTCAAGAAAAAAATTATAAAAGGTGAAAATTTATATAAAAAATTATATTTTTGATTTTATTGTAAAAAGAAAGAATCTCTGCTATAATACACAAAAGAAAGACGGTGATAAATTGTTTAACTTTTTTATTGAAGAAGGAAACAGGCACAATAACCGATATATTATCAGCGGAGCCGACTACAATCACATCAAAAACGTTCTCAGGATGAGGATCGGCGACGAATTTCTTGTCAGCGAAAACAACGTCAGCAATCTTTGCCGAATCGAAAGCTTTGAAGGCGAATGCATTATTGCCGAAATTATCAAAGAAAGCTATCAGGATACTTCCTTGCCGATTAAAATATATCTTTTTCAGGGTCTGCCCAAAAGCGATAAAATGGAGCTTATTATTCAAAAAGCCGTCGAGCTCGGCGCAGAGGGAATTATCCCTGTCGAAATGAACAGATGTGTTGTTAAACTTGACGACAAGAAAAAGAAAAACAAAACCGACAGATGGCAGTCAATTGCCGAAAGTGCCGCTAAACAGAGCAAACGCACTGCAATCCCCACGGTACACAACGTAATGAGCTATAAACAAGCGCTCGCAAAAGCATCAGAACTTGATTTATTCATCGTTCCCTATGAATGCAAAGACGAAATGAATTCAACCGTAAATGCTCTCTCAAAACTCAGAAGCGGTATGTCAGTCGGAATACTCATCGGACCTGAAGGCGGTTTTGAGCTTAACGAAATTGATGCAGCTATCAATGCAGGCGGCATCCCCGTATCACTCGGCAAAAGAATTCTCAGAACGGAAACCGCGGCAATAACAGCAGTCGGAATGTGTATGCTTTATGCGGAAATGAACCTTAACGGAGAAATCGAATGAAAGAATTACCCATTGAATATGTTGAAAGAATGAAAACTATTCTCGGCGATGAATTTGACGAATATACGGCAGAGCTTCAACGCTCCCCTGTCCGCGGCTTCAGAGTGAACACAGATAAAATATCTCTTGAAGAATTCGGAAGAATCAATATATTTTCAGATAAAAAAATTCCATACGTTGAAAACGGTTTCTATCTGAACTTCGATAAAATCGGCAATCATCCGTATCATCATGCAGGTATGATTTACGTTCAGGAGCCCGGCGCAATGGCACCTGCAGAGTGCATTGATATTCATCCCGATTGGAAAATCCTTGATATGTGCGCCGCACCCGGCGGCAAAAGCACACAGCTCAGAAACAAGCTCGGTGAAAACGGAATTCTCGTTTCAAACGAAATAATTCCGTCACGTTGCAGGATTCTCACGGGAAATATCGAGCGTCTCGGACTACTTAACTGCGTGACAACGTGTATGGATACTTCAAAACTAGCGAAAACTTTTCCGAATGCTTTTGACCTTGTTATGTGCGATGCACCTTGCTCGGGTGAAGGAATGTTCCGCAAAGAAGAAATCGCCATTGACGAGTGGAGCGTTGAAAACGTTACGAAATGTGCAGAAAGACAATCCGAAATCCTTGATAATGCCGCATTGCTTGTTACTGACGGCGGTTATATTATCTATGCTACCTGCACCTTCTCTTTGGAAGAAAATGAAATGGTTGTTGATGCGTTTCTCGAAAAGCACCCCGAATTCGAAATTATACCCGTAAATGACAGAGTAAAAATCTACACAGTTGACGGAATCAGCTTTGACGGTTGCAAATGCGAAGATATCAGCTTTGCCAGAAGATTTTACCCTCACAAAAGTAAAGGTGAAGGTCAGTTTATGGCTGTTCTTCACAACAAATCCGAAGCGGTCAGCTATACAGAGAATAATACTCCCTCAAAGACAAAAATCGACAGAGTTGTTATTGATTTTCTTAAAGATACTCTTGCGGATTATGACCAATCGCACGTTCAGATTTATAACGGTAACCCTGTTTATTTCTCTCCCGATTTTAAAATTCCGAAAGGTGCCGCATTTTGCTGCGGTGTTACGATAGGAGAAATCAAAAAAAATTATATCCTCCCCCATCACCAGTTTTTTATGGCGATGGGAAAGGATTTCAGGAGAAAAATCAATCTGACCGCCGATTCAACCGAACTGAAGAAATATCTTCACGGCGAAGAATTTGAGACTGAATGCGAAAACGGCTGGGCGGTTGTAACTGTTGAGGGTTGCACCGTCGGCGGTGTCAAGGTCGTTAACGGCAGAGCAAAGAATCATTATCCGAAGGGTTTAAGAACAAAATAAGAACCTCTCACGCTTCGCGTTCGAGAACCTTGTTGCTTCGCAATAAAAACCTCTCACGCTTCGCGTTCGAGAACCTTGTTGCTTCGCAATAAAGATTGCTCCCGAGTCATCACTGATTCGGGAGCTTGTTTTTACAAAATCCGGGAGCAGGTTTGCCAATCGATTCTTTTCTGATGGTATTCATACCGCAGTATCAGCATTCATACTTAACCAAAACAATTTTCATACCGAGTTCCTACATTAGATTACTTTTCTTTAACGCCTTCGAACATTTGCGACATAATTATATTACACTACAAAAGCAAGAACATCAATAACCAATGAAAAAAAAGAAATAACACATTTTAAAATGCTAAAGAAATTATTTCGACATCCCTTGTCGCATCATTATTAACATACTCGCCGTTCTGATAATAAAGCTCTGAATTAAGGATTACTACGGCATCCGACGGAACATATACAACCGCCTTCACGCCCTTCGGAATTGAAAGATTAACCGTATAATTTTCAGATGACTTTTCATAGTCAAGAGTAATCAGACCTTTAACGCTCGGAACGGTGCAATTCATTTTATCGTATAACAAATACTGAGGATCAATTTTCACCTTTTCATACCCCGCATCAACGGGTGTGATACCGGCAAAATGCTTGCTCATTATAACAAGAGGACCACCGCTCCATGCGTGATTCTTCGTGCCGCGCCATGAATCCCAGAATTCCCAGAGAGTTGAGTAATCCTCACTCATCATACCGTCATATCTTTCCTTGATTCTGTCTCTTGCAACTTCATATTCACCCATTTTGCAAAGAGCTTCAAGCACGTAATATTCCATATACGGGCTTGAATTTTTTGTGGTTGTAAGTACGTTTGTGATAACCCCGAATTGCTCCTTATCGGCAAGTCCCGATAAAACAGCGAGAGCATTTGCTCTGTCATCAGGATTTCTGACTTCTTTACTCTTATAACCGTCATCCGTCCAGAGAGATTTATATCCCTTTGCAATTGATTCTTTTCTTTCGGAAATAAATGATAAATCTTCGTCTTTTCCTAGAATATCAGCCATTCTCTCGGTTGCAGAAAGAGCGTAATAAACCCAGGCGTTTTCAATGGCCGTCATATCAGCCTTACTGCCCCAATCAGGCCAATCCCAAGAGCCTTCACGGTGAACGACGAGATTATTATCTCCGACTTCCCAGAGCTTAAGATAATCAAGAGACGGAGCATATACCTTCTCAAGAAACGCCTTATCGCCTGTATATTCATAATAGGTCAGGAAACCGACAATTCCGGCAAGCTGCTGAACCGGCAGCTCAAAATAATCACCGTTTATAGGCACAACGGTCTGAAGCACTTTGGTCTCGTCAACGTGCGAAAGCATCGCTTCAACACCCTTCTGGTACAGCAGATAAGAATTGCTGTCCATCGAGTACATAGTCATAATCATTTCGCTTGTAACGTCGCCCCACCACTGCGCTCTTTCGCGGTCGGGACAGTCCATGAAATTATCACGCATAGTAACGTAAAGGGTGCGAAGAGATTTTTGCCACAGAGAATTCATAAACTCATCATCACAGTTAAAGAAACCGCAGAATGAACTGTCGTAGCCGGTTTCACGGTACATCAGCGAAACAATCTTTACGCCTTTCGGAACATCATAAGTAATATGTTCACCGTTAAACCAACCAAGTGACTCAAATTCCTGCTCCCCTTCTTTGGTAACGTAC
The DNA here is from genome assembly GCA_045592085.1 of Acutalibacteraceae bacterium. Lineage (GTDB taxonomy): Bacteria > Bacillota > Clostridia > Oscillospirales > Acutalibacteraceae > CAG-177. The sequence continues at coordinate 1,620 of JAZNUD010000080.1, read as the reverse complement.
GTTGTTGAAACCGCACCGATTAAAGTGTTTTCTGTTGTTATGCGAATCTTCTTTCCTGCAGGAGCAACAATTTTCAGATAAGGCGTAATCTGAGCGTTATAAGGGATATCAACGGTGATTTTCTCACCGAAAGCATCGCTTACGGTGTAGTTTTCATAATCCTTTGAATTTTCGTATTTTTTAAGCCCGTAATCCTTGAGGAAAGGTATACCTCTCGGATAAAGTTTTCCGTAAACACCCTCGCCGCCGAGCGCATATTCGGTTGCATTTTCCCAGGAAGAAAAGTCATAACTCGTGTTTAACCAGTTACCTGTTTCTTTCCTTGCATCATAATAGACACTGTATTCGGGAATTCTGTAGTTGGGCGGATAAAGAGGGCTGTCAACATAAGCGGAGTTTCTTTTCACCTTCCAGGTTTTATCAGAAATAATTGTAATATCTTCTCCTACTGCTTCAAATATAAATCCGCCTTGACCGCTTCCGCTGTAGGAATAACTGGTTTTATCATCCCAGTACCATACAAGTGCACAAATCGAATTATCACCTTTTTTGAGATAAGATGCAATATCAACGCTGTCATAGTATCCGCTGTTTTTATCGGGGCCTCGCTTCACATTGCCTTCAAAAACAACAGTTTCACCGTTAATATAAAGCCAGTATTTCGAATCGGCGGAAATATCGGCAATCAGTTCATCGGGGACATTATCAAGAGTAACTTTTTTACCAAAACACATCCAGACGTTTTTCTTCGTCAGATTATCTTTATCCCAGATCCATTTCGCTATCCAATCACTTTTTTCTTCAGTGGAAATTACTTTATATTCGGGAATAGTGTCGGGAATTTTATAATCATTTCTGAACGGTACCATCGCTGCATCACCCCACGAAAATATTGATGAAATAAAAGCCGCCGCTATTGCCAAATATGAAATAATTGTCTGAATTACCTGCATAATAGCCTCCGTAAATATTAATGACAAAATAATTCTATCATAATTGAATATTAAATTCAACTTGTGAATTCAACAACGCAAAAAAGTGCAACGGAATCGCTTCCGTTGCACTAATTTTAAAATCAGCTATTTAAATAATCAGATATCAAACTTATCTGCATCATATTTTGTGCAGGGATAATTCGCAACACCGTTTTCATCAGGGAAGGGTGAAAGATTATCGTTTTCATAAAGCTTTCTTTCTTCTTCTTTAGAGAAGTCGGGAATCTTATACTCTGCACCGTTGTGAAGGCTGCTTCTCCAGCCGAGAATAGCAACAGCACTCATAGCGCAGGATCTGTAGGCATTGAAGTAAGGCTGTCTGCCTTCAAGAATACAGCTCAGGAATTCGTGTGCTACATAGTAGTCACCGCCCGAGTGACCGCACTGTCTTGCTTTATCCTTATCGAAGGGATATCCGACGGTTGAAACCTTTTCTTTTTCAACTCCTTCGGGAATTTCCCAATCATTATATACAATGCGGATTTTTCCTTCGTCACCTCTTACGGTTTCAGCGCTGCCCTTTGCGCAGGCAAAACGGTACCAGTTGCCGTGACCGCCGAATTTTGCCCAGCCTGTAATTCTTGCAACTGCACCTCTGCTCATTGTGCAGAGCATAATCGATGCG
>JAZNUD010000079.1:0-121287 GCA_045592085.1 Acutalibacteraceae bacterium | reverse complement strand
CCTCCGTACCAATCGGTTCGGAGGGCTTTGCTTTATCTTAAGGTGAATGGAATAATACGAACCGTGATTTTCACGGGCATATTTCCGTTCACTCTTCGTTAAAATACTCGCAAATCCGCAGAGGATTTGCTCCGTTTTATGCCTTGATTGACCAAAAATCTGCTCCGTGAAAATTCTTCGACCCGAAAGTGAAGAATTTTCTGCCGATTTTTGGATGTTGAGGTTGCAGGAAGGCTGACGCCTTTCAATGCCGAAACGCCGAAAAGCGGCGAAAAGACTCGCTTTCGGGCAGGTTCGGATTACTCCATTCACCTTATGCAAAAATCTTTGTGATTACGCTGATGAAAAGCTTGAAATAAAGAACAATCTTTTCGATAATTCGTGAAACGTTTGCCATAACGTTGGAGAAGCTGTCAACCTCTGCGCCGTAGCCTTCGAATTCGCCTGTGTTATCGTTTACCCCGTCGCTGTCATAAGCAAACTCATAAAGGATGGGGGAGGCGATTGCAAGAAGGAAATATTCGCCTGCGGTGAAGGGGCCGAATACCTTTGTGCCGAGCTTCGTGAGGTCTTTCTGAACGGAATCCGTTCCGAAATGCGAAAGAATATTGTTTGCTGCCTTAAGGAAAATTTCATCGCCTACTGTTGAGAGGTCATCGAGAAGTATAAGTCCGACCGTGCGAAGGAGAATTGCAACCTCTGTGCCGTAGAAATCAAAGGCTTCTTCGCCTTCATAGTGTGCGGCAACAAGCTCTGTTGCGAGGTCCCAGCCTGTTTCGTATTCGCTGTCGGGGATTTCGATGTTATATTCCTTTGCAAGCTCCTGAACACTGCCTTCGCCGTAGAGAGGCATTTCAAGAATGCTTGTCAGACCGTTGATTGCGGTGAAAACGAGGTCGGCATAGAATGCGTCCTCATCAATGCCGAGCTTTTCGGGAGTCATACCGAGCCAGAGTCTGTACTGTACGCCTGCCTTGAGGAAGCCCTTTGCATAGGCGTTGAGACCTGCGTTCATAAGTGCGATATGCTCGTCGGTAAAGCCGCTGACGGTTGCTGTCAGAGCGTCTGTGTCAATCTTGTCAACAGTTTTGATATCATAGGAGATTTTATCCTCTGTGAGGGACATTGTTCTGTACTGCAGGGGATACATTGAAAGAGAGGTTGTTGCAAAATCGTAGATTTTGTTGCCCTTTGTGCTTGTGTATGTGGAAACGTCGCTGCAATGCTCGTGACCCGAGAACACAACCTTGATGCCGTGGTTAGCAAATTTTTCAGCAACCGAAAGGTGATTTCCGATGATGAAATCCTTGCTGAAAATTGACTGGATGGGCATATGGTCAAGGAGATTGTGGTGCATCATAAGAATGGGGTATCTGCCGTCGGCATAAGCTTTGTCAGCCTGGTCGCATACCCAGTTTACCTCGTCCTTTGAAACGCCGTCACCCGTTGATCTGTTGGGGTCGTTTGAGTCGAAAGCGATGAGTCTGTATTTTTCTCCGAGGTCAGCGGTATATGAGCCTGTGCCCTCGATTTTTTCGATTGCCTTGTCATAACCGAAATCGGCATATGTTGTAACGAAATCGTTGATTTTGAAATCCTCTTCGCCTGCGCCGAAATCGTGGTTGCCGGGAATTACGAAAACGGATTTACCGCTTTCTTCCTCAAATTTCTTGAGCTTTGCGGCAACGTCATAATGCTCCTGAGCGATTCTTCTGCCGTTATCTGCAAGGTCACCCGAGATGAGGAGAAATTCGCTGTCGCTCTCTGCAACCTGCCTGAGCATTTCGTCAATGATAAATCCGCTTTCGTCTTCCATAGCGGCTCTTCTGTTGGCGTACCAATAGATTTCGTGGTCGATATCGCCCTCAAGAGTCTCTCTGGGTACGTTGTAGTGAAGGTCGGATGCAACAGCGATTTTCAGTTCTTCTTCTGCGGCAAAAACCGTGAATCCGACTGAAATTGCACCGATGAGGATAACGGCGGATAAAAGAATTGAGATAATTTTTTTCATTTTCACATCTCCTTATTTTGTTACTTGCGAAAAAATATTGATTTATTATATCATAAATAAAACGAAAAGTACAGAAAAAATTGACATAATTCTTCATACATTATATAATTTATTGCAGAAAGCTGTAACGGAGGTTATGAAATGATATTTGCAAATCACGCTCACGTTTTCCCCAAGGAAATCAGACCCGAGGGTACGGTTGAAAAGCTCCTTGAGCTGATGGATGAATGCGGAATCGATATGGCGGTGTGCTATCCGCCGTTTCACGACAGATTCAGGGAATCGGGCTTTGAAGGAGACCCCAACGATTGGCTTGCCGAAGAAATAAAGGGCAATCCGAGACTCATCGGCTTCGGTAATATTGATTTTGAAAAAGGCGACTACTCCCGTCAGGTCGAAAAGCTCGCATCACTCGGATTCAAAGGCATAAAAATGCATCCGCCCTATCAGGAGTTCGTTATTGACGGTCCCGAAGCGTGCGAGGTTTATGCAAAGGCCGAGGAGCTCGGTCTCTTCATTTCGTTCCATTCGGGTATGCATTGGCACAGACTCAGGGATAACAGAGTTATTCTTTTTGATGAGGTTGCGTGGAAATTTCCGAAGATGAAATTCAGTATGGAGCATATCGGCGGATATCATTTTTACAGAGAAGCCCTTGCTGTTATGTGCAACAATTCACGAAACGGAAACTCTGTTTTTGCAGGCTGGACCAGCGTCGGTCTGCATAAGGGCAAGGACAGCGTATGGGCGCTGACGGATGAGGAGCTTGAAAGAGTTATTCATCAGACAGGGGAGGACAGAAGCGTTTTCGGCCTTGATTTCCCCTATAATAATGCAGAGGTCATCAAGGCGGATATTGCAAGAATTCAAGGGCTTGATATCAGCGAAGAATGCAAGAAAAAAATCCTCGGTCTTAATCTGAAAAACGCACTCGGAATATAAAAAGACAAGCGCCCCCACTTTGATTGTGGGGGCGTTTGTCAATATGGAGGATTTGAGCAGGCAAAAATTTGCCTGAGTGGTATTCTTATTTTCTGTTGATGATTTTTGCGCGGATGCCTCGGGTTGCTTTTGCCGCCTTCTGTGCTGCATTGACGGCAGCAAATCCGAGCTTATTGATAACAAGGTCAGCTTCTCCCATCAGCTCCATATATTCGTTTGTGAAGCCGATTTTGAATTTGAAAATACCGTGGAGAGGGTTATCTTCATCAGGGTAACCGCCTCGGAAATCGTAGCAGGAGCAGTTTTCTTCAATTGCCCATTTAATCATTTCCCACTGTACGAGATAGTTGGGCATAACGTTTCTGTATTCGTTGGAGCTTGCACCGTAAACGTACCATACCTTGTCACCGCAATGCACGTCGAGCGCACCTGCGATGGTCTTGCCCTCATATTTTGCAAAATAGATTCTTGCATCGTCACCGAATGCATCCATAATGCGCTCAAAATATGAAGTGTCACGGGTTGCAAAGTTATCTCTTTCGCCCGTAACGAGCATAAGGTCATGGAATTCTTCGCAGGCTTCTTTGCCTTTGATTTCAACCGTAACGCCTTTTCTTGCGGCAAGGCGGGTGTTATAGCGTGTTTTCGGATGGAAGGACGCAAGGACTTCTTCTTCGGTTTTGCCCTTTGTGTCAAGGCGCAGAATATACCTCGCCTGCACGGTGTCGAAATTTGCGTTGTGGTCCTTGAAGGTGAAGCCGATACCTTTAAGCAGATTGATATATTCCTCGTTTGAAGCGAGAGTGTCTGTGTCAATCTTGAAAGTGACCGCTTTGTTTTTAACACCGTATTCTTTTGCGGCAAGGAGAAGCTCCTTTACGGTTTCCTTGTCGGCAAGGTCACAGACGGGACCTCTGGGTGCGTACATCATTTTATAAGGCATCATGGGAATTGCACGCAGAAGCACACCGCAAACGCCCTTGATTTCTCCGTTTGCGTTTCTGCTGATAAAGCCGACCCATTCCCATTCTTTTTTGACCTTTCCCCAGGCGGAGGTCTGCATCATATGTCCCTTCGGATGCGAGCGGACAAAAGCATCAAATTCCTGTGCGTTTTCTATTCTTACAATTTCCATAATTTTAACTGCCTTTCATCGTTTTATATATTTCTTCGGCTCTTTTCAAGAGTGAATCTTTTTCGTTTTTAAGCGTATCTCCCATAACCTCGTCAAGCAGTGCTTCAAGCAGTCTGCCCATCTCGGGGGAGGAAGGTATTCCTGCCGCGGCAAGGTCTTTGCCGCTTACGGCAAGGTCGGCAATTCTGAAGCAGGCGTTTTCCGCTTCGATTTCTTCAAGGATACGCAATCCGATATCGTTTGCCTCAAGACCTTCGTCAAGAAAAACGGGATTCTGCGCCCTTATATCTGCTTCTCTTATATAGAAAAGCTCTCTGACCGTCTCTTTGCCGAGCTTTGCAATATATTTCTTATATGTTTTTCTGCTTATTTTATCGGGCAGAAAATCGTGGTATTCAACCAGATTGCAGACGCTGTTTCTGAACTTGTTTGAGGTTTTCAGCCTTGAGAGAATTCCGTCTGCGATTTTTCGGCTGACCTTTGCGTGGGAGTAGAAATGGTCAACACCCTTTTCGTCGGTGAATTTTACGCTCGGTTTGCCGCTGTCGTGCAGGAGCATTGTGAAACGCAGATGCGCTTCGGGTTTTATGGCTTCAACTGCCGCAACGGTGTGTCCCCAGACGTCATATATATGCCTCTCGTGATTCTGCAGGCAGCCTTTCATCGGCTCAAGCTCGGGCATAATATGAAAAACAACCTCGCTGAATCGAGTCAGTATTCTGCCTGCGTCTTTTCCGCAGAGAAGCTTTGAAAATTCAGTGAAAATCCTTTCAGCGGAAATGTTGGAGAGCGATTTGTAGTTTCGCCTTATGGATTCTTCGGTTTCTTTGTCTATTCCGAAGCCGAGCACGCTCGAAAACCGCAGAGCACGGATGATTCTCAGCGCATCCTCGCCGAAGCGTTTATCGGGGTCACCGACACAGCGGATGACCTTTCTTTCAATGTCATTCTGTCCGCCGAAGGGGTCAACCATACCGTTTGATGGCGAAAAAGCGATTGCGTTGACCGTGAAATCTCTTCGTGAGAGGTCATCTTCAACTCTGTCGGTAAAAGAAACGGAGTCGGGATGGCGGTTATCGGAATAGCCCGACTCAATGCGGTAGGTTGTGATTTCAATGCTCATCGAATCAACGATAACCGTTACCGTGCCGTGCTTTATGCCCGTTTCGATAACTCTGTAGTCCGCAAAAGCGGCGGCGGTTTCCTCGGGCAGAGCGCTCGTTGTAACGTCCCAATCGTGCGCTTCTTTTCCCATAATCAGGTCTCTGCACGCACCGCCCACAACGTAAGCCGAATGACCGTTTGCGTTCAGAATTTCAATAACAGTATTGACTTGTGGAGGGATTTTGATTACCATATTGTTACACCGTAAGGGAGGATTTTGATATGAATATACAGATTTTTGGCACAAACAAGTGCTTTGATACCAAAAAGGCGCAGAGATATTTTAAGGAAAGAGGAATTAAATTCCAGTTTATCGACCTTACGCAGAAGAATTTCAGTAAGGGTGAATATAACAGTGTCAAAGCGGCTGTCGGCTCAATGGAGGCTCTGATTGATGAAAAATCAAAGGCCTACGAAAAGCATTTTATAAAATATCTTGCGAGCAAAGAGGCTATTGAAGAAAAGCTGCTTGAACACGGTGAGCTTTTCAAAACTCCCATTGTCAGAAACGGTAAGCAGGCAACCGTCGGCTACTGCCCCGAAATCTGGAAAACCTGGGATTAATATGCCTCAAATTTTGAAATTGTTGCAAAGCAACGGGCTTTTTCGATAACAAGTTTGAAATATCTTACTCTGAACTCCTCAAAGCGGCAGATGCGCTTGTAGCCGATTACGGTTTCTTTTGCAATACGCTTCCACTTACCTTTGTCCGTCAGAGCGTAAAGTGAGAATTTTTCAATCTGCTGACCCGTCCTGATATGCTCACCGAGAACGATTTTATTTATATCGTATTCGTCGCCAAGGTCGAGTATCAGCTCTGCACCGTCAGGGTCGTCGCCGGAATGCCAGTATTCCTCGGGGTCGCTGCTCAATGCCATCTGACCGCAGTGCGCTTCGTCAAGATGACGGTTATCCGTTATGACAGAGCCTTCTGCAAGGTTTTCGTTGAAATCTATATCAAGCTGTGCACCGAGTGAAAGAAGAGTTTCAACGTCCGTTTCGTGGATCTTTCCGCTTGGCATAGGGGGGATATTCAGAAGGAAGCAGGCGTTTGCTCCGACGGAATTATAATAAATATCAAGAAGCTTTGAAAGAGGCTTAACGGTATAGTCGTCGTTCTTATGGTAAAACCAGCCTTTTCTGATGGAGACGTCAACCTCCGCAGGATACCAGATAAGTTTGCTGCATTTTTTGATTGCTTTCCTGCTGCCCAGGTCAAGGGTGGTGGGATTTATTTTTTTAGGAGGCTTTGAAACGTTCTGCTGGCTTGCGGCTGCGATAAGCTCTGCATTTGAGTGGTAATAGGGAACAACGCTCCATTCGCTCTTTCTGCAAACGCCCGCTTCATTTCCGCACCAGCGAACGTCGGGGCCCGTGATGTTGATTGTGGCGTTTGGCTGAAGCTCACGGATGAGCTTATAATAGCCCTCCCAATCGTACTCCTGTTTCTTGCCGTTTTTGCCTTCGCCGCAGGCTCCGTCAAACCATACGCAGAAAAGCTCACCGTAAGCGGTAAGGACTTCGCGAAGCTGATTCTTGAAGTATTTGTTGTACGCATCGCCTGTACCGTAGGTTTCCTCGTGTCTGTCCCAGGGGGAAACGTAAATGCCGAATTTCAGACCGAATTCACGGCAGGCTTCGGCGCATTCCGCAACAACGTCACCCTTGCCGTCCTTCCAGTTGCTTGAACGCACGCTGAAATCAGTGTAAGCAGAGGGCCACAAACAGAAGCCGTCGTGATGCTTGGCGGTGAGGATAAGACCCTTCATACCTGCAAGTTTGCAGAGCTTTGCCCACTGACGGCAGTCAAGGGATTCGGGATTGAAAAGCTCGGGGTCCTCGTTGCCGTTGCCCCACTCGGAATCGGTATAGGTGTTGATGCCGTAATGAATGAAAGCATAGAATTCCGTTTCCTGCCATTTGATTTGTCTTTCGCTGGGTACAACAGAAGCCGCATATTTAATGTAATCGGGAGTTTTAGCCATTTTTAATCCGCCTTTCTTTCGTTGAGGAGACCGTTGAAAACGGAGTCCCAGTAATCATTCGGTATGCTGTTGCTCACAGCAAAATTAATAAGCCCGACAAGAGGGGGACAATCGAAAACGTATCTGAAGATTTCGGGGGGGAGCATTCCTCTGTCGGCATAAGCAAGGAATCTGAATTTTTCAGCATCGCTGCCTTTGAGACCGAGCAGGGAAATGAGCTTGAAAATCGCCTCGTCATCAGGAGGGGAGTTGTTTTTGCCTTTTTCAATGTTGCTGATATACTGAGCGGTTTTGCCGAGCCCCGAGGCGAGGTCAAACTGCGAGAGCTTTGCACTTTCACGAGATTCTTTTAGCATAACTCCAAACGGAGTCGGAGCAAACATCAGGCACCCTCCTTTCACGAGAAATAAATAATAAATGAAATATATTTTACCAAAGTATAATTTACCGAAGCAAAAACTATCGGCACAAGTACTATTTATTGCATAAATAAACAAATTTGTTTATTGCTCAAATAGATGATATCACAAAACGGTTGCGGTGTCAAGATTTTTGGGTGAAATATTGATATATTTATTGTATTATATAATATATGCTTGATATATTCCGCTTTTTGGCTGACGTCTCGACTGTTTGCAATATAATCAAAAAGAGCTGTCAACCTTTCGGTTAACAACTCTCTGCTGTAATTGCTCTTCGATTTTTCAAGAAGCCTGCCTGCGAGACGGTCAATTGCTTTGGAAGAAAGCTCTTTGCGGCCTGCAAGCTCAAATCTTTCGTCAGCAATTTCAAGAATCTCCCGGTATTCTTTTGTGTCAAGAATATACTCACTTGCTTCTTCGGGGATTGAGGATTCTCGTTTGGTGGAGTATTTAGTATTGACATTTTGAGTTTTATTGGCTACAATATTATTAGAGTTCACGTTGGGACTGCGTAACGGCAACTGTAGCCTATTGACGTTCAGCCAATGTTGGGCTCTTTTTGTATCTTCATAAAGAATTCTAACGGGCATTCCATCATCGTATCTAAACAAACTACTTATATGACTTCTGCCTTCAGCTGATGAGACCTTCAGCACATCAAGCACATTTCCTTTTCGTGAAGATGGTGACAATTTAAGCACAACCGTAATAACCTTTCCATTGTTGTCATACAAATCACCCATAATCACTCTTGAGTCTGCATCTTTTTTTGACTCAATTATAAATATGGGTGCCTCTAACAATTCGGGAATGCTCTTGAATTGTTCCATTGTCATCCCTGCGTGTTTTGCAATTGTCTTTTTTATTTTGCTTGCATCAATTCTTATTTGTTTATTAGGTATCCCTGCATCCAAAAGCGGTTTTGATACCTTTCCTATGACAAATGAAAAGCCCTCTGTATGTCCGTCCCAAGCATCTAACTGTTCGGCAAAGTCTCTTTTCTTCGAATGCTTGAAACCAACCTGACTCTCATAAATCTTTGCATATTGACCTTGTGTCGGGTCAACCCAAGCAACATCGTCAATGCTGACAACCTTTTCGTAAACCTTACCGTCTGCCGAATAACTCTCCGCTTCCATTCTTGAAGGTGTAACAAACACACCGCTCTCAATCGGTTTGGAGCTGTAAACTGTTATCTCGCCGTTACGAATCGCCTTTTTAATATCTGCTCTTGTGAGGTCGGGGTTGAATTCATCATAATCCCAATCGGGGTCATCAAGGGTTTCTGATAACGTCTTGATATCCTCAACCGTTCTTATCCAAGTGCTATAGGTATTCGGGGCAGGGTTTGTTTCATTGATAACATCAAACTGGCTCTGTTTGCGGTCGGTATCTCTTTTGGTTGAGTAACGGATATCAGGATTCCTCTTATCAAACGTGCCAATATTGTCGGTTGCAGATTTGATTTGTGTAGGCTCATATACAACGGTTTCTGTAGGCGTTATGATACCGTCAAAGTTTGTACCGTTAACATCATTGAACAATTCCAACGCTTCTGTGAAATTGCCTATTGCCGTTGCATTGACATCCTGAATAACCGCAAAAGCATCGTTTTTATAGATGCTCTCAACGATTTCTGAAATATCCTCTGTACCGTAATTCCAAATGTCATAATCTTCATTTTCGGCAACCGCCTTAAGAAATTTACGGAGCTGTTCTTTACTCATCCTGTTTTTGCCCGGCTCAAGCGGATTCTTGATATCAAGATAAACCGCCATTGCATTGCCGTACTGCCCTGCGTGGCTTTTGCTTTCGGTGAAATAGAAGCCTCTTCCATAAAGTCCCGATGATTTCGCCTTCTTTTTATCAAAAGCTGTAAAGCTGCTTGTTGTGCCGTGATACATCACCTTCGGCGTTCCGTCGGGATTGACAACTTTGCTTGCAGGGTTAGGTTTAAATTCGCTATCATATTTCTTGACAAACGAAAACAAATCTGATATAGTTTTAATTGCATTCACAGTATTTGCAAGGGAGCTAGGGGGTTGACCCTGAACTCCGCCATTTACTGTGGATGTTCTTTTTATATTTTGAAGCTTATAAGCTCTTTTATTTGTATCTTTTGATGTTGGGTCATACATCTCTTCAACATAAAGCTTTAATACTTCCTTGCCTTTGCCAATATCAGCAACACAGTAAAACGAATGCATTAACAAAGAATTCTCTGATTTTTTTGGGTCTATTCCTAAAGAATCAAGCAAAACAGCATTTTTTATAACATCTCGAATGTAAGGCAAATAAGCTCTTGCCTGAACACTCTCGGGTGAATGTTGATGTTTTGTTTCGTCAAAAACCTTGCTCGACACATTTATTTCCCATCCGGTGTCGCCGTTTTTCACAAGACCTCTTGTCGAATCTATCTTTGTAGCAACAGTAATCGGTGTTGTATCGCTCATTCTCCAATCGCCAAACCAAGCACGGAAGAACGGAGATTTTATTCCGAGTTCACTCCAATATTTTTTAGCGAAGGTGGAAAGTTTATTAAGCTCTGCAGACGAAAGAGAATTGATGCTTTTTCTACCAATTGATTGAGCCGCCGCAACGTCACCCTTTGAAACTAAATCTCGTTTTGTGCTTTTCACCGCTTCGGCGGTGCTCTTTTCTTCTTGAGAGCGTGACGATTCGTCACTTTTTCTCTCTGCAAGCTCGTCAAGCACATCGAGGAACATATTGTTCAGCTTCTCAAGGGATTCAAGGTCGCTCTGCCAAGCCTTGATTTCGGCATAGCTGCCCGTTGCCACAAGTTTTACTACTCATAAGCTTTAAATAATATTTGTATTGTCAGCGGATATATGTTATAATTCATCAGGCGGTCAGCAAAAATATTTTTTAAAAAATTTTTCAGATTTATGTGACTTTTCGGGTTTCTGAACCGTTTTAAGGATAGGAGGGCGGAATTTGAGAACTAACTCAGCTTCAAAAGAAAGACTTTCCGAAGCATACGGGCGTTATTCGGATATGCTTTACCGCATTGCCGTTTCTCAGCTTGGCGGATGCGACGAAGCGATGGATGCCGTTCATGACGTATTCCTCAGATTCATCGATTCCGAGCCTTCATTCAGCGATTCGGAGCACGAAAAAGCCTGGTTTATCCGTGCGCTTATCAACCGTTGCCACGATATTCTGCGTCATAAAAAGGTGAGAAATCATCTTTCGGTTGATGAGATTCATCATCTGGCAGGGGATGATTCAAAATCAGAGGCTTTGCTTTCGCTTGACTGTGCACTTGCTTCGATTCCTGAAAAATACAGACTTGCCGTTACGCTTCACTATCTCGAAGGTTTTTCGGTTGAAGAGATTGCCTCGATTCTGAGAATCGGAGTTTCTGCCGTTAAGATGAGACTTTCAAGGGGCAGGGAAGCGCTGAAGGATAAACTTGAAAAGGAAGAAAACAATGTTTGACGAAAATCAGAAAAAAGCATATTCGTCGATAAAAGCGCCTGACGAACTGCGCGACAGGGTGTTTTCCTCTGCAGAACCTGAAAAGAAAAAAGATAACGTTTTTGTTTTCAGAAGCAGAGTTTCTCGTTTTGTTGCAATGGCTGCCTGCGTTGTGCTTGTAGCGGTTGCGGTGTTTGCCGTCTTTACGGATAACGGAATCGAAGTCAGCATCAACGGCACGGATTTTGGCGAAAACTTCAGCCTTGCGCTTACGGAAACGAATGCGCCTGCTCTTGCAAGAGCATTTTCGCCTGCCGAGGTTTCGGTCGGTCTCGACCTTGACGGCGGTGCGTTGATAACGGTTGACAGCGGATGCTTTGACGTTGTCGGCGAAGAAAACGGTCTTACGGAATTTTCCGCCGAAGAGGACGTTGAACTCGTCTGGAAAAGCGACGGAATGAAAAAAAGCGTTATGACTGTTGACTACGGTAAAAAATCCTGTATACTCATTCTTGAATATGACGGAGAATGGAAAGTAACCAGGAAATAATTAACAAGTAAAATATGCGGTCAAGCCGCAGAAAATAAAGGAGAAAAAACCATGAAAAAACTTTTTGCAATCATTCTTTCAGTAGCTATGCTTCTTTCATTTGCTGCTTGCGGCGGCAATGAAACACCTGACGAAACAACAACCGCACCCGTAACAGATGCTCCCGCAGACGATATGAATCAGCCTGCAGCACCCGGCGAAGGCCCCGAGATGCCCGGCGTTGATGCTCCCGCAGTTGACGGCGGCGAAGTTTCCGACGGCACAAGCGCAGCTCAGACTCTTCTCAACGTATTCTATGATGAGCTTGCTTCCAATCCCACTGCAACGGCTGAAGAGCTTGCAAACAAGGTTATCGCTCACGAATCAATCCAGTTTATGCCTATGGTTGCTCCCATGGAAGAAGGCTATCTCACAGGCTTTGATGACAACGAAATCAAGGGCTTTGAAGAGGCTGTAAGCTTTGCTCCCGGCATCGGCACAATTCCTTTCGTAGGCTATATCTTCACTCTTGCAGACGGCGCTGACGTTGATGCATTCAAGACTACTCTTAAGGATAACGCAAATCTCAGATGGAACATTTGCACAGAAGCAGAAGAAATGGTTTGCGAAAACGTTGGCAACACCGTATTCTTCCTTATGTGTCCCATGAGCCTTGCTTAATTTTATCTGAAATTCCCTGACGGGTGCAGGATTTTCTGCACCCGTTTTTTACTACCGCTATTCTAAAATACAGAAAGGTTGAATGAAATGCTGTTTTCAAGCATACCTTTTCTTTTCTATTTTCTGCCTTGCGTGCTTATTCTTTATTTCATAAGCCCCAAGCAGCTCAAAAACACCGTTCTGCTCATATCAAGCCTTGTTTTCTATGCGTGGGACAGGCCGAAATTCGCACTGCTTATGATTGCGACGATTGTTTCGGGCTATATTTTCGGTTTGCTGATTGAAAAATTCAGAGGAAAGCCGATGAGCAAGGTGCTTCTCGTGCTTTCCGTAGGTTCGAGCCTTGCGGTGCTCGGCATTTTTAAATATACCGATTTCTTTATTTCCACGTTTAATTCGGTTTCGGGTCTCTCCGTGCCCCTTACGGGTATTGCTTTGCCCGTAGGCATCAGCTTCTATACCTTCCAGATTCTCAGCTATACCGTTGATGTTTACAGAGGTGACGTTGCGGCGCAGAAAAACCCGATTAACCTTGCCGCTTACGTTGCAATGTTTCCGCAGCTTATCGCAGGTCCGATTGTCAGATATTCCGATATCGAAAAGCAGCTTGTAAAGCGTGAGCATAATTTCGATGCGGCGGCGCAGGGTATGAGAAGGCTGATTATCGGTCTTGCCAAAAAGATTCTTATTGCAAACGCTCTCGGTGAGCTTTGCGACGTTTTCAGGGCATCCGACGATAAATCCGTTTTGTTCTACTGGCTTTATGCAATCGCTTTCACGCTCCATATTTATTTCGATTTCTCGGGCTACAGCGATATGGCAATCGGTATGGGCAAGATTTTCGGCTTCGATTTCCTTGAAAATTTCGATTATCCCTATATTTCAACGAGTGTCACCGAATTCTGGCGCAGATGGCATATGTCGCTCGGCACGTGGTTCAGGGATTACGTTTATATTCCTCTCGGCGGCAACCGTGTTTCGAAAATCAAATGGTTCAGAAACATTTTCGTCGTATGGTTTCTTACGGGTTTCTGGCACGGTGCGGCGTGGAATTTCATCGTCTGGGGACTTTATTTTGCAGTGCTTCTCGTTCTCGAAAAGCTCTGGCTCAAAAAATATCTTGATAAATCAAAGGTGTTCAGCCATATCTACGTAATGCTTCTCGTAATTATCAGCTTCGTTATCTTCAACGCAGCCGATATGGGTGAAGCGATCCGCTATATCGGCGGAATGTTCGGCTTCGGCGGAGTGCCTGCATATTCTGCGGAGTGGCTCTATTATCTGCGCAGCTATGCCGTTGTCATTGTTTTGGCAATTATCGGCGCAACTCCTCTGCCCAAGAAACTTGCCGCAAAATTCTCGGAGAAAAGCGAAAAGTTCTTCAACGTTGTCGAGCCTGTTGTGCTTGTCGGTCTGCTGATTGTTATGACCGCATATCTTGTTGACGGCTCGTTCAATCCGTTCCTTTATTTCAGATTTTAAGGAGGTGCCGTAATGAATAAAAAAACAAAAAATATTGTTGTAACCGTTCTTGTTGCGGCTCTTCTTATCGGATTTTTCGGCTGGAATCTCGTAAAAAAGCAGACAGATTTTTCGGACAGTGAGCGCAGAGCACTCGCAAAATTCCCTGAAATCACTCTTGAATCCGTTATTTCGGGTGAATTTATGAAGGATTTTGAGGATTTTACCCTTGACCAGTTTCCCGTCAGAGACGGTTTCAGAAGCATCAAGGCATTTGTTTCACACTATATTTTTGCCAACAAGGATAACAACGACGTTATCATCGAAGGCGGTCATATCTCAAAGCTCGAATATCCGCTTAAGGACGATATGATAGACCACGCAACGGGACGTTTTTCCTATATTTACGACAGCTTTATCAAGGAAAAAGGCGCAAAGGTTTATCTTTCCGTTGTGCCCGATAAAAATATGTTCCTTGCAGAAGACGGCGGATATCTTGCTCTCGATTATAACAAGCTCGCCTCGTCCGTAAAAGAAAAAGCACCCTATGCGCAATATATCGATATTTTCCCCTTGCTTTCGCTTGAGGATTATTACAACACCGACAGCCACTGGAAGCAGGAGCAGATAGTTGATATTGCGGGTCACATTGCCTCTGAAATGGGCGCGAGCTTCAGCGATGATTTCACCGTCAACACTTTTGAAAAGCCTTTCTACGGCACCTACTACGGTCAGGCAGCACTGCCTTTCAAGGCTGATACGATAAAGTATCTCACAAGCCCTGCGATTGATATGTGCAAGGTCAAAAGCTATGAAACGGGAATGCCCGTTGAATTGCCCGTATACAATATGGAAAAGGCAGAGGGCAAAGACCCCTATGAAATGTTCCTTTCGGGCAATCAGGCTTTGCTGACGGTTGAAAACCATCTTTCCTCAAACGGTAAAGAGCTCGTGATTTTCAGAGATTCTTTCGGCAGCAGCCTTACGCCTCTTCTGATTCAGAGTTATTCAAAAATCACCGTTGTTGATATCCGCTATATCAATCCTGCGGTGCTGGGCAATATGGTTGATTTTGAGAATGCTGACGTGCTTTTCATCTACAGCTCGCTTCTTCTCAACAACAGCCTCGGTCTTAAATAAAAATAAAGACTTCCTCGTTTTGGGGAAGTCTTTTTGCATATCCGACGGTATATCTTTCATATAATCAATTAAAAAAGATTATCGGAGGAAGAAATGGAAAATACTTCAAGATATCCAGACAGACCCGAAAGAAGCGAATACCGCAGCAGATATTCGTTTGCTGACGAAACACCGTCAAGACCGAAAACAAAATCGGATTATCTCATCCGCCTGATCCTGATTCAGTTTGCGCTCTGCCTTGTCGTTGTGGGAGGAGTTCTGCTTGTTTCAAAAATCAGCCCGTCTGCATCGGCAAGAATGAAAAGCGACTATGAGAGAATTATGTCAAAGGATATGAGCGTGTCGCAGATTTTCGGCAGCCTTAAAAACACTGCGAAAGAGGTTTTTCTTCCCGTTTCGTTTCCCGAATCGGAGGTTACGGCAAAAATCGTCCTTGATTCCAAAGAGCCCGCCGTGACCGTGGCGGATGAAACCGTTGCCGTCGGCGAAATTGTCGGCACGGGCGGCGAGGATATCGTATCGGAGGAAACACCCGAGGGGGTCAGCTTTGCGAAATATACTGTCAGCGCACCCGTAACTCTGCCGCTTGAGGAATTGAGGCTTACTTCACCGTTTGGCTACAGAACGAATCCCGTATCGGGCAATTACGGTTTTCATACGGGCATCGATCTCGCCGCACCCGAAGGCACACCCGTTTCGTCGGCGTATGCGGGCAGGGTGACGAAATCGGGCGAAAGCGACGTATGGGGCAAATACGTTCTCGTTGAGCATTCCGACGGCTTTGAAACCTACTACTGTCACCTGAATGATATCTACGCACCCGAAGGGACGGTTGTCAGAGGAGGAGAAACGATAGGAGTTGTCGGCTCAACGGGCTGGTCAACGGGTCCGCATCTGCATTTCGAGGTGAGGATTGACGGGGTGAGGGTTGACCCTGCACAGCTTATTTTCCCCGATGAAAATTAAGCACGGCGAAACAGATGTGAAAATCAACGTTTCCTTTGCCGCGTGCATCACCTGTATGCTGATTCTCGATGAAAGCGGAGTTTGCGCCGTTGCGATTTTCTGCTGTATCATTCACGAAGCGGCGCATTTGCTTTGTATGCTTGCCGTCGGTGAAAAGCCTGCGCTCGTTGAACTGTCTTTTTACGGCGTGAAGCTTGAACGCAGAGCAATAGGCTCGGGAAAATACAATACTGCAGTTTATGCCGCAGGTCCTGCGGCAAATCTTTTGCTTTGGGCAGGTCTGAGCCTTGCGTTTCCTCATAATGATTCCGTGAAAACCGCCGCGGCAGTCAGCCTTGCAATCGGGATTTTTAATCTTATTCCCTGCAGACCGCTTGACGGCGGAAACATACTTTATGAAATGCTGTGCAGATTTATGAACGAGGAAAAAGCGGAGAGCATCTGCGAAGCTGCAGTTTATATTTTTCTTGCGCCGCTTGCGGTTTTCGGTTTTTTTGCGGCGGTATTTTACGGCAACGTGACCGTCGGAGGCGTGGCGGTTTATCTTGCGGCGGTAAGCTTTTTTGATAAAAGGGAAAAAGGCACCGTAAAACTGTAGATTTTTTTAAATAAATATGTTATCATATTCAGGATATGTTACTTGAAGGAGAAAGCCTATGTATCCCGAAAAAATTGAAAAATTCCTGCCGAAGGTGCAAAAACCCGGCAGATATACGGGCGGCGAGCTTAACAGCGTTGTCAAGGATAAGGCATCCGTTGATATCCGCTATGCTTTCTGCTTCCCCGATACCTATGAAATCGGAATGTCGCATCTCGGAATGAAGATTCTTTATTCCCTTATCAATGCAAGGGAAGATGCGTGGTGCGAAAGAGTTTTTGCTCCGTGGGTTGATATGGAGCAGGTGATGAGAGAGAATTCCATTCCCCTCTATGCCCTTGAAAGCGGCGATGCACTCACCGAATTTGATATTCTCGGCTTTACGATGCAGTATGAGCTGAGCTATACAAACGTGCTCAATATGCTTGATCTTGCAGGCATTCCCGTCAGAAGCAGGGACAGAAAAGAGCTGACCCCCATTGTTATTGCGGGTGGCACCTGTGTCTGCAATTCCGAGCCTATGGCGGAGTTTTTTGATATCACTCTTCCCGGTGACGGCGAGGAGGTAACAAACGAGCTTATCGATTTGCTTAAAGAATATAAAGCCAAGGGTGCTTCCAAGGCTGAATTCCTTGCCGCCGCGGCTCAGATTAAGGGCGTTTACGTGCCTTCGCTTTATGAGGTTGAATATAATGAGGACTGCACCGTCAAGGCGATAACACCCACCTGCGGTGCGCCCGAAAAGGTTGAAAAGCGCAACGTTGCCGACCTTGATTCGATGTTTTCACCCGAGAGCTTCGTTGTGCCCTTCCTTGAGGTTGTGCACGACAGAACAACCGTTGAAATTTTCAGAGGCTGCATCAGAGGCTGCCGCTTCTGCCAGGCAGGCTTTCTCAACCGTCCAATCAGAGAAAAATCTCCCGAAACGGTTGAAAAGCAGTGCCGTGCAATATGCAAAAGCACGGGCTATGACGAAATTTCTCTCTGTTCACTGAGCACAAGCGACTATAAGGGTCTCGAAACCCTTATCAGAAATATGCTTCCGTGGACGATTAAGGAAAAAATCAACATTGCCCTGCCTTCGCTCCGTGCGGATAACTTCCCCAAGGAGCTTATGGAGCAGCTCAATGCCGTACGCAGAAGCGGTCTGACGTTTGCTCCCGAAGCAGGCACACAGCGTCTGCGTGACGTTATAAATAAAAATATTACCGAAGCCGAAATGCTTTCAACCGCAAGACAGGCATTTTCCGGCGGATGGACAGCCGTAAAGCTCTATTTTATGATAGGCTTGCCCACTGAAACCGATGAGGATATTCAGGGTATTGCCGACCTTGCGCAGGCTGTTGTTGATGAATATTACAGAAACGAAAACAAGCCCAAGGGCAAGAGCGTTGCGGTCAATATCAGCGTTGCATCGCTCGTACCCAAGCCCTTCACGCCCTTCCAATGGGAGCCTCAGGACAGACCCGAGGTGCTTATCGATAAGCAGAATTATCTCATTTCCTGCGTCAAAACAAGAAAGGTCAGCGTTTCAAGGCACGTGCCGTGGACCAGCTTTCTTGAAGGTGTATTTTCAAGGGGCGATCGCAGACTTGCCGACGTTATCGAAACTGCGTGGCGCAAGGGCTGCCGCTTCGACGGCTGGGAGGAGCATCTTGACAGAGATAAGTGGATGCAGAGTTTTGAGGAGTGCGGAATCGACCCGTATTTCTATACTGCACGCCGCAGAGAGTATGATGAAATTATGCCGTGGGACCATATGGATTACGGCGTAACAAAGAGCTTCCTTGTGAGAGAGAATCAGAAGGCTCACAAGGGTGAAACAACCGCCTGCTGCCGTGAAAAATGCTCGGGATGCGGTGCGGCAAAACTTAACGGAGGTGTGTGCGATGAAATCCGTCAGACTGTGGTTTAAGAAAAGCGGACTTGCAATTTATATCTCACATCTCGATATGAACAGATGTATGACCCGTGCCGTAAGAAGGGCGGAAATCCCGCTGTGGTATACAGAAGGCTTCAACCCTCATCCTTATATGACGTTTCTTATGCCCCTGCCTCTCGGTCAGACGGGTATGAGAGAGCCTCTCGATATCCGCATCGAAGAGGATATGTCCTTTGACGAAATCAGAAGCAGACTCAACGCGGTTATGCCCGAGGGTATTGAGATTGTCGATGTCTGCGAGCCCGTCAATAAACCCAACGAAATCGCCGCCGCAGAATATGAGATTGAAATTCAATTTCTTTCCGACGGTGAAGCCGAAGGCTTTGCCGCTGGTGCATCGTCTGTGATTGAGGGCGGAGTGCTCAATGCCGAAAAGCGCAGCAAGAGGGGAATCAAAACCGTTAATCTGTGCGAAATGGTGCGCTCCTTTGAATGCGTTTCCGACGGATGCTCGGTTAAAATCCGCACCGTCCTTGCCGCAGGCAACAGCGTTAACCTCAATGCGGAGCTTCTCATAAATTCCCTTATGGCTGAATTTGCCGCCGAAAGCGAAAAAACTTCCGTCATTAGGACCAAACTGCTCTGCGAAGACCTGTCAGTTTTTGAATAAAACATAAAATATTATAAAAAGTAAAAAAACACTTGCATTATTGCGAAAGCTGTGTTATTATATTACTCGCATTTGTGCCGTCATTAGCGGCTTCGGCTCTCAAAGACGGGGTTTAATGCTTAATAACATTAAAGCGGATGGTCCTCTTGCCGCGTAAGCGGTTACGAACGTCTGGAAAAAATCGGAGGAAATTAACAATGGATGCACTCAAATTGATCGCACAGGATTCACTCAAGTCCGAAGTACCTGCAATCGAAATCGGTGATACCGTTAAGGTTCACGTTAAGATTCGCGAAGGTGAAAAAGAAAGAATTCAGCTTTTCGAAGGTACTGTAATTGCCCGCAAGGGTTCAGGCGTTTCCGAAACTTTCACAGTTCGCCGCGTAAGCTACGGCGTTGGTGTTGAGAGAGTATTCCCTCTCCATTCCCCCAACGTTGCCAAGGTTGAGCTCGTAAGACACGGCCGCGTTCGCAGAAGCAAGCTCTACTATCTCAGAGACAGAGTCGGTAAGGCTGCAAAGGTTAAGGAACAGATCAGATAATGAGCATGAGGGTGTAACAATTTTGCGGTTGTTACACCTTTATTGTCTTTTTGCGGAAAATTTCGGAGTAAGGTGTTTTTGACCGTAACCTTTCAACGGTTGGCATTCACCGACGGAAAGGAGGCGGCAAATTGAGAAGGATAGACGAATTCTGGGTTGAATTCAATCTGCCTGCAGACGATGAAATCAAGCCTGCAGGAACGGTAATGAAATATCTTTACGATACTCTTGATTCGTTCAAGGGTGCGGTAATAGCGGTCTTTCTCGTGTTTGCGCTTTGCTTCCGTGTTGTCGGCGTTGAGGGAGATTCGATGAATCCTACGCTCGATTCGGGCGATTGGCTTGCCGTCAGCGGTATTTCAACCGAATTCGACAGGGGAGATATCGTCGTCATAACCCAGCCGTGGGAAAGGAATATTCCGATTATCAAGAGAGTTATTGCCGTCGGCGGTGATACCGTTGATATCAATTTCAATACCCACGAGGTTTTTGTCAACGGCAATCGGCTCGATGAGCCGTATATCGCTCAGCCTACCGCCTTGCATTATGACGTTGAATTTCCGTTGACGGTTGATGAGGGCAAGCTGTTTGTGATGGGTGATAACCGCAACGATTCGTTGGACAGCCGTTCAAGCGCAATCGGTCTTGTCGATGAAAGATACGTTCTCGGCAAAGCGCTTTTGAGGTTTTTTCCTTCGTTTTCGTGGATACTCTCGCCACTCTATGAATAAAAAAGGAGAATCGGTATGAAAGAGAAGAATACTAAAAAAGAAAAAAATCCGTTAATAAATACGGTTTTCGATATCGTTTCAATCGTAGCAACTGCAGTTATTGCCGTCGGAATCTGTTTTTCGTTCCTTTTCAGAACGATTCAGGTCAGCGGCAGTTCAATGTGGCCTACCCTTGAGGACGGTGAACAGATTATCCTTCAGTCAGTATATAACGAGCCTAAAAACGGCGATATCGTCGTAACGGCTCAGCCGAATGAATCTCCCATAATCGAGGATGTTCTTATCAAAAGAATCATCGCAACAGAGGGTCAGACGGTCAGCCTTGAGCTGAATCCGAGCGGACGTTATTATGACGTTTACGTTGACGGCGTAAAGCTCGATGAGCCTTATATTTCCGAGCCCGTTATCAGGCTTCTTGATTACCGTGAGCCCGTAACCGTTCCCGAGGGATACGTTTACGTTATGGGCGATAACAGAAACGGCTCAACGGACAGCCGTGATGACAGAATCGGTATGATCAGAGAAGAATACATTATGGGCAAGGCTGTTTTCAGAACGGCTCCCTTCGGCGCCCTGAATTAACGGTGTAATAATATGAATGAAAATATGACGGTGCAATGGTTTCCCGGCCATATGGCGAAAACCAGACGCTTGATAAAAGAAAATCTCAATATGGTTGATGCTGTTTGCGAGCTTGTTGACGCAAGAGTACCAGAAAGCAGCAGAAACCCCGAGCTTGACGAAATCATCGGCTCAAAGCCGAGAATTGTTCTGCTCAATAAATGCGACCTTGCTGACGAAAATGCAACGGCACGCAAAATCAGAGAGCTTTCCGAGAGGGGCATAACTGCTCTGCCTGTTGACTGCAGAAGCGGAAAAGGGCTTGATAAATTCCAGCCTGCCGTCAGAGAAGTGCTCAAGGATAAAATCAAAGCAAACGCCGATAAGGGTATGGCAGGCAAACACCTGCGCATTATGGTTGTCGGTATCCCCAATACGGGCAAATCCTCGTTTATCAACAGAATGGCTGGCAAAAACCGTGCAGAGGTTGCGGACAAGCCCGGCGTAACAAGGAGCAACCGCTGGTTTTTCATCGGCTCGGGAATCGAGCTGCTTGATACTCCCGGCGTACTCTGGCCGAAATTCGAGGACCCCGAGGTCGGCTTCAAGCTGGCGTTTATCGGCTCCGTAAAAGACCAGATTCTCGATATTCAGGAGATTGCAGTCAGATTGCTTGTTGTTCTGCAGAAGAATTATCCGGACAGGCTTACAGAAAGATATAAGGTAACGGATTTTGAGGAGCTTGAGCCCTATGAATTGCTTGAGCTTATAGCGCAAAAAAGAGGAATGCTTTTAAGAAAAGGCGAATACGATACCGAGCGTGCTGCCGTTATGCTTCTTGATGAATACAGAAGCGGTAAACTCGGCAGAATCACGCTCGATTGATACGGTAAATGTGGAGTTGGTGAAATGAAAAAGGCACTTTCCGTAATTCTTGCTATTATAGTTTTTCTTGATATTGTTGCCGTTTCTGTGCTTCTTATTGACAGAAGTACGGGCGGTGTCGGTCTTGACGATAACGTTACGCCGAATCAGAGTCTTGAGGAAAATGACCCGGGTCAGACTACCAAACCCGAGGAGCTTCTTTCAAGAGTAACCTGCGTTGCCGTCGGTGATAATCTTATTCACGACACAATCTATAAGCAGGCGGCGGCAAGGTCAAGCGGCGGCTATGATTTTGAATATGCATATCAGAATATCGCTCATAAAATCGAGCCGAAGGATATTGCTATTCTCAACCAGGAAACCATTATTTCAACCGAGCATAACGTTTCAAACTATCCGCAGTTCAATTCTCCCGTCGAGGTCGGCGAGGAAATGCTTGAAATCGGTTTTGACGTTTTCAATATAGCCACAAACCATTCGGTTGACTGCGGCGAAAAAGGACTTATCTCAACGATTAATTTCTGGAAGAGCAAAAATGCAATCACAACGGGCGCATACCTCAACGAAGCGGATTTTCAGACGATTCCGATGAATGAGGTAAACGGCGTGAAGATTGCCTACGTCGGCTTTACGGAGCAGACAAACGGTCTCAGCCTTCCGTCGGATACCGACGTTATCCTGATGCAGTCAACCGACGAAGAACGCCTTAAGCAGCGTGTTATGGCGGCGGATGCGATTGCGGATTTCGTCATTGTAAATGCTCATTGGGGTGAGGAATATACCCATAAGCCCGTTGATAATCAGAAGACCCTTGCCGCAAAGCTCGGCGAATGGGGCGCGGACGTTATCATCGGCACACACCCCCACGTTATCCAGCCCGTTGAATTTATCAATAATACCGACGGCAGCAAAACGCTTGTGGCATATTCCCTCGGCAATTTCATTTCCGCCCAGAATACGGGTGCGAGAATGCTCGGCGGTATGCTGAATTTTGACCTCGTCAAGAATAATACAACGGGGGAAACCACCGTAGAAAACGTTGTTTTCGAGGGTACGGTTACGCATTTCGGCTACGGCTTCTCGAATATAAGAGTATACCCGCTTGATGAGTATACTCAGGACCTTGCCTCAAAGCACGGTGTGCTTTCGAAAACGTCATCCTTCTCTCTCGATTATCTTTACGGTCTTGTCGAAGATGTTGTTGACGTGAAATTTCTTCTCAAAAGATAATATACGGCTGTATCGCATCGGCGGTACAGCCTTTTTCCGATTATACCGAAGGGAGCAGAAAAATGGATTTTTCATATGAAATCAGCGCAAAAGAAAGAGGCTATACGGCGGTTTGCGGAGTTGACGAGGCAGGCAGAGGGCCACTTGCAGGTCCCGTCTATGCGGCGGCGGTAATTCTGCCCGAAAACTGCGAAATCGAAGGTCTCAACGATTCCAAAAAAATAAGTGAAAAGAAAAGGGAAAAGCTGTTTGATATCATAATTGAAAAGGCGGTCAGCTATTCCATAGCAAGCGTTGATGAAAAAACAATCGACGAAATAAATATTCTTCAGGCGACCTATCTTGCAATGAGAAGGGCGGTTGAAGGTCTTGACGTGCCTGCGGATTACGCACTTATCGACGGCAACAGAATGCCGCCGCTTGCCATTGACGGTGAAACGATAATCAAGGGTGACGCAAACAGCCCCTCGATTGCCGCGGCATCCATTCTTGCAAAGGTATCAAGGGACAGATTTATGCTTGAGCTTGATGAAAAAATGCCGCAGTATCAGTTTTCAAAGCACAAGGGCTACGGCACGAAGCTCCATTACGAAATGCTCACGGAGCACGGAATTTCCGAGCACCACAGAATGAGCTTTCTCGGCAGCTTTCTCGGTACAAAATAATGATAAGAAATAAAACTGGCGTGTGGGGAGAATTATATACCGCAAGATATTTGCGTGATAACGGCTATAAAATCCTCACCTCAAACTACGTCTGCCGTTTCGGTGAGCTTGACCTTGTTGCCTCAAAAAACGGAATTATCTGTATCGTTGAGGTCAAAACAAGAAATAAGAATACACCCGTAAATCCCGGCGAAGCGGTTGATTCCAACAAGAGAAGTAGGCTTGAATCGGCGGCGAAATCCTTTTTATCGGCAACAAAAATGAAAAGCGAAGTGCGTTTTGACGTCAGCGAGGTGCTTCTTGATGATGATATGAAGCTTTTCAGCATAAACTATATCAAAAACGCTTTTCAGGAGAGCTTATGAAACTTTTTGATTTGCATTGCGATACGGCAGGGGAATGTTTTAAACAAAAAATTCCTCTCAAATCAAACAATCTGCACATAGACTTGTGTAAAGGCGAAAACCTTGACAAATGGGTGCAGGTTTTTGCAATCTGGATACCCGACGAGCTTCGGGGTAAGGTTGCGCTGGAATATTTCAGAACGGTTTATGAAAATTTCAATGAGGAAATCCATCTGAATTTCGATAAAATCAAGCTGTGTCAACGCTTTTCGGAGATTGAAGCAGAGAAAAAACAGCCTATTTGCAGAGCACTGCTTGCCTGCGAGGGGGGCTCGCCGTTTGCTTTTGAAGGCGGAGTTCAGCTTGCAAAAAGTTACGGTGTAAAGGTGATAACCCTTACGTGGAATGCAGAAAATGAGCTCGGCTTCGGATGCCAGTCAGGCAGTGAAAACGGACTCAAACCTCTCGGAAAACGGCTTCTCGGAGAAATGGCGGAGTGCGGAATTGTTGCAGATGTGTCGCATCTTAACAGAAGAGGCTTTTATGATGCAATCGACAGTCCTGCGGCGGTCATTGCGAGCCATTCAAACTGTGTTTCCGTGCTCAGTGAAACCCGAGTGGACAGCGAGGATAAATTCTTTTCCTGCAGAAGACTTCTCGACGATGAGCAGATAAGACTTCTTTCTCAAAGAGGCGGTTTGATAGGAATCAATTTTTGCAAGAGCTTTCTCGGCGACGAGGGTGACGACGGCTTTGAGGCGGCTTACAGACACATATGCCGTATGCTTGAGCTCGGTGCGGAGAATTCAATTGCAATCGGGTCGGATTATGACGGCTGTGAAATCAATCCCGAGCTTTGCGGAATCGATAAAATGACGGATTTTGAGTCATCTTTGCTAGGCAGGGGGCTCGGCAAAGAGCTGACGGATAAAATTTTCTTCAAAAATTCATATAATTTCTTTAAAAATATTTTACAAAAATAAATTTATGTGTTATAATATTACGAGCATTTTTTCGGAAGGATGATATAAATGAACTATGTAAGCACAAGAAACACCGATATCAAGGTTTCGGCTTCGCAGGCAATCACAAAGGGCATTTCGTCCGAGGGCGGACTTTTCGTGCCCGAAAATCTGCCTGCAGTTTCTGTTGCAGAGATTGAAACTCTTGCTTCTCTCGATTATATCGGCAGAGCAAAGTCGATTCTTTCTCTTTTCTTGACCGATTTTACGGAATCCGAGCTTGATTCCTGCGTTAAGGGTGCATATGAAACGGGCTTTTCAAGCGATAAGGTTGCTCCTCTCGTAAAGCTTGAGGACGGCACCTATATCCTTGAGCTTTTTAAAGGCCCCACCTGCGCATTCAAGGATATGGCTCTCCAGATTCTCCCCAGACTTCTTACCGTTGCGAGCAACAAAGCCGCAAAGGGTACCGAAATCGTTATTCTGGTTGCAACCTCAGGCGATACCGGTAAGGCTGCGCTTGAAGGCTTCAAGGACGTTGAAAACACAAGAATTCTCGTATTCTATCCCAGCGAAGGCGTAAGCCCGATGCAGAAGCTTCAGATGTGCACTCAGGAGGGTGCAAACGTTTCGGTATGCGCAATCGAAGGCAACTTCGACGATGCTCAGAGCGGCGTCAAGAAGATTTTCACAGATAAGGCTATTGCTGAAAAGCTTGCCGGGAACGGTATGGCATTCTCGTCTGCAAACTCAATCAACTGGGGCAGACTTGTTCCCCAGATTGTTTATTATTTCTCCGCTTACTGTGACCTCGTTTCAGGCGGCGAAATCAAGGCAGGCGACGCAATCAATGTCTGCGTACCCACAGGTAATTTCGGCAACATTCTTGCCGCATACTATGCAAAGGAAATGGGTCTCCCCGTAAAGAAGCTTATCTGCGCTTCAAACAGCAATTCCGTTCTTACCGAATTCCTCACAACGGGCGTTTACGATAAGAACCGCGAATTCTTCACAACGATTTCTCCTTCAATGGATATTCTTATTTCAAGCAACCTTGAAAGACTTCTTTATTCAATGAGCGGCAGCGAAAACGTCTGCGCATGGATGAAGTCTCTTGCCGAAAACGGCAGATATGAGGTTGATGCCGCAACTCTTGAGGCAATCAAGGCTGATTTCGCCGCAGGCTGCTGCGACGATGACGAAACCAAGGCTACGATTGCCGAAGTTTTCAAGTCAAAGGATTATCTCTGCGATACTCACACAGCCGTTGCCGTCAAGGTTTATAACGATTATAAAGCCGCTTCGGGCGATGCAACTCCCTGCGTAATCGCTTCAACCGCAAGCCCCTTCAAATTCAGCGCCGCAGTGCTTGAAGCTGTTGAGGGCAAAAACGAAGCTCTTGATGAGTTTGAGATGGTTGAGCGTCTTGCAGAGGTTACAAAGAAAAGCTGCCCCGAGCAGCTCGCAAACCTTCGTGACAAGGCAGTCAGATTTGACGGTTGCTGCTCAAAGGACAGCATGGAGCAGGTCGTTTTCGATATGCTCGGCGTTTAATCGCAGCCGCAGCTCTTGCCGACAGCGTTATCGTTGAGCTTGAAGGTTGAGCACTGTGTTTCGCCGCATCTGCAGGCGGATGAATTGCCGACCTCGATTGTACCTGCGGTGCAGGAGGTTGCACCCTTGTGATAAACGCAGTTTTTGGCAAAGCAGGTAATTTCGTTGATTTCCTTATTCATTCGTTAAAGCTCCTTTCGGTTTTATCGGATTGAATCCGTATCAGTATTATCTGCAGTTTCAGCAAAATTATTTTTGGAAAGGATAAGGTTATGGCTCTTTTTGCGATAGGCGATACGCATCTGTCAATCTCCACGGGAAAGTCAATGAATATTTTCGGCGGCTGGAATGACTACGAAAAGCGCCTTGAAAGCAATTGGAAGCACCTTGTCCGCGACGAAGATACCGTTGTTATTGCAGGTGATATTTCGTGGTGTATGAATCTTGAAGAGGGAATTGCGGATTTCCGTTTTCTTGATTCTCTTCCCGGCAGGAAAATTATTCTTAAGGGCAATCACGATTATTGGTGGGCGACCAAGAAAAAGGCAGATGAATTTTTCGAAAAGCATTCCCTGAATTCGCTCAACATTCTTCATAACAATGCCTATGTGGCTGACGGTGTTGCCGTTTGCGGCACAAGAGGCTGGTTTTTTGATGCAGAGAGCGATGCGGATAAAAAGGTTGTGCTCCGTGAGGCAGGCAGACTCAGAATGTCAATCGAGGCTGCAAAAGCAACGGGACTTGAGCCGGTGGTGTTTCTTCACTATCCGCCGCTCAGCCGTGACCGCAAATGCGATGAGATTTATAACGTGCTTCTTGAGGAAAACATAAAGCGCTGTTATTACGGCCATCTGCATTCATATTCGCATGCAACCGCATTCAACGGAGAGTGCGACGGCATTCGTTTTCAGTTGATTTCGAGCGATTTTTTGGGCTTTTGTCCGACTTTGGTGACCAAAAATGTGGCATTATCACCAAATACTGATGAAATTTTTTGAAAAATTTAACTAAACATAAGAATTTATAAATATATATAGAAATTTCAGGAAACATTTGTTATAATTAACGGGTTAGAAAGTCAAATGGAGGAATTTAAAATGAGTTTAGTATCAGCAAACAAGACAGAAACAAACACCTACGCAGTTGAGCTTTCAGTTTCGGCAGAGGATTTCAGAGCAGCCATTCAGCAGGCTTATATGAAACAGAGAAAGTCAATTGCTATCCCCGGCTTCCGCAAGGGCAAGGCTCCTCTTATGATGATTGAGAAGCTTTACGGCCAGGAAGTTTTCTTCGAGGATGCTCTTGAAATCGTTTTCCCCACAGCAGTACAGGCTGCTTATGATGAGGCAGGCATCGTTCCCGTTGACCAGCCCAGAGACGTTGACGTTAAGACAATGAGCAAAGAAGAAGGCGTTGTTATCGCTTTCAACGTTACAGTAAAGCCCGAAATCACGCTCAAGGCTTATAAGGGTCTCACCGCTGAAAAGGCTGAGTCCAAGGTTACAAAGGAAGAAATCGACCACGAAATCGAGCATATGCTTGACAGAGGCCCAAGAATGGTTGACGTTGATGACAGAGCAGCAAAAGAAGGCGATATCACAGTTATCGATTTCGAAGGCTTTGTTGACGGCGTAGCATTTGAAGGCGGCAAGGCAGAAAAGTACAGCCTTACTCTCGGCTCAGGCTCATTCATCCCCGGCTTTGAAGAGCAGGTTGCAGGCCACTCTGTAGGCGAGGAATTTGACGTTAACGTTACATTCCCCGAGGAATATGCTCCCGAGCTTGCTGGCAAGGCTGCAGTATTCAAGATTAAGCTTCACGAAATCAAGGTTAAGGAGCTTCCCGAGCTTGATGACGAATTCGCAAAGGATATGGGCGAATACGAAACAGTTGCTGACCTCAAGAAGGGCGTTGAAGAAGACCTTCTCAAGAGAAAGCAGGAGAGCGCACAGAGAGCATTTGAAGATGCAGTTATCGAAGCTCTTATCGAAAGCGTTGAAGGCGAAATTCCCGAGTGCATGTATGACAGCAAGGCTCAGGAAAACATTGATTCCTTTGCTCAGCGCGTAGCTCAGCAGGGCATCGAGCTCGATATGTACCTTATGTATATGGGTATGGACAGAGAAACCTTCGAGGCTCAGATGAGAGAGCGTGCAGTAGGCGACGTTAAGGTTGACCTTGCAGTTGAAAAGATCATCGAGCTTGAAGCTATCGAGGCTTCCGAAGAAGCTATCGCTGAGGAATACAGCAAGATGAGCGAGATGTACGGCATCGATGTAGAGAAGCTCAGAACAATCGTTCCTGCAGAAACAGTTGCAGCAGAAATCAAGAAGCAGGCAGCATTCAAGCTTGTTATTGATTCCGCAAAGGCAAAGAAGCCTGCAGCAAAGAGAGCTTCAAAGAAGAAGGAAGCAGCAGAAGGTGAAGCAGCTCCCGCAGAGGAAGCAAAGCCCGAGAAGAAGCCCGCAGCAAAGAAGGCTCCCAAGAAGGCTGCTCCCAAAAAGGAAGAAGCTGCTGAATAATCCGGCAGATTTCTTACCATACTTTAGTTATCAGTATTCAAAATATGAGTTTGTGAATGAACCGGCTTAATGCCGGTTTATTCCGTAATTTGCGGAGAAAGGACTGAATTTTAATGGCACTTGTTCCCTATGTAGTTGAACAGACAAACCGAGGCGAGCGTTCATACGATATTTTCTCCCGCCTTCTTAACGACAGAATCATCGTTCTTTCCGATGAGGTAAACGATGCAACGGCAAGCATTGTTGTTGCTCAGCTTCTTTACCTCGAAGGCCAGGATGCGGAAAAGGATATCAGCCTTTATATCAACAGCCCCGGCGGCTCCGTAACCGCAGGTATGGCAATTTATGATACAATGCAGGACATCAAAAGCGATGTTTCAACAATCTGCATCGGTATGGCGGCATCGATGGGTGCATTCCTGCTTTCATCGGGCGCAAAAGGTAAGAGATATGCTCTGCCCAACAGCGAAATTATGATTCATCAGCCTCTCGGCGGTGCAAGAGGTCAGGCAACCGAAATCAAAATCGTTGCAGACCACATTCTTAAGACCAGAGAAAAGTTGAACAGAATTCTTGCCGAAAACACAGGCAGAAGCGTTGAAGAAATCGCAAGAGATACCGAGAGAGACAATTATCTCACAGCGCAGGAAGCGATGGAATACGGCCTTGTTGATAAGGTTATCGCCCACAGATAAGTTACTATTTTTCACAGGAGGCATATTATGCCCAGAGACGACGACAGAAGAGATAAGTCAGTAGTAACCTGCTCATTCTGCCACAAAAGGCAGGACCAGGTTGAGAAGCTTATCGCAGGACCCAATGTTTATATCTGCAACGAATGCGTTGACCTTTGCTGCTCGATTATCGATTCCGAGCCTGAGTCAAGGCGGCACAGCGATTTTGATGTTTCCGCGCTGCCGAAGCCCCAGGAAATCAAGGCACATCTTGATGAATACGTTGTCGGTCAGGAAGCTGCAAAGATTGCGTTGAGCGTTGCTGTTTATAACCACTATAAAAGAATCGGAAGCAAGGGTGTCAGCGAGGTTGATATTCAGAAGAGTAATATTCTGATGCTCGGCCCCACAGGTGTCGGTAAAACGATGCTCGCCCAGACTCTTGCAAGAATTCTCGACGTGCCCTTTGCAATTGCCGACGCAACAACCCTTACCGAGGCAGGCTACGTCGGTGAGGATGTTGAAAACATTCTTTTGAGAATTATTCAGGCGGCTGATTTCGATATTGAAAGAGCTGAAAGAGGCATCATTTACGTTGATGAAATCGATAAGATTGCAAGAAAGAGCGAGAATCCCTCAATCACCCGTGACGTTAGCGGCGAGGGTGTTCAGCAGGCTCTTCTCAAGATTATCGAGGGTACGGTTGCAAACGTTCCACCTCAGGGCGGCAGAAAGCATCCCCAGCAGGAATTCATTCAGATCGATACCTCCAATATCCTCTTTATCTGCGGCGGTGCATTTGACGGCATTGAGAAGATAATTGAAAAAAGAACCGGCGGCTCGACACTCGGCTTCGAGGCTCCCGTAAAGAGTAAATCCGAGCTTGCGCAGGAAAATCTGATTTCCCAGACAATCCATCAGGACCTTGTGAAATTCGGCATCATTCCCGAGCTTGTGGGCAGAATGCCCGTTATCACAACTCTTGAGGAGCTTGATAAGGACGCTCTTATCAAGATTCTCACAACTCCCAAGAATGCGATTGTCAAGCAGTATAAAGAGCTTTTTGCCCTTGATGAGGTTGAGCTCGATTTCGACGAGGGTGCTCTTGAGGCTATTGCAGAGAAAACCCTTGAGAAGAAAACGGGCGCAAGAGGACTCCGTTCAATCATTGAAAGAGTTCTTCTTCCCGCTATGTACGACGTGCCCTCTGACCCGACGGTTGAGAGAGTATGCATCACTGCGGCAACCGTTACCGACGGCGCTGTGCCGATTATTGAAAGAAATCCCAACAGCAAAAGGGCAAAGCT
The DNA here is from genome assembly GCA_045592085.1 of Acutalibacteraceae bacterium. Classification (GTDB taxonomy): domain Bacteria; phylum Bacillota; class Clostridia; order Oscillospirales; family Acutalibacteraceae; genus CAG-177. The sequence goes on along the minus strand of JAZNUD010000079.1, from coordinate 90,286 downwards.
CAGCCCTCCGCCCAGGGTATCAAAGCCCAGAAGCGCAGGTTAAATAGTTATGATAAAAATCCCGTGTGACGTTTGAATCACACGGGATCTTTTTATCTTGTTACGGTTTTTATCCAGTTATATCGGTTGACCTTCACGTAAGCTACGATGCATTTGAGCACCTGGTCTGCCTTGAGGCAGGCGAAGGTTACAACAACGGGGAATTTGAATACGAATGCACTCAATGCTGAAAGCGGCAAAACGATGAGCCACATAAAAATGAAATCATTTTTGAGAACAAATGCGGTTTCTCCGCCGCCCGAAACGATTCCGCAAAGGGCAGGTGCTTCGTATGCCGTGCCGATGACCGTGACCGCAAGCACCCAGATAAACTGATTAGTCAGGTCATAGGTTTCGGGAGATGCGTCGTAAAAATCGATAATCAGACCCTTGCACAGCAGGAGAAGAAGGCTTGAAACAACGCCGATTCCGAGAAATATAAGCTGCAGATTTTTGCTTCTGCTTTTTATTAATTCAAGCGTTCCGTTTTCGCCGATTGTTTTGCCGATCAGCACGCAGGCAACGTTGCCCGAAGCATAAGCGATGACGGTTGCAATCTGGAAAATCGTTGTTGCGATGCTGTTTGCGGCAATTGCGCTTTCAACGAGTCTGCCGATTATGGCACCCTGAACGCTCATTGCAATTCCCCACGAAAGGCTGCTCATCATAAGAGGGGAGCCCGTTTTGAAGAAATCCGCAAACATCTGCTTTTCCGTTCTGAAAAGCTCCGAAAGTCTGAATTTCAGCTTTTTATCTATAGCAAAAATATAAATTATAACAACTGCAAGCTCGATTGCTCTTGAAACAAGGGTTGCAACCGCTGCGCCGCGTACGCCCATTTCGGGCATACCGAGTTTTCCGTAAATGAGAACGTAATTGAGGAATATGTTGATTGCAAACGACGAAAGAGAAACGTAGAATCCGATTTTAACTGTCTCAACGCTTCGGAGAATCGCAAGAAGCACCGTTGTGAGTGCATATATTATATATGTATATTTTATAATGTCGAGATACTCAACCGCCTGAGCAATAACGGCAGTCTTATCCGTGAAAAGGCGGACGGTAATCTCGGGTGCAAATGCGCAGAAAAGCGTTATTGCGAGAGCAAAAAACAGGCTTATCCAAACGCAAACAGCCGAAATCTTTTTGATTGAAGGCTTGTCACGTTTGCCCCAGTATTGAGAGGCGATAACCGTCATACCGTTGCAGCAGCCCGTGACTGCCATCATCAGGAAAAACTGAATGTTGTTGCAGATTCCGACACCGCTGAGTGCCGTTTCGTTGTAAGCGCCCATCATTACCGAGTCGGCAAGGTTAACGCCGTAAACGATAAGATTCTGAAAAGCGAGGGTCAGCGTCATCGTGAAAAACGCTTTGTAGAATTCGCCGTCTTTAATTTTTTTTGCCATAACATCACCTGAAAAATTAATATTAAAAGTATACCACTCGCAACCGATAAAAACAATATCAAAAAAATAAAAAACTGTGCAGTTTTTGCGTAAGCTTTCTGCACAGTTTAGTTTTAATTATATTTTTTCGACCATACGTAGGGCGTGAAAATCATCATCATCGGAATCAGCTCAAGTCTGCCGGCAAGCATATCGAAGGAAAGCACAATCTTGCTGAGAATCGAAAAATCGCTGAAGCTTCCTGTCGGACCGACAGCTCCGAGGCCGGGACCGATGTTGCCGATGCAGGCAATAACCGCTGTGAAGGTTGTTGTCAGGTCTCTTCCGTCGAGGGAAACAATCAAGGAAGAAACGGCAAGAACTATAATATAAGTTGCAAAGAATACCGAAACGCTTTTAACGACCGGCTCTCCAACGGTTTGCTTGTCAACCTTAACGGTCTCAATGCTTCTGGGATTGATTGCCTTTTTGATATCTCTTATACCGTTTTTAACCAGAATAACCAATCGCGAAACCTTGATGCCGCCGCCCGTTGAGCCGGCACAAGCACCTATAAACATAAGGAAAACAAGAACAATCTGCGCAATTATCGGCCATTTGCCGAAATCGGTTGAGGAAAATCCCGTTGTGGTGATAATTGATGAAACCTGGAAGAATGCGTAGCGGAAGGATTCACCGACCGAGTGCTTGCTTGTTGCAAGCGAAGCGGCAATAATCAGAGTGGCGGCGGCAACGATGCCCAGATACCATCTGACCTCTTCGCTTTTGAATGCCTGCTTGAATCTTCTGATAAGGAAAAGATAATAGAGGTTGAAGTTAACGCCGAAAAGAAGCATAAATACTGCGATAACCATTTCGGAATAAAGGCTGTTGTAGCCTTCGATGCTGTTGTTGAGAATGCCGAAACCGCCCGTACCTGCAGTTGCAAAGGTGTTAACGAGGCAGTCAAAAAAGGGCATACCGCCGGCAAGAAGAAGGATAACCTGGATTATGCTCATTCCGCAATAAATGCCGTAGAGGATTCTTGCGGATGCACCGAGCTTTGAAACGAGCTTATCCACCGTAGGGCCGGGGACTTCAGCTCTCATTATGTGCATTGACGAATTTTCTGTTTTGGGCATAATGGCAATAACGAAAACAAGGATACCCATACCGCCTATCCAATGTGTAAAGCTGCGCCAGAAAAGCAGGCTTCTCGGTATGGCTTCAACGTTTTTAAGAATGGTTGAGCCCGTTGTTGTGAATCCCGAAACCGTTTCGAAAAAGGCGTCAACGTAGCTCGGGATATGTCCGCTGAGAGTGAAGGGCAATGCGCCGAAAAGGGACATCAGAATCCAGGTGAATGCAACGATAACGTAGCCGTCCTTGGCATAAATGCTTTTATTCTGCGGCTTTTTTCTTGTTGCTAAAATTCCCGTAACGGCAAGTGCGGCAATAGTAATCGCAAAGGAAGAGAGTACACCGTCACCGTAAATGATTGAAACGATTGCGGGAAGAACCAGAAGGATTGCTTCAACAAGAAGAATTCTTCCGATTGAATATGAAATCATTTTGTAATTCATTGCGGACCTCCATCACACAAAGATATCGTGAAGGTCTTCCAGAATGCGGTTTGCCGTAACAACGATAACGCTGTCGCCGGCTTTCATAACGTCAGTGCCGCCGGGGAAGATGATTTTTCCTTTTCGCATAATGCAAACGATAAGCAGGTTGGGCAAGAGATTGAGGTCCTTGAAGGGAACGTCAAGATAGCCTGCGTTTTCGGGGACTATGAATTCAGCAGCTTCCACCTTGCCGTTGACCAGCTTGTGAAGAGTCTGAATCTGTGAATTATCCGCAGAGTTGTGGAGAGCTCTTACGTATCTTGTAACAAGATTACTTGCAACAAGCTGAGGCGAAACAATCGTTTCAAGACCGATATCGTTGAGAATCGAATGGGAGTGACGGTTGATTTTGGTGATAACCTTGGTAACTCCCTTTGATTCGGCATACATTGAGAGAATGATGTTTTCCTCGTCAATTCCCGTCAGCGCAACGAGAGCATCCTGATTTTCAATATGCTGTTCATCAAGGATTTCCTGCTCTGTGCCGTCACCGTGAATAACCGTAACGTCAGGCAGAGAATCACAAAGGGAATAGCATTTTTCTTCATTCTGCTCAATGAGCTTGATGCTTCTGCCCGTGTCGGAGAGGAGCTTTGCGAGATAATAGCCGATTCTTCCGCCGCCGATAATCATAACGTTATTGACCTTGTGCTTATAAACTCCGCACTGTCTCATAAATGAGGTCAGCTCGGAGCGTGAGCCCGTGATGCTGATTACGTCATCGCATTTGATAACGAAATCACCTGAGGGGATAAACACCTCGTCATCTCGCTGAATGGCGCAGATGAGTACCTTTGCTCTTGTTTTTTTGCGTAAATCATAAATCGGGAGACCGCAAAGAGGGTTATCGGAATGAATGCGGATGCTTGCGATTTCAATTTTTCCTCTTGCAAAGGAATCAAGGTGTGCCGCAGAGGGGAATCGGATGATTCTTGAAATTTCGTTTGCGGTTTCAAACTCGGGATTAACAATCATATTGATTCCGAGCTCGTCACGCAGGAATTGATTCTGAGTTGCGTAGTCGGGGTTGCGCACACGGGCGATAGTATTCTCCGTACCCATTCGTTTTGCCATAAGGCAGGAGAGAATGTTGAGCTCATCTGAGGGTGTAGCTGCAATGATAAGCTTTGCTTTTGCTGCGCCTGCCTCTTCAAGAATTTCGCGGCTTGCGCCGTTTCCGCAGATACCCATAACGTCATAAGCATCAACCGTTGAAACAACGGTTTCGTGCTTTATGTCGATAACCGTAACGTCGTGGCCCTCGGCAACAAGCTGTTTTGTCATTGTTGTGCCGATTTTTCCCAGACCTACAATAATAATATTCATAACTGATAATACCTTCTTAAAATATTATTTTGATTCCTGAACAGCCTGATTTTTCTTGAATTCTTTAACAAGGAAAACGAGAGGAATAACGATGAATACACCGATTACCGCAGCAGCAAGGAAGATGTGCGGTGCAGGGGTGGGAAGAATCTCACCGTAATCGTTGACGTATGTTGTTGCCGAATATTTTGTGGAGATTTTTTCTGCAACGCTGGGGCCGATAAGCATAGGCAGAAGAACTGAGAAAATCATTCTGATGCCCTGAAGCTGGCCCGTTTTATCCTCGGGTGTGAAGTCACGCACTGCAGCGCCGAGCATAATCATAAGCAGACCGTAGCCGACGATTGTAACAACCGCGGCAAGAAGGAAGTAGTAAATATTATCGTCCGCAAAGAAAACGAGGATAAGACCGATGAGATAAAGAACAACCGCAGGGAAGAGGTAGGGTGCCTTGCCCTTTCTGTCGCTCATAACAATCATATAAACAAGAGCAGAAATCATTAATACAACGGTGATAAGAGCCAAAACAATTCTGCCGGGGGTGAGCATTGAGCCGAGGGCTGACATATCAAGGTGTTTATCGAGATAAATAAAAATATAGGGGAAGAATACCTGGCTTGAAATCGAGAAAACACCCATACAGACAAGAGAGATATAAAGCTTCTTGTTGCTTTTGACAACCGAAGGTCTGAAGCCGTAAACGAGTGTTTCAACAAAGCCTGCAGTTGTTTTGACGTTTGTTCTGGATTCTTTTACGGAGAAAATACCGATGATACCGCAAACGGTAACAATTGAGCCGAGAATGAGGAAATAAAGAGAATATTCCTTCTGACCTACGTTTTTATTATCGCCGAAAATCGCACCGAATGAGCCTGTAACGGCAAGAGTTGCGATAACGGGGATGATTGCGAGCAGAGATTCGATTTTCGATCTGTTTGAAGAAGTGCCGATATCGGTTATCCAGGCGTTGAATGCGGCATCGTTGCTTGTTGAGCCCATAAAGGTCATAATGCCGTCCATAATGATGACGAGAGTAACCGTTACGGAAACTGCAGCTCCGACGTCGGTGCCCATAATCTTTGCAACTGTTTCGGGGTTGATGATTGCAAAGGCAATAACCGTCAGACCCCAGAGAATATAACCGGCGCAGATGAAAATCTTACGCTTGTTGATTTTGTCGCTTAGGCTGCCCATAAAGAGCGTTGTGAGGAAGGCGACAATTGCGCTTACTGCAATCATAATAGAGATATCGTGCATATCGCCGCCGATTTTCAGCATATAGAGATTAAAAAAGTTGTTTTCTACCGCCCATGCAACCTGACCCATAAATCCGAAAAGGATAATGTTCATCAGAAGTGACGGGCTGAGCTTTTTGTTGTCTGACATAGTATCAACCTCCGTGTTTCTTGATTAAATGTTTTATCAGCAGACCGATTGCGGCAGCTCCTGCAATACCGCCTGCCGTATATCCTGCAATATGCATAAAAAGACTCTGTCTGTCGGTGAAGTTTCTGAGAATCGGGCCGAGGCTTTCACTCTTAAGACCGAATTGCTTGAAGCGTTTGAGCTCGTGAGTGAATTTTTCGGGATTCTTCTCATCAATCGTAACAAGTCTTACGCAGCTTCTGCAGCCGTCGGTATATGCTCTGAAGCCTGCCGTTCTGTGCTGTGCAAGGAAAATTCCGTCCGTCCAACCCGAAAAATCGTTGAGGTGGTCGTGACCGAAGAATGCACCGAGAATACCGCCGACCTTTTTCCAGCTTTCAAACTGACCGCTGTTAACGTCGGGAGAGCAGGGGCCTTCGCCCACAACGTCCGCAACGCCGTCCTTGCCGACGTACCAGGTGTCTTTTTTGGTGTTATAACCTCTTACCGCAACGGGAAGCTCCCAGATTTTTGCTTTTCTGAGGAGATTATATTCTTCGGGAACGGGAGTATGCTGGAATACAAACGAGGGCATCGGAACACCGCCGTTGAGCTCCTTCAGCTTTGCGCATTCAGCCTCAAACCACTCAATCTGATCCTCGTGAACGAAGTCGTAGTGCGAAATTTCTCTGTTTTCGTGGCAGTTGTTTGAATCGATGAACCACAGACAGAAAACGGGTTTCTCGCCGTCGGAGGAATAAATCAGCTCTTTGAAATTTGCGTTGCCCGTTATTTCTGCAGGGGCATCGTTTCTTGTAAGGCAGTTTTCAATTTTTTCATAAATTGCGACTATCTCATCCTCGTGGCCGTGGTCGTGCTCGTGATTGCCGAGCACTGCCGCAAAGGGAATACCTCGCTCGGTAATGGGAGCAACAACTGCGCGGAGCATTTCTTCAAATTGAGCAGGGCTTTCCGCAATGCAGTCGGTGTTGCAGTTATCTCCGAGAAGAACGCATAAATCGGGCTTGTATTCTTCAAGGGCAGCAATCATAAGCTTCTGCATATCCTTGAAAGCGGGATTCGTTTTGTAGTCGGTGTGTTCGTGGATATCACCGAAAAGCAGAATTTTAAATTTACCGTTATTGAATTTAAGCTTCATATTAACCTCCATTCACCTTATGCGTAGTTTATCGCAACGGCAATCAGCATAAGGGCGATTGAAAGAATGCCTTCAAGCGCAAAGAGCTTCCAGGAAAATTTAAGCCACCTGCCGTATGAAATATTAACCAGACCGATTGCGATAATCATAATGCCGCTTGTGGGGTAAAGCAGATTTGTGAAGCCGTCGCTCAGACAGAAGGTGAGAACAACGCTCTGGTCTGTTACGCCGACCATTTCGGCAAGGGGAAGAACAATCGGCATAATAAGGAACGCTTTTGCGGTGCTGCTTCCGACAAAGAATTCAAGAAAAACGATGAAAGCAAAAAGCAGCAGTATAGCGGTATAGGGTGAAACGCCGTTGATGAGATTATAAACGAAATTAAGAATGGTGTGGATGATATTGCCTTCGTCAAGAATATAGGTGATTGAAAGAATAATTACGATTATCGGAACAATGGGGGCGACCGTTTTGATACCTTCGCCGAAGGTTTTGAGGAGTTTTCTGCCCTTCATACCCGAGAATATTCCTGCAAGAATACCGCCGGTGAAGAAGAGTAAACCCATTCCGCCCATTGAAAGAGCACCCGATAAACCGAAAATATAGTCTGCGATGATGCAAAGGATTACGCTGCCGAGGCAGATGAGAAATGCCACTGTGGCTTTTCTGACCCTGGCATCCTGCAAAACGGCAGCTCCGTCGTCAAGGCTGTATCTTTCGCGAAGAGCGATATCTGTCTCATAGCAGATTGATTTCTTCGGATTCTTTTCAATCTTTTTTGCATAAACCGTCATAAAGCCTGCAAGCACGGCGTAAACGGCAATGAACACGATGATTCTGTAGCCTGTTCCCGAAAACGGCTCGATTTCGGCAAGCTTCTGAACTGTTAGAACGTTGAAAGGGTTAAAGGTAGCCGCCGTATAGCCAAAGCCGATTGCGATAAGGCTCATTCCGAGACCTACGAAGGAGTCCCAGCCGAGAGCAAGTGAAATGGCAACCGCTATGGGTACGAGCGTAACGGATTCTTCAAGTATACCTGCCGTTGAGCTTAAAAGCATACAGGCAAGAATCATAAGGTTGAGAAGAAGATATTTTTTGTCCTTGAACTTTTGGGTTATGGTTACCATTATGTATTTGAGAACGTTGCATTTATCGAGGATAAGGAACGTTCCGCCCACAAGTGTTATCAGCACGATGATAAGACCGCCCGTCAGCGCCGTTTCCGTTCCGAAAACGAGAATGGGGGCAAGTATAATCTTCCATATAGGGAGCTTTTCATCAATCTGAGTGTATGTTCCCGGTATGATGGCTTCTTTACCGTCGCTGTTGACGGTTGTCTGATATTCGCCTGTCGGCAAAACCTGAGTGAGTACTCCTGCAAACGCCATAACAGCCGCAAGGAGAATACAGATAATAACGATGGTCTTTTTATCTATTTTCAGACCCGCTTGTTTGTTTTCCGTGCCCGTTGACAATTCAATCACCCTTTCACTGCGGGTATTGTATCATAATTGCAAGGTTATTTCAATATTTTTAAAAATAATTATATAAATATAGGTTGTGTATTATGTTTATTTATGGTAAACTGATAAAAAAGGCATTCAGCCGGAAAAGGAATGATTGATTTGAAAAAACTTGTTGCAGTTATTCTTGCACTCACGATGGCTTTTTCTCTTGCGGCACCTGCTGCATTTGCGGTTGACGGAAAATGTGACTGCGGAGAAAATCCCATAATCTACGTCGGCCCTCTCGGTAACTCGGATATCTATGAGAATCCGGATTCCGAGGAAGAGAGAACTCTTTTCAGACCTTCAACGGGAGCGATAATCACGCTTGTTCTCAAGCTCCTTCCAGCGCTTCCCTCTCTTTTGCTTTTCAAGAATTACGACAGCTTCGGTGATGTACTTATCGATGCCGTTTACGATGCATTCGGCGCAATGGCTCTTGACGGCAACGGCGATTCTTTAGAAAACGTTGCGGTCAAGCCTGATCCGCTTCCCACCGACCCCACTCACGGCGAAGGCTACGATTATTATTTCAGCTATGACTGGCGTCTTGACCCCGTTGAGATTGCAGGCCAGTTCAACGAATTCGTTGAGCACGTCAAGACTCTCACTGGTCACGATAAGGTTAACCTCAGAGCTTCGTCAATGGGCGGCGTTGTAACGATGGCATATTTCCGTGAATACGGCTATGATGACGTCGATGCATGCGTTTTCCAGTGCTGCCCGATTCTCGGCACAGACGTAGCAGGTGACCTTCTGAGCAGAAAGCTTGCTCTTGATTCAAAGGCGCTTCTCGATTATGCCTCCGACGGTATTCCTCCCTTTGATTTCGGCGGCGCAGCACTCAATGTGCTTTTTGACGTTCTTTATTACAGCGGACTCGTTGATACAGTTTACGGCTTTGCAGGCAAGCTCCTTGATAACCTTCAGGAAAGAGTATTCGATGAGCTGCTCACTCCCGTTTTCGGTACTCTTCTCGGTCTGTGGTCATTCGTGCCCGATTCATCATATGAAGAGGCAAAGAAGATCAACCTTGACCCCGAAACCCAGGCAGGTCTTATTGCAAAGGCTGACTATTATCACTATGAAGTTCAGTGCAAGGCAGACGAAATTCTCAACGGTGCCGTTGATAGCGGCGTGAGAGTTATGATCGTTGCAGGCTACGATATCCAGAGGACTCCGCTTGTTGAGAATATGGATAACAACAGCGATGCAACCGTTGATACAAAATACGCTTCCGCAGGCGCAACAGTTGCTCTTCTCGGTGAAACTCTCGGTGAGGATTACGAGCAGAAAAACTGCGATTGCGGACACAACCACGTTTCACCCGACGGCGTTATCGACGCTTCAACCTGCATTCTTCCCGAGCATACCTGGTTCATCAAGGGAATGCTCCATTCCAACTGCCACGACGGCATTATGGAAATGTATAATTGGTTTATGTATTCGGGCGAGGACTGCAACGTCTGGTCTAATCCGAAGTTCACGCAGTTCCTTGAGAACGACAAGCCCAATCTCAGAGTCAAGGCAATGGGCAACTTTGCCGAGGGTGCAGAAAAGCCCACCTATGAGCCGGGCAACTCCTTCTATGACAAATATTCAAAATATGCCGCACCCGTTTTCGATGCAATAACAGGCGTGCTTGATAAGCTCAGGGCGGCATAAAAAGCAAAATACGGCAAAAAATAATCGGGAGACCCGTCAGGGTTTCCCGATTTTGTATTTATAAGGTGATGCTTTGAATAAAAAAGTCAGAAAAAGGGCAAAAAAGCTGCTCAAAGGCAGAAAAAGGAGCACTTTCCCTGCGGTTGTTACTCTTCTTTTTACCTCGGCAGGAGTGTTTTTCATCCGCATGTTTTTATCGGAAGGAAAAACGCTTTTTGCTTTATTGGTCAGTGCGTTGCTGTCGGGGTTATACGTATTATTCAGAATATGCCTGAATTACCGCCTGCAGGTGCAGATGATAACGGCTTTGCACGGCGGAGAATCAAAGATAAGACCAAAGGAATATCTGAAAAACATTTTGCTTTCGCTTCGGATTTTTCTTTTGAAAACCGCAGAGCTTATCGCATTTGAATTCCTGCCGCTTCTGATGATTACGCTTCTTTTTTTCGGAATAAGCGTAAAAGGAATCAGCAGGAGCTTTTGCATTATCATTCTCATCGGTGCGGCGGTTGTTGCGGTAACGGGTTTTGTGTTTTATGTTTTTTCTGTGCAGAAATATGCTCAGGCACCGTTTCTTCTTGCGGCTTATCCCGATTTATCGGTCAGCGAATGCATAAGGCTGAGCAAGGAGAAATGGGCGGAAAAAGCAGCGGAGCTGCTTCGCTTCAAGCTCGGCTTTCTGCCGTGGCTTTTTGTCTGCGTAGCAATCTTTCCGCTGCTGTACGTTATTCCTTATTATAAGCAGAGCTTAACCTGCCGATTTGTCACACGGGAATTTTGAACACTGCTTTTTTGATTTTGTCGCTTGTGAGCTTAACGCAGGGCTTGTGAGCATCCTGCGGAGCAAGGAAAACAAAAGTGCCTGCTTCAAGTGCAACGCAGGTGCTTTCGCAATTCTGTGCAGTGAAGAATTCGATATCGGGCTTGTAGCCGCTTGAATCCCTTGCTTCGTTTGTGGGAATAACCTCGATTGTTTCGTTGCCGTAAATTGCATACTGCACGTCGTGATAGTCTCTGTGAGCCTCGAATTTATCGTTGCCGGAGGGCTCGTATTCAGCGATATTCACCTTGACTCCGTTGCCTACGTCATAGCTTCCGCAGGGGAGTGCGGCGAAATCGTTTTCTTCGATGAATTTTGCCATATCATCAAAGTGAGAGTTGAATGCCGAATAGAGCTTAAGATTTTCAATTTTATCAAATATCATTGCTGTCACCCTTTCTTGCTTTCTATTTTAAATCCGTCGGCTCAAAAAGTCAATGCATATTGTTGACACAAAAAATCCGTTATGTTAAAATCGAAACGGAAAGGGGAGATTTTCTTGATTAAAAGATTGGTTTGTATCGTCCTTGCGGCGTTGCAGACGCTGATATTCAATATTTTCACAAAGAATGAGGAAATCCAGACCCTCGGCGTTATAAAATACGAAAAATACCAGACCTTTGAGGGCTTCGGCACAAGCTCTGCGTGGTGGTCGCAGAATATCGAAGATGAGCAGACGGCAAAGGAGATTGCACGCCTGCTTTACGATGACGAAACGGGTCTCGGACTTGACGTTTACCGCTACAATATCGGCGGCGGTGAGCACGAAAATCCCGAAACCAGAATCGGTGACCCTTCCCGCCGCACTGAAAGTTTCTACGTGCTCAATGAGGAAACTGGCGAATATGAATACGATTTCACAAGGGATGCGAATGCAAGAAGAATGCTTGATTATGCCGTTGAATACGGTGCATCCGAGGTCATTCTTTTCTGCAACAGCCCGCATTTTTCAATGACGAAAAGCGGTCATGCATCGGGCGGACTTGAAGCGAATTCCTCCAACCTGCCGAAAGAAAACTATGCCGCTTTTGTCGATTACGTGCTGACAATTGCCGATTGGTTTGTTGAGCAGGGCTATCCCGTAACCGCAATTTCGCCCATCAACGAGCCTCAGTGGAGCTGGGGCGGCGAATGGGTCGGTCAGGAGGGCTGCCATTATACCGCCGACGAAACCGTTGAGGTGCTTGAGATGTTTGCCCTTGAAATGCGGAAAAGGGGATGCACGTATAAGCTCAGCGGACCCGAAAGCGGTGAACTCACAGAGGATTATTACGAATATGTCGATAAATTTTTCGCAAGCGAAATCCTGAATGATTTCTGCGATTCAATCAGTGCGCACAGCTATTGGATTGACAATAACTGGTGGGCAAAAACTGCATTTGCCGATAAAATGGCAAAGCAGTATCCCGATAAGAAATTTGAAATGAGTGAGTGGTGCGAGCTTCCGATGAAGCTTGATCCGAATACCGTTGAAAGCGGACTTTATATGGCAAACGTCATTATGCAGGATTTGAGCTGGATGAATGCTGTGTCCTGGCAAAGCTGGACGGCGGTCAACGGTGACGGTGTGCTCGATATTGTTGACGGCGAGCTCGTACAATATAAAAGATACTATGCATACAAGCAGTTTTCGTCTTTCATAAAACCCGGAATGTCAAGGGTAAGGCTGAAAAACAGTGCAGGCGACGAAAGCAAGGTTTCCTCGATTGCGTTTGCGGATAAAAATCAGACCGTAATCGTAATTATTAACAACGAGGATTATGCGCAGGATATCGGATTTTTCGGCAATTATGATTCAATGAGCGTTTACCGCACCGATGCGCAGACAAACTGTGCGGAAATATATTCGGGTGAAACGGTGAAGCAGATTAACGTTACCCCCAAAAGCATAACTACGGTTGTGTTTGAAAACTAAGGAGGAATAAATATGAAAAAGAAAATCAGAGTAGGAATTATCGGCTGCGGCGGCATTTCAAAGGGCTCGCATATGTCCGCATACGAAAAGCTCGGCAAAAGGGTTGAGGTTGCGGCACTTTGCGACATCATCCTTGAAAGAGCGGAAACAGCACGTGACACCCGTTTCCCGTCTGCAGACGTTTATCAGGATTACAAGGAGCTTCTCAAGGACGAAAGCATCGATTACGTTGATATATGCACGCCCAACTATCTCCATTCCATAATAGCCGTTGATGCTCTCAACGCAGGCAAGCACGTTCTTTGCGAAAAACCCGATGCGGTCAGTGTTGAAGAGGCAATGAAAATGAAAGCCGCTTCCGAGAAAAACGGAAAGAAGCTTATGGTTATCAGAAACAACCGCTTTTTCGGAACGTCTGCTGAAGCCAAAAAGGCAATCGAAAACGGTGATTTCGGTCAGATTTATGCAGGTCGCTGCGGTTGGGTAAGACGCAGAGGCATTCCCGGCAAGGGCGGCTGGTTTACAACGAAGGAGCAGTCGGGCGGCGGACCTCTTATCGACCTTGGCGTACATATGATTGACCTTGCAATCTGGCTTATGGGCAACCCCACACCCGTCAGCGTAAGCGGCAACACCTTCTGCAAATTTGCGGACTGCGACGTTATGGATTCGCCCGAAGCAAAGTTCGGCGATAAGAATGAAAACGGCACCTTCGACGTCGAGGACCTCGGAATGGGACTTATCCGTTTCGATAACGGAGCCGTTCTTCAGATTGAATTCTCCTGGGCTTCAAATATCAAAAAGGAATACCGTTTTGTTGAGCTGCGAGGTGAAAAGGCAGGTCTTTCGTGGATTGACGGCAAGGCCGAAATCTACTACGAAGAAAACGGCAAGCAGATTGACAAGAAGGTCAAGGCGAAGCCCACACCCCACGCACACAAGGAAAACATCAGCCATTTCCTTGACGTGCTTGAAGGAGCAGACCCGATTTTTGTTCCCCAGCAGGGCGTTGATATGATAAAGGTGCTCTGTGCAATGTATGAGTCAGCAAAAACAGGCAAGGAAGTTCAGCTTTAATCAAAAAACAAGGCAGGTAACGGTGTGTTACCTGCCTTTGCTTTATATAAGTACCTTTGAAAGGAATTCCTTGAGTCTGGGATTTTTGGGGTTTAAGAAGAAATCCTTGGGATTATTTTCTTCTGTTATAACACCCTCGTCTATAAACACAATTCTTGAACCGACTTCTTTTGCAAAGCCCATTTCGTGAGTAACGATTACCATTGTCATACCGCTTTGTGCAAGCTCTTTCATCAGGTCAAGAACTTCACCGACCATTTCGGGGTCGAGTGCCGACGTAGGCTCGTCAAAGAGGATAACGTCGGGATTCATTGCGAGGGAGCGAACGATTGCAACTCTCTGCTTCTGACCGCCTGAAAGGGTGGAGGGGTAAACGTCCGCCTTTTCTTCAAGACCGATTCTCTTGAGCAGACGCATTGCATTCTCGTATTCCGTTTGTTTGATTTCGGCAACGGATTTTACGGGAATCTTTTCTTTTGAGAAAAGGTTTTTTATAACAGCTTTTCTTCTGTCCGCTTTTGCGCAGAGAACGGGAGAAAGCATAATGTTCTGAATAACTGTTTTGTTGTTAAAAAGATTAAAATGCTGGAAAACCATACCGATTTTACGGCGGTGGATATTAATGTTTACCTTGGGGTCGGCAATATCAACACCGTTGAAGATAATGCTGCCTCCTGTAGGGTCCTCCATACAGTTGAGGCAACGCAGGAAAGTGGATTTACCCGAGCCTGAAGGTCCGATAACAACAACAACGTCGCCTTTGTTGATTTTGATATTGATTCCCTTGAGAACGTCGACCTTGCCGAAGCTTTTTCGGAGATTAATTACGTCTATCACTCTTTTTTAGGCTCCTTTCCATAATCTTGATAAGCAGCGTGATGATGCAGACCAGAACGATATAAATGAGAGCCATTGTGATATAAGGCACCATAAATTCGTAGCTGTTTGAACCTATGTAATTGAACGCAACGTAAAGGTCGGCTGCGCCGATAAACGAAACGATCGATGTTTCCTTGATAAGAACGATGAATTCGTTGCCAAGTGTGGGCAGAATGTTTTTGACTGCCTGAGGAATAACGATTTTAAGCATCGTTGTTGAAAAGCTCAGACCGACGGAGCGGCCGCCTTCTGTCTGACCCACGTCAACCGATTGAATGCCGCTTCGCATAATTTCAGAGATATAAGCACCGCTGTTGAGACCGAAAACAGCAATTGCAACCGTTACCGACGGCAAACGGATACCCATAAGAGGCAGTGCAACATAGTAAAAAACAAGGAGCTGAACAACCATGGGAGTTCCTCTGAAAAATGCTACGTAGAATGAGCAGATGCTGTTGAGGATTCTGGGCAGGAGCTTATATTTTGGAATAACTCTTACCGTTGCAATCAGAGTGCCGATGACGATACCGATAACAAGACCGAGTATTGCGATTTTGAGGGTGTTTTCGAGACCCTCCAAAACCTTGATATAGCCGTTCTGATTAACGAGTATGTCAATGAATTTATTAATCTTTGCATCAAAATTCATATGCTTTGTTCCTTTTCATAAAGCAACCCCACCCGAAGGTGAGGCTGCCGAAAATTTAATGTTGAAAGGTCAATCAGTTTACTTCGTTGATAGATTCTGTGATGCAGGCTGCGGGTGCGGAGTCGATGATAACAGCCTGAACGCCGCCATTGATAAGGTCCTGAACTGCAAGTGAGCCGTTCTTATAAGGAACGCAGGTAGCGGCAAAACCGTCAAATCCCCAGCTCTCATCGCCTTCAACATAGAACTGACCTGTTGTGCCGCCCTGAACGCCGATTTTTGTTTCTGCGGTGTAGCCGTTAAGGATTGTTTCGATTTCTTCCTTGGTTGTGCAAGCATCGAAAGCAGTGTTGTCACCGGTAACGATGAGCTTCTGTGATGCTGCGTAGTATGAGTCGGAGAAGGTTACGTACTGCTCTCTGTCAGGCTTGATTGTGAGACCTGCCATAGCGATGTCGCACTGATGCTGACCAACGGAAAGACATACTGCTTCAAAATCCATATTCTGAATAACGAGTTCCTGACCGAGATATTCAGCAAGGGCAGCAGCGATTTCCATATCGATGCCGTAGTAATCCTCACCTGCATTGGGAGTGTACTCAAAGGGCTCGAAAGCGGCGTTTGTTGCAACAACAAGCTGATCTTTGCTTGTGTCAAGCTTAGCTGACTTAACTGCAACGGGAGTGCCGTCACCGAAATAGTTGTTGCAGATAGCTTCAAATTTGCCGTTTTCTTTGATTTCTTTGATGAATGCGTTTACTTTTGCGAGAAGCTCGGGCTGATTTTTGTCAACACCGAATGCGTAGTTTTCGTCTGTGAGCTCGATGTCAATAACCTTGACTGCTGCGTTCTTTGTTCCGCCGCAGGCTGAGAATGCGGTTACGACAAAAACAAGAGCCATAACAAGAGCGAGGATTTTTGTAAGCTTTTTCATTATGTTTACCTCCGTAAATTTTTGGTATCTTAATTATATCATTAAATACAGAAAAATCAAGTAAAATATGTATTTTTATAAATCTTTACGAATATTTATGCGGTTTCACACGGCTTTTTCACTGTTTCAACGGCATTTACAAAGTCATCCCACAGTTTTGCTTCAAAAATCATTTCCTCACCCGTAACGGGATGGGTGAGTGTGCAGCGGCGGCAATGCAGAAGCTGATGCCCGATTTGCGGCATAAAATCGCCGTACATATCATCGCCTGCAAGCGGATGACCGATATAAGCCATATGCACTCTTATCTGATGGGTCCTGCCCGTCTCAAGATTGAGACGAACGAGCGTTGCACCGCCGAATTCCTGCTCTGCTGTCCAATGGGTGAGGGCAGCTTCGCCTTCAATCTCATATGAGCACGCACGCAGGGTTTTCATCGGGTCGGGTCTGTAAATCGGCACGTCAATGCTGCCGCTTCCCGAAAGGTTACCCTTTACGAGTGCACAGTATTCCTTTTTTACGTTTCCCGAAAGCTTGCAGGCGGCAAGCGAATTGAGCGCACATACCACCACGCCCGAGGTGCCTTTGTCAAGCCTTCCCACGGAACGAAACGAGCTTCGGATTCCTTTTGTATCAAGGTAAGCGGCAACAGCGTTTGCAAGGGTATCGCCCTGATGATTGTGGGTCGGATGCATCGCCATAAAGGGTGATTTGTTGATAACGAGGATGTCGTCATCCTCATATATTATCTGCAAATCCGCTTTCATCGGCTCGGGTGCGGCACCGCTGTCGGGCATAAAAATCGTGATGATATCGCCGCACTTTATTCTGTCGATTGTGCGTGTTTTTTCGCCGTTGAGCTTCATGCCGTCGGGCGTGAATTTGATACTTCTGAGTAAACGCGACGATAGTCCGCAATATCCCCGAAGAAAATGAACAACTTTCTTACCGTCGTATTCCTCCGTAACGGTATAGCTGATTTCCCGCGGCATTTTTTCACCTCCGAAGCTGAATTACCGATAATTATAACAAAATCTTTGCAGTTACGCAACAGTGTGTTGAAAAATAAAAAAATCTGTGTTATTATTGGATGCAGGAGGATTGAAAATGAAAAGATTTATTGCATTATTGCTTTGCATACCGATGATTTTTCTTTGTGCCTGCGATAACGGAGGCAATCCAAACGTCAGCTACGTTAACGTTGACGAATATACGGGAATTCCGAGAGAAACAAAGGCGGATTGGTTTGAAACGAAGCCTGTTTCCGAGGGCGCGACGGGAGAAAAAACAACAGAATCGATTCAGATTTCAAAGAATGAGCTTCCCGAAGGCTTCCCGTCGATTCCCGAGGGAACGTCAAACATTTCAATCATTAAATACCCTGCGGAAAAATCAACGGAGGGCTACCGCTCAGATTGGATAAGATTCAAGTTTTCCGCACCGAAGCACAGCCTGATGAATTTCTCAGCCGACCTTGTAAATGCAGGTTATAAAGGCGGAATCAGGTTTATTGAATCCAACATCTCAACTTACGAATATTATCCGCCGGATTTATACGGCGGCTGGCAAAACGGAAAGCACGTTATCAGCGTTGTTGACTGCGAAAAGGAAATCGACGGCAGCTATGCCGTAACGCTTGATATCGTTGAATGCGGCGTTTCCTTTTACCCCGAGCTCGGGCAGTATTTTCCCGTGTTTGAAGGCTATTCTATGGTGCCGGGGGTTTACAAGGAAGTAACCTCAACGGGTCAGCTTCTGAATCACGAATTTGACGGCGCATTCCACGAAAAATGGCAGATTACTTATATCAAGGAAAATGCGTTTGTCGGAGTTACGAGAAGACAGTATGACAACTATGTCAACGCCCTTGAAAATAACGGCTTTGTCGGTGAAATTTTTGTTTATGAGCTTGACGGCTGCTCAACCTATATTTATGACGGAATCAATTCGGAGGATGAGCTTTATATCTCGATGATTTTTAACGAAAACCTATCAACAGTAGACGTTGTTTTCACGAATGACGGCTCGGGATTTGTTGCTCAGCAATAAAAAAATGCAGGTGCTTTCCGAAGCACCTGCTCTCTTTTTAGTACACAACGTTAATCGGTTTGCCGAGTGAAAATGCCTTGAGATTTTCTTTGCAGATTTCCATGAGTCTGACTCTTGTCTCGTAGCCTGCCCACGCAATATGAGGTGTGATATGGCAGTTTTTAAGTCCGAAAAGGGGGTTGTCTGCCTTCGGAGGCTCCTGCGACAAAACGTCAAGTCCTGCGGCGGCAATTACGCCGTTTTCAAGTGCTTGCGCAAGGTCGTTTTCGTTGACAACCTGACCTCTTGAGGTGTTGACAAGCATAGCTGAAGGCTTCATTTTTGCGAGAAAATCAGCATTGACCATACCCTCGGTTTTCTCCGTCAGAGGACAGTGGAGCGAAACGAAATCGCTGTTTGCAAGCAGGGTGTCTCTGTCCGTGAATTCAACGCCTTCGAAAGGTGCAGGACGGTTTGTTGTTGCGATAACCTTCATTCCGAATGCAAGTGCGATTTTTGCAACCGCCTTGCCGATGTTTCCGAAGCCGATAATGCCGATTGTTTTGCCCAGAAGCTCTGTCAGCGGTGCTTTCTGATAGCAGAAATCCTTGCAGGCCGCCCATTCGCCGCCGTGTACGGATTCGCTGTGGATTGCAACGGCGTTTGTGTGCTCGAGAATCAGTGCGAACGTAAGCTGTGCAACTGCGGCGGTGCTGTATGACGGAATGTTGCACACGGGTATGCCTGCCTCCTTGCAGTAATCCCAGTCAACGATGTTGTAGCCCGTGCTGAGCAGACCGACGTACTTAAGATTTGTGAGCGTTTTGAGTAAATCCCTGCGAAGGGGAGTTTTGTTGGTGATAACGATATCGCAGCCCTCTGCTCTTTCTGCAATCAGGTCTGCAGGGGTGCGGTCATATACTGTGTATTCGCCGTATTCTGCGAGCCATTCCCAGGAAAGGTCGCCCGGATTTTCTGCAAATCCGTCAAGAACGGTTATCTTCATCCGAAATCATCCTCCGATCTGATAAAATTCAAAATATTTCAAATAAATGTTGACCGATGAATATTTATATTATAAAATATATCGTGTATAAGTGCAAGTGTGAATTGAGGTGAAAATTTGAAAGGCAAACAAAAACCTCAAAAAATAGTGTTATTCAGCGGTCTTATCCTTATCGGAATCGGCATTGCAGCCGCAGTCCTATTATATATGCTTCAGTATGACGAGCTGTGGCATTGGTATGAAGTAATCAAAAGCGAGCTCGCTTTAATTGAAACGCAGATAGCTCATCTTGACGATAAATGGGTGTTTGCGGCGGTTATTCTTCTTTTGTTTGCGGTCAAAAGCTTTATTCCGATTTATCCTACGTCAACGGTTTGTTTTCTTACCGGAGCGATGCTTCCGATGTATTTTTCCGTACCCGTCAACGTTGCGGGCTTCTGTATTCTGCTGACCATACGCTATTTTATGGGCAGACGCTTCGGTGCGGGCAGTGCGTGGAGATTGCTGCGCAAATATGACAGGCTCCGCAGGCTGATTGAGCAGGACGGAAACGGAAACTCCTCGCTTCTCATCATTCTCCGTCTGATACCCTTTATGCCCGTTAATAGTATTTCGGGCATTTACGGCTCGCTCCGTTTTGAATATCTCCGTTTCATTCTTTTATCCGTTATCGGATTTATGCCGCGTATTATTTCTTACACTTTCGTCGGACGCAATGTTTATGACCCGCTGTCACCCGAATTCATTGTGCCGATAATGATACTCGCATTTGCATCAGGCATTTCGCTTGTCTGCGTCAACGGAATGTGGCGTTGGATTGAAACTGCCGTACGCAAGGCGAAGGTTAAAATCAAAAATAAAGCTTCAAAGAAAGGAAGAGCAAAATGATAAAAACATCTGATCTTAAAATGAAACTTGCAACCGCAGAATATGACGGTATTTTTGCGGGAATCTATAAGAAAGAGGACGTCGATTCGCAGAAGGAAAGATATATCCGAATTGCCGAGAGCTTTGAGCAGCTTTTCGGTACGGACAGAGAAGTCGGCGTTTTCAGTGCACCCGGCAGAACAGAAGTCGGCGGCAACCACACAGACCACAACCACGGCAAGGTGCTTGCCGCAAGCGTCAATCTTGATGCCGTTGCAGTTGCATCAAAGAATGATGAAAACATTGTAAGAGTAAAGTCGGAAGGCTACAAAATGGACGTTGTTGACCTTGCCGATATGAGCGTTATGCCCGACGAAAGAGGCAGATCCGCTTCTCTTGTCAGAGGCGTTGCCGCAGGCTTCAGAAACAGAGGCTATAATATCGGCGGCTTCGATGCCGCAACCGCATCCGACGTTCTTTCGGGTTCGGGTCTTTCGTCCTCTGCCGCTTTTGAAGTTCTTCTCGGAACAATTCTCAACCATCTTTATAATGACGGCAAGGTAAGTGCTGTTGAAATCGCTCAGATTGCACAGTTTGCCGAGAACGAGTATTTCGGTAAGCCCTGCGGTCTCATGGACCAGATGGCTTGTTCCGTCGGCAGCTTTGTCCAGATTGATTTCAAGGACCCCTCCGTTCCCGTTATCAATAAGGTTGCTTTCGATTTTGCATCCTGCAACCACGCTCTCTGCATCGTTGATACGGGCGGAAACCATGCCGACCTTACCGATGAATATGCGGCAGTAAGAGGCGAAATGGAGGCTGTTGCCGCAAAATTCGGCAAGGGTGTTCTCCGTGACGTTGATTTTGACGATTTCAGAAAGAATATCCCCGTTATCCGTGAATCCGCAGGCGACAGAGCAGTTCTCCGTGCAATGCATTTCTTTGAGGAAAACAAGAGAGTTGACCTTCAGGCCGAGGCTCTTGCTTCAAACGATTTTGAAGCATTCAAGGCTCTGATTGTTGACAGCGGTTATTCTTCATATATGTATAACCAGAACGTATATACCTGCAAGGCACCCTCCGACCAGCCCGTCAGCGTTGCTCTTGCAATCTGCAACCGCATTCTCAAGGGCAAGGGCGCATGGAGAGTTCACGGCGGCGGCTTCGCAGGTACGATTCAGGCATTTGTTCCCGAGGATATGCTTGCAGAATTCAAGTCGGAAATCTGCGCCGTTTTCGGTGAGAAATCCTGCTACGTGCTTAATATCCGTCCCGTCGGCGGCGTTAAAGTTATCGAATAATTCGGAAGTGATTTTATGAATAAATTCGCAGGCATTTCGGATATGCTCGAAGCTCTTTGCTCTGCAAAGGGCGTTTCGGGCGCTGAATCCGAAGCTGCAAGGGTAGCATCGGAAATGCTCGGCAGATTTATGCCCGTAACCACCGATGCACTCGGAAGCGTCAGAGGCAGAAAAGAGGGGAACGGACCTTTTATTCTGCTTGATGCTCACCTTGACCAGATAGGTCTCATCGTCACCGCAATCGATGAGGACGGCTTCATCAAGTTTGCCAAGTGCGGCGGTGCGGACAGACGAGTCCTTGCCGCGGCTGAAGTTACCGTACACGGCAAGGAGGATATTTTCGGAGTTATAACCTCAACTCCTCCTCACCTTGCAAAGCCTGATGAAGCGGCAAAGGCTCTGCCGTTTGACGAAATGGCAATCGATATCGGAATGACGAAGGAGGAAGCCGAAAAAATTGTGTCGCTCGGTGACAGAATTACCTTCAACGGCGAATACCTTACTCTGCTCGGCAACCGTATAAGCTCACCCTCGGTTGATGACAGAGCGGGCGTTGTTGCTATACTCAGATGCCTTGAAATTCTTGAAGAAAAAGGTGTTGATGCCAATCTCGGCGTTATATTTTCCGTTCAGGAGGAAACGGGCGGAAGCGGTGCGCAGACGGCGGCTTTTTCAGCTCAGCCCGATGAGGCAATTGCCGTTGACGTCAGCTTTGCGGCGGCTCCGTCGGTCAGCTCCGAAAAATACGGTGCACTCGGAAAAGGCGCAATGATAGGCTATGCGCCTTCGCTTGACTATGCGATGAGCAAGGCTCTTGAGGAAATCGCAAAAAGAGAAGAGATTCCTTATCAGCTTGAGGTTATGGGCGGCAAAACGGGCACAAACTGCGACGAAATCCAGGTATCGGGCAGAGGTGTCAGAACTGCTTTGATTTCCGTGCCGCTTCGCAATATGCATACTGCGTGCGAGGTTTGTGACCTTGAGGATATCGAAAGCACCGCAAGATTAATGGCGGAATATATTTCTGAAAGGAGCAAGGAAAATGCTTGAGCTTATCAAAGAACTTTGCTCCCTTTCGGGAATTTCGGGCAGAGAAAACGCTGTCCGTGACTATATAATTGATAAAATAAAGGATTATGCCGATTATTCCGTTGACCCCCTCGGCAATCTTATAGTTTTCAAAAAAGGCAGGAATCCCGCAAAAAACAAGGTTATGCTTGATGCTCATATGGATGAGGTCGGTATGATTGTTACGGGCATCAGCTCCGACGGATTCTTGAAATTCGCAAAGGTCGGCGGCATCAATTCAAAAGTAATTATCGGCAGAAGTGTCAGGGTCGGTGAAAACGCAGTCAACGGCGTTATCGGCATCAAGCCCGTACACCTTGTCGATAAAGATAAAGAGGATGCCATTCCCTCTGCGGATGAGCTTTATATCGATATCGGTGCGGCGGACAAAGCCGAAGCAGAAGCTGTTGTTTCGCTCGGAGATGCCGTATGGTTCGGCGGCGGATTCGAGGAATTCGGCGACGGATTTATCAAGGCAAAGGCTCTCGACGACAGGGTCGGATGCGCAATCCTGATTGAAATTATCAGAGGCGAAACCGAATACGATGCGTGGTTTTCGTTCAGCGTGCAGGAGGAAATCGGCACAAGGGGAGCGCAGACTGCGGCTTTCGGCATAGCACCCGATTATGCGGTGGTTGTTGAAACAACAACTGCGGCGGATATCTCGGGCGTAAAAGACAATAACAGAGTATGTATCTGCGGCAACGGCGGTGCGGTTTCCTTTATGGACAGAAGCACCATTTATGACAAGGCTCTTTTTGACAGAGCGTTTGAGATTGCCGCCGAAAAGAATATTTTATGCCAGCCTAAAACTCTCGTTGCAGGCGGCAACGATGCAGGCGCAATCCATAAGAGCAGGGGAGGCGTCAAGGTGCTGACCGTTTCGGTGCCCTGCCGTTATCTTCACTCTCCCTCGTGCGTTATAAAATATAAGGACGCGGAGGAAAGCCTTAAGCTTATCAAGGCTCTTGCAGAGGAGTTTGCCTCATGCTGAAGCTATGCGATAACTTGTCACAGCTTGATTTTCTGCCCGATGACCCCTATGCTGCAAGGATTTCTGCTCTTGCAAAAACTTACGGTTTCGGGCATAATTTCGTGCTTTTCTGGGTTCAGTATATTGAAAACGAGCCCGTTGCCGCGGTGAGCAGAATCGACGGCAATATGAGCATATGCTCTACGGAAAAAGCGGATTTCGAGGAGCTTAATGAGTTTGTGAAAACGGTGGGATTCGCTGTTCTTTCGTGCTGTGAAGAGGTGCTGAAGAAGCTCGGCTTCACCGCTTCAAAATCATCGTTTATTGTTAAATATAGAGGTCAGCCGACACCTGCAGACCCTTGCGTTATATGGGATTACGATAAAAAAGAGGTTTTCTCTCTGCTTTGTGAATGCGGCTTTGAAATGGGCGATTACGGCTCGTTTCTTGCAGATTATTGCTCAAAGCTGAATAAGGGTGCGGCGAGGCTTGCCGTTTGTGCAGGCGAGGAGCTTAACGCTTGTGCAAGCGCTCTGTTTATCGGCGAAAAATCCGTTCTCCTCGGCGCGGTTGCTACAAGAGAATCCGCAAGAGGAAACGGTTATGCTTCAAAGCTCGTCAAGGCACTTGCCGACAGCTTTGAGGACAAAACGGTTTATCTTTTTTGCCGCAAAGATTCACTTCTCGGTTTCTATGAAAAAATCGGTTTTGAATCCGACGGCGTATGGACTGAATATACTAATAATAATTAAGGGAGGAATTTTATGTCACCGCTTTGCTACGTGCTTGCAGGTCTGACGGCGGTTTTTGCACTCTGCTGTATTTTGCTCAGACGAAAAGGTAAGTCATTTGAAGGTATGCTTTTCAAGTTTCTGGCAAGCTTTGCATTCGTTTCGGTTGCAATTGTCGGTTACAGCTTTTCACCCAAGGAAACGTATTATTTCTGCCTTGTATCCTTTGCTCTGATGTTCGGATTTTTCGGTGACGTTCTTCTGGGCATCAAGGAAATTGCACCGAAATTCAAATCAAAGCTGATTGTTCTCGGCCTGCTTTTCTTTTCGCTCGGTCATATCTGCTGTCTGTGTGCATTCGTCACTCAGGTCGGTGTTCATCCGATAACTCTGCTTGCAGGTCTCGGCGGTGCAGTGATTGCCTTTGTTCTTGCAGGCGTTCTCAAAATGAAGGTTGACCTTAAGATGAAGCTGATTATGTCGCTTTATTACGGACTTCTTTTCATAAAGATTGCAATGGCGGCGGAAATGATTCATCACAACGAGGTTCATCCTGCGTACATAACGGCATTGATTTCCTGCGTCTGCTTTCTTATCAGCGATACCTGCCTTGCAATTCTTTATTTCACGGCGGTCAAGCGCAAGAATGCTCTTGTAACTTTAGAGCTTTCAACCTATTATCCTGCGCAGGTGCTTCTTGCGATGTCGGTTGCATTGATGTAAATTCAACGGAGAGTGTAATGAAACACTCTCCGCTTTTTTATGCTCTGTTGTTATCCTTGATTCTCTTGATTGCGCCTTTTTCGAGTCTTGAAACCTGCGCTTGCGAAATGCCGATTTCGTTTGCAACCTCCATCTGAGTTTTGCCTGCCATAAACCGAAGCCACAGAATTTTCTTTTCTCTCGGATTCAGCTCTTTTATTGATTGACGCAGCAGGATTTCATCGAGCCAGCTTTCGTCGGTTTCGTTTGAGCCAATCTGGTCCATAACGTAAATCGTATCGCCGCCGTCCGAATAAACGGGCTCATTGAGCGAAACGGGCTCAACGATTGCATCGAGCGCAATAACAACGCTTTCTCTGTCCGTGCCGAGCTCCTTGGCAATTTCTTCGGGAGTCGGGTCTCTTTCAAGCTCGTTTATCAGCCTTTCACGCACCTGCATTGCGTGGTATGCCATATCCCTGACCGAGCGGCTGACCCTGACGGGATTGTTGTCCCGAAGATGCCGCCGCACTTCGCCGATAATCATCGGGCAGGCGTAGGTGCTGAATCTGACGTCAAGATTCAGGTCAAAATTGTCAATCGCCTTTATAAGACCGATGCATCCGACCTGAAAAAGGTCATCGGGATTTTCTCCTCTGTTTGCAAAGCGCTGGATAACGCTCAGTACGAGCCTGAGATTGCCCATCACCAGGTCCTCACGGGCTTTTTTATCGCCCGACCTTGCTTTTCGCAGAAGCTCCATTTTTTCGCTTTCCTTGAGTACCTTAAGCTTCGCGGTGTTGATTCCGCAGATTTCAACCTTGTTGAATTGCAACTTATCACCCCGTAATCATTTTCTTGCAATAACAGTATTGCCTGAAAATGACGGTGTTATCAGGCTTGAAAGGGAAGAAAACGGCAGAATTTCAAAAAAATTTTTTCAAAACAAAAAAGTGAGAAAAACGGAGCAAAAACGAGTATTTCGGAGCATTTCAGAGCAAAATATTTGAAAAATCCAAACCGAAACGGATTTTTCACGGATAAGTTAAAAAAATTGTTGACATTTGCAAGTTTTTGCTCTATATTTTATATTATACTTTTATAGAGTAAAGTAATATTGGGTAATATGTGCCCGAGAGTTATTATCAGCCGTTTTTGTCCGCTTGTTCGGAAAGGGCAGAGAGGGGATGCATAATTGAAAGAAAACGTTATCATCGATTTAAAAAACATTTCCGTAAAATTCGGAGATAATCAGGTGCTTAAAGACCTTAACCTCTATATCCGCGATAAGGAGTTTATCACGTTTCTCGGTCCCTCGGGATGCGGTAAAACAACAACTCTGCGCATCATTGCAGGCTTTATCGAGCCCGATGAGGGTGAGGTTATTTTTGAAGGCAAAAAAATCAATGGTGTACCGCCTCATAAGAGACAGGTGAACACCATTTTTCAGCGTTATGCTCTTTTTCCTCACCTTAATGTTTTTGAAAACGTTGCTTTCGGTCTGAGAATCAAAAAGATTCCCGAAAAGCAGATTAAAGAAACCGTTGAGGAAATGCTGGCTCTTGTCAATCTCAAGGGCTTTAATAAGCGCAATATAAATTCACTTTCGGGCGGTCAGCAGCAGAGAGTTGCGATTGCGAGAGCTCTCGCAGTCAAGCCCAGAGTGCTTCTTCTTGACGAGCCTCTCGGTGCGCTTGACCTCAAGCTGCGCAAGGATATGCAGCACGAGCTTAAAAATATCCAGCAAAGGCTCGGCATAACCTTTATCTACGTTACCCACGACCAGGAGGAAGCTCTTTCAATGTTCGATACCGTTGTTGTTATGGACAGCGGCGTTATCCAGCAGATTGGCACTCCTCTTGATATTTATAACGAGCCCAAAAACGCATTCGTTGCCGATTTCATCGGCGAGAGTAATATCCTTGACGGCATTATGCTTGATGACTGTCTCGTTGAATTCTCGGGTGCAAGATTCGAATGTCTTGATAAGGGCTTTGCGAAGAACGAAGCCATTGACGTCGTTGTCCGTCCCGAGGACGTTGACGTTGTCCCTGTTGAAAAGGGTATGCTTAAGGGCGAGGTTACTTCCGTAACCTTCAAGGGCGTTCATTTTGAAATTATCGTAGATATCGGCGGTTTCAAGTGGATGATTCAGACGACCGACTATCATCCCGAGGGCAGCAAAATCGGTCTTTTCATCGAGCCCGACGCAATTCATATTATGAAAAAATCCGAATATTCGGGTATTTACGGCGATTACAGCTCCTTCAGCGAGGAGTTTGACGAGCTTTCCGACCCCGAGGAGGTGGAGGAAGAATGAGCAACCGTTCATCTCTCGGCTCAAAGCTGATTGCCGCGCCTTATATCGTCTGGGCAGTGCTGTTCATTATTGCGCCGTTGATTTTTGTTGTTTATTATTCCTTCACAACTGCCGACGGCAGCTTCACCCTCGATAATATGGCGGAGCTCGGCAAATATGCTCCGACTTTTCTGCGTTCAATATGGTTCGGAATCGTTGCAACGCTGATTTGCCTTGTGATTGCGTTTCCTCTTGCGTATTTCATTTCGCAGAAAACCGACAAGGTTCAGAGGACTCTTGTTATGCTTGTAATGCTTCCGATGTGGATGAGCTTCCTTATCAGAACTTATTCGTGGATGGCATTGCTTCAGGATACGGGTATCATCAACGGCTTTCTCACAAAGCTCGGCATAGACCCCGTACATATGATAAATACTCCCGGCGCAGTTATCCTCGGTATGGTATATAACTTCCTGCCGTATATGATAATGCCGATTTATTCGGTTATGGCAAAGCTTGATTACTCAATGGTTGAGGCTTGTCAGGACCTTGGCGGCAACAGACTCACGGTTATCAGAAAATGCATTATTCCGATGAGTATGCCCGGCGTTATTTCCGGAATCACGATGGTTTTCGTGCCCTCCGTCAGCACGTTCTATATTTCGCAGAAGCTTGGCGGCGGCTCATTTGACCTTATCGGTGACGTTATCGAAAGACAGTTCCAGCAGTCGTATAACTATAATCTCGGTGCGGCGATTTCGCTCGTACTTATGGTGCTTATTCTTATCTGTATGGCGGTTATGAACCGCTTCACGGAGGATGAGGAGGGCATGGTGATATGAAAGCTTTTTCAAAGATTTACACCGTTCTCGTTTTCCTTTTCCTTTACGCACCTATTATCGTTCTTATTGTTTTTTCGTTCAACTCATCGTCAAGCACAAGTATGCTTTCGGGCTTTTCACTGCAGTGGTATAAGGCTCTTTTCAAGGATGAGGCAACGCTTACCGCACTTTATAACACGGTTATTCTTGCCGTTTGCTCATCGGTTATTGCAACCGTGCTCGGCACAGCCGCAGCGGTAGGTATTGATAAGATGAAAAAAGGTCCCGTCCGCTCGGGTATTATGGCAGTAACGAATATTCCTATGATGAATCCCGAAATCGTAACGGGTATTTCAATGATGCTTCTGTTTGTTTTTGCAGGCAGACTCGTCAGCAACAGCGCGGTGCTCGGCTTCGGCACGATGCTCATAGCGCACGTTACGTTCAACCTGCCCTACGTCATTCTCAACGTTTTGCCGAAGCTTCGTCAGACGGATAAAAACCTCGCAGAAGCTGCGCAGGATCTCGGCTGCAAACCCGTTTCAGCCTTTTTCAAGGTTGTTTTGCCTTCAATTATGCCCGGCGTTATTACGGGAATGATTATGGCGTTTACTCTTTCGCTTGACGATTTCATTATCAGCTATTTCACAAGCGGTCCCGGTTTCCAGACTCTTCCGATTGCGATTTTCTCAATGACCAAGAAAAGAGTCAAGCCCGATATGTATGCTCTTTCAGCTCTGATATTCGTAAGCATTCTCGTGCTTCTTATCATCTATAATATCGCCCAGCAGAAGAGTGAGGACAAAACAAAGAAAAAAAGCTGATTTTCCAAGTGTGATTTAGAAAGGAGTTGCAAGGTGTGAAAAAAGTTTTTGCATTGCTTCTTGCACTTGCGGCCGTTATGCTTCCCGCTTTCTCGGGCTTTGCGGCTGAAGCGGATGAAATTGAAGCCCTCAGAGGCACAACCCTCTACGTTTATAACTGGGGCGAATATATTTCAGACGGCTCTGATGACTCGCTTGACGTCATCAAGGAATTTGAAAACAGATACGGCATCACCGTTGTTTATGATACCTTCGATAACAACGAAACAATGTATTCAAAGCTCAAAAGCGGCGGCGTTGCGTACGATATCGTTATTCCCTCGGACTATATGATTGAGCGAATGATTGCCGAGGATATGCTTGATAAAATAGACCTTACCAACATCCCGAATTATCAGTATATTCCCGAAAAATACCGCTCTCTCAGCTATGACCCGAAAAACGAATATTCCGTGCCCTATACCGTCGGAATGGTCGGTCTGATTTATAACACCGAAATGGTTTCGGAGGCTCCCACGAGCTGGAGTGCACTCTGGGATAAAAACTATAGCGGTGAAATCCTTATGTTCAATAATCCCCGAGACGCCTTTGCGATTGCGCAGAGTATTCTCGGAATGGATTACAATATGGAATCCGAAGCAGCCTGGAAGGTTGCCGCAGAGCTTCTTAAGGAACAGAAGATTGTTTCACCGAGCTACGTCAGCGACGAGGTTTTCAATATGATGGAATCGGGTGAAGCTGCATTTGCGCCTTACTACGCAGGCGATTTCCTTTCAATGCAGGAGAATAACCCGGCCCTTGCTCTTGTTTTCCCCGAGGAAGGTATCAACTTCTTCGTTGATGCGATGTGCATTCTCAAGGGCTCGCAGAATAAGCGTGCGGCAGAGCTTTTTATCGACTATATGCTCGACCCTGAAATTGCTCTTGCAAACGCCGAATATATCTGCTATGCAAGTCCTCATACGGGAGTTTACACAAACCCCGAATATAGCTATTACGAAAACGAAATCCTCTATCCCGAGGACGGCAAGTTCAAGACACAGAATTTCCTCAACCTCAAGCCCGATACGCTTGCTCTTATGAGCACGCTTTGGGACGATGTGAAGAATCATATTCCGAATTCAGATTCGAGCAACTATGATTTCTTCTTCGGTGACGGTGAGCTGGGCAATTCGGAGGGTACGATAATGACTCCCGAGGCATGGAATTACGTTCTCTATATCGGTATTTTCGTTGCAATCTGCCTTGCATACGTGCTGTTCAGATTCATCAGAAAGAAATACAGAGAAAAGGTATAAAATGACATAAAAAAACTCCCGTACGTTGGTACGGGAGTTTTTCTTTCATAACATAAAAGTAGGGACAGATATTATCCGCCCGTTTTTATTGAATCAGACGAGCTCGATATCCGCATAAACTGCGTGATGGTCGGAATAGAATTCGCCGTCAATCAGCTTGTTGACAACCTTGAAATTAAGGGGCTTGACGGTTGCCTTGTCAACGAAAACAAAGTCGATAATTGACTGAATTTCGTCGGGTCTGAAGCCGTGGAAGGTATAGCAATCGTCGGTATCGGGTGCAAGTGTGCGTGCATCAGCCATATTTGCGCTTATCATTGTGTTATAGCAATCCGAGCCCTGCTCAACGTTGAAATCGCCTGTGCATACAACGGGTACGCCGCCGAAGGAAGCCGCTTTTTCCTGGATCATTTTTGCACCGTTAATCTGTGCAATTCTGCCGATGTGGTCAAGATGGGTGTTGAAATGGATATATGCTTTGCCGCTTTCCTTGTGAGTGAGCTTGACGTAGGTTGCGATTCTTGTGCAGGCGGAGTCCCAGCCCTTTGAGGGTACGTCGGGCGTTTCCGAAATCCAGAAATTGCCGCTGTCACTTGCTGTGAATTCGTCTTTGAGATAAAATACAGCCGAAAATTCGCCTTCCTCTTTGCCGTCGTCTCTGCCAACGCCGACAAAATCATATTCGGGCAGGTTTTCTCTGAGTGCGGTCATCCATTCGATGTGAGCCTCCTGCACGCCGAAGGACGAGGGCTTTACCTCACGGATAATCTGACAAACAAGGGGAATTCTGTGCACGTAGTTTCTGTGGCCGTTGCCCCAGCAGAGAAGGTTGAATGACATAATTCTGAACATTATTTACTACCTCCGTTAAATAGTGTCATTTCCACCGTAATCGGAAAATGGTCGGATGCGAGAATATGGTCGATGAAGCCTGAATCGATTTTGTATGACTTGACTGATGAAACGTAGCCGTTTGTGAAGATGAAATCAATGGGCTTTGTTGAGGGTACAATAACGTGGTAGCCGTGATAGGTTGAGTGGTTATCGGCTTTTTCGGCAAGATACTTTGTATCCTTAAGACCGCAGTCAATGAGAGCGTTATAGCAATCCGAGCCTTCGGAAACGTTGAAGTCACCCGTCATAACAACGGGAAGGTCGGGAGCGATTTCCGCAATCTTTGCAGTGATGAGAGAAACGGATTCAGCCTGCGCAATGCTGCCGACGTGGTCGAAATGCACGTTGAAATGAGCATAAGTAAAGCTTGTTTCCTTGTTTTCGAGAATTGCGTAGGTGCAGATTCTGTTGCAGGCGGCATCCCATCCGAGCGAGGGCTCGTCGGGAGTTTCGGAAAGCCAGAAATGACCCGAATCAACAAGGTTATACTTATCCTTGAGATAGAAAATTGCGCTGGATTCACCCTCTGAAACGCCGTCGTCTCTGTATTTTTCAACGTGAGCATAGTCCGAAAGACCTGCGGCGAGGGTTTCAACCCATCTCTTGTCCGCTTCCTGCACGCCGAGGGAGTCGGGCATTTTTTCGTTTATTGTGTTGATGATATGTACGGCTCTTTTTTCAACGGCACGAAGTCCGTCTCCGCTGATTTTGAGATTATAGGACATAATTTTTACGTCCTGCGTGCTTGCTGCTTCAGCAATCGGATTGGGATTAACGTTGACGGGCGGAGTGCTCGGATTAATGCCCTGCGAGGGGGTCTGGGGAGCAAAAAGGGAAATTATCGCCGTCACAAGGGCAACAATTGCCTGCATCATTTTGAAATACATATTCTAAATCTCCTTTCAGTTGAAGAGAACGAGAGTTGAGGCAACGGGATGATGGTCTGAGGGATAGATGCCGTTGAGCTTGTTGCGGTCAACCGAATAGCTGCTGACGGATTTCACGAATGCATTTGCGAAAATGAAATCGATGGGAAGCTCTTTTGTTGTGAGGTCGGAATAGCCGTGGAAGGTACCGTCGTTATCCTCTGAGCCTGAAAGGACTCTTGCATCGGCAAAGCCGCTTGCGATAACGGATTTATACATATCGCTCTCCATATTTTCATTGAGGTCACCCGTGAAAACAACGGGCATATCGGGAGCAATTTCAGCAATCTTCTTTGTCACAACGGCAACGGATTCCTGCCTTGCGATAACGCCGAGATGGTCAAAGTGAGCATTGAAATGAGCGTAAGTGAAGCCCGTTTCCTTATCCTTGAGCACGGCGTAGGTGCACACTCTGTTGAACATTGCGTCCCAGCCCTTTGAAGGCTTGTCGGGAGTTTTTGAGAGCCAGAAGGTGCCGCCGTTAACGAGTTCAAACTTGTCCTTTTTATAGAAAATCGGACTTGCCTCGCCGCCGAGGTCCTTTGCTCTGCCTACACCGACCCAGCCGTAATCGGGGAAGGTCTCCTTAAGCATCTCATACCAGCTTTCGGTAACCTCCTGCATTCCGAAGGAATCGGGGTTATATTTTTCAACGTTCTGCTTGATAAGAGGTTTTCTGTTTTCGGGAGCCTTTTCGCCTGTGCCGCCCATATAAATGTTATAGGTCATTACGGTGACGGTCTGCTCAAGCTTTGCTTCGGGAACGTTTTCGGGGTTTACGGGTGTAACGGGTGTGGGGGTGTAAAATGCCGAGAGGATAAAGGTTACGAATGCAAAAAATGCGGCGATAATTTTGTCAATCATTTTCATTTTCCTTTCTTTTTATATTTATCCGCAATATGCCTTAAGTGCGGAAATATCAAGCAATTCAACGTTTTTGGCTTCTGAAATGATATTCAGAATTTCCTTTGCCATTGTGAGCGTGCCGCCTTTTTCGTCACTTTCGGAGTTGAGGACGATTATCGGGTCGTGAACACTCAATCGGAGCAGAAACCAGCCGTTTCCGCAGGATTTATCGGCATTGATGCGGATTCCTTCGTGGTTATCCTCGGATGCACGCCAGCCGATATGATTTTTTGCTTCTTCTTCAAAAAGAGCAATGATTTTTTCACCCTCGGGACGGAAATCATCGCAGAGAATCTTAAAGCGCAGCTCCTTTTCTTCGACGGGCTCACGAAGGTCGGCAATCAAATCCTCAAGGCTTTTGCCTTCGGATGCAAGTGCCGCCGCTTCAATGATGAGCTTTGTTATCAGATATGCGCCGTCATCGAGAAAATAGTTTTCCGCAAATGCAGCGTGCCCCGAGGTTTCCATTGCGAGGGGGCAGGGGATACCTTTTTTGCAAAGCTCAAGCTGCTTGTTGATAACGTTACGGTATCCTCTCTTGAAACGCAGATGAATACCGCCGTTTTCTTTTATAAATTCCGCAAGACCGTCGGAGGTTACGCTGTCGGTAACAATCGTGCCGCCCTTGCAGGAATCGAGGGCCACCTTTGAAGCGAGAGCCACAAGTCGGTTGCGGTTGATTTCGAATCCGCCCTTACCGACGCAAGCCGCTCTGTCAACGTCGGTATCGAATATAACACCGAAATCCGCACCGGCATTCTTTGTTGCGGCGGAAACGCATTCCATAGCCTGCGCATTTTCGGGATTCGGAGCGTGGTTCGGGAAATTACCGTCGGGCTCAAGATAAACACTGCCCGAAACGTCTGCGCCGAGAGGTGCAAGCACGTCGGTTGCATAGAAGCCGCCGACGCCGTTGCCTGCATCAACAACAATTTTCATTCCCGTAAGGGGATGCTCACGGTCGGATTTGCTGTCCACTCCGTTTATAATCATTTCACGCAGAATTTCGGCATAACGCTTCATAAAACTGCAGGGTCCGCATTCACCCTCGAGACTTCCGAGGGGATTTTCGGTTTCGCCTGCTTTTTTGAGTATATCTGCGATATCAGAGCCGTCGAGACCGCCGTCACGGGTAAAGAATTTGAGTCCGTTTCTGTCTTTGGGATGGTGGCTTGCGGTTATCTGCACCGCACCGTCACAGCCCATTTCAACCGTTGTCATAAACATTGCAGGCGTTGAGCAAAGTCCGCAGTCCGCAACGCTCACGCCGTTTGAGCACAGAGCTTTTATGACGGCGTTTTTGATTCTTTCAGCCGAAAGGCGGCTGTCGTGACCGACGGAAATATAAAGCTTTTCTTTGCCCGTCTTTGCTTTTAGCCATTCGGCGAAGGCGAATGCTGAGCGCATAACCATTATGTCACTCATAAAAAGGGGATTGCTTTCGTCACCGAGGGCATAGCCTCTGATGTCACTGCCGCTTTTAAAACGGGAATAATCCATATTAATCCTCCTTTGAAAAATAGCTGTCCGAAACCTTGAGCAGGAAACGGTACATCGGCGCATAGGCCTTGTATGCTTTGCGAAGGATATCAATTATCGTTTCGTCCTCGAGGTCCTTCATATTGCCTGAAAAATTGATGAAATAAAAATCCTTGCAGTTATAGTATTCCTCAAGACCAGTCGGACAATCGGGCTGGGGTCTTTTGTAATGTCTTGCGCTCAGGTGCGCGCCCGAATTCTCGCAGCTTATTGCCGCCTGAATGAATTCCTCGCTCTCCTCACGCAGGAATTTTCTGAATTCCGCCATAAGTCCCGGCTCGTCACCGAAAAAGCCCACGCCGTAAGAATATGATGCAGGCGTAACCTCAAACCACATACAGGGGTAACCCCTCCACTGATGCTTGTCACGCATAAACATTATCCACATATTCTCTCTGTAGAGGCTCTTATCCTTGGTATATCTCGTGTCTCTGCGGATTCGTGAAACCATTTTTGTGGGAATCGTATTCATCATCGGGTCGAGCGAAAGCAATTCTTCACCGAGAATCCCTGCAATCTGACGCATCGGGACGGTCATCTTTGCCTTCAGTTCTTCCTTGTGTTCGTCATAATACGGCTTTGAGTTGCGGAAACGGTTGTCCGCCATCATAAACAGAGCTTCGCTTGTGATTCCTTTGAATTCCATTTATATCAGACCCTCCTTATGGAGCTTCTGAGCGGCAAGCATAATTGCCGTTTTTGCGCTGCTGAAATTGATACCGCCCTGAAGCCATACCGCATAAGGCTCACGCAGAGGCGCGTCTGCGGAAAGCTCGATTGATGAGCCCATAATGAATGCGCCTGCGGCCATAATTACCTTGCTGTCATAGCCGGGCATATCCCAGGGCTCGGGTACAACGAATGCATCGACGGGCGCACCCGACTGGATACCCTGGCAGAAAGCAACGAGCCTTTCGGGGGTCTCAAGGCAGAGAGCCTGAATTATATCGTGGCGGCTTTCATTGCTTGCCGGAGTGACCGCAAATCCGAAATCCTCAAACATAGCCGCGGCAAAAACCGCCGCCTTAAGTGCACTGCCGACAACGTTGGGCGCATTGAAAACGCCCATAAACATATTTCTGTTTTCATCGAGTGAGCAGCCGACCTCTTTGCCGAGACCGGGGGTTGTGGCTCTGTATGCGCAAAGCTCAACAAGCTCCTTTTTACCTGCGATATAGCCGCCCGTCCTTGCGAGAGCACCGCCTGCATTCTTGATAAGTGAGCCTGCGATGATGTCTGCGCCGACTTCGGTGGGCTCACGGGTTTCAACGAATTCACCGTAGCAGTTGTCAACCATAACAACGGCATCGGAGTTTTCTTTGACTATCGCCACGATTTCACCGATTTCATCAACAGAAAGGCTCGGACGCAGGCTGTAGCCCCTTGAGCGCTGGATATAAACCAATTTCGGGTTACTTTTAACTGCTTCAGCAATAGCTTCAAGGTCGGGTCTGCCGTCAGCTTTAAGGTCAACCTGAGCGTAGCTTACTCCGAATTCCTTCAGCGAGCCCATTCCTTCGCCGCTAAGACCGATAACGCTGTGAATTGTGTCATAGGGTGTGCCCGTAACGCAGAGCATAGTGTCGCCCGGTCGGAGAATACCGAAAAGAGCAACCGCAAGGGTGTGAGTGCCGCAGGTGAAGCTGTGGCGCACTATTGCATCCTCCGCACCGAAAGCATCGGCGTAGATTCTGTCGAGCTTTTCTCTGCCTCTGTCACCGTAGCCGTAGCCCGTCGTGCCCGAGAAATCCGCTTCGCAAACGTTGTTGTTGATGAATGCGGAAAGCACCTTCTGCTGGTTGTATTCGGTGATTTCTTCAATCTCCGCAAACATTTCGCTTGCCTTTGCAAGAGCTTTTGCGGAGGCTTCTTTTATTCTTTCGTCAAATGTAAAAAATTCTTTCTTCATTTCAAAACCTTATCTCTTGTATATTCTGTTCAATTCCTTGAAAAAATTTCTGTCAGCATTCATAAGCTGTTCTCTTGTTACTCTGTAGCTCCAGTTGCCATCTGCAACGCCGGGAGTGTTGATTCTTGTATCCGAGCCGTACATCAGGAAATCCTGAACGGGTATGATTGCAAGGTCACTTACGCAGGCGAAAACCTGACGCAGAAGCAGAGGGGTTGCGCCGCCCCAGTCACCGCCGCCGAAGCCGCAGTAATCGAGCGTTCTTTTTCTAACGTCATCGGGACTTTCCCAGAGATAACCGAAAAGAGTGTTATTATCATGGGTTCCTGAATATGCAACGGAATTTTTTATGTAGTTGTGGGGAGCGTGAAGGCTGTCGCCGTCATCAAGGAAGCCGAATTGGAAAATCCTCATTCCGGGGAAACCGCTTTCATTTACAAGCTCACGCACCTCGTCGGTGATGTCACCGAGGTCCTCGGCAATGATGAGTTTATCCTCGTTGCCTTCTTTGATTGCATTGACGAAATCAATGCCGGGTCCCTTGACCCAAACGCCGTTTCTTGCGGTGGTTTCGGTTGAATCGACCGACCAATAAGCCTCAATCGCCCTGAAATGGTCGATTCTTACGCCGTCAAACATTGTCAGAGCGTGGCTGATGCGCTCTCTCCACCAGCCGAAGTTATCTTTTTTCAGTTCATCCCAATCATAGAGAGGGTTGCCCCAGAGCTGACCGTCCTCGGCAAAATAATCGGGCGGCACGCCTGCAACCCTTGTCGGATAGCCTTTTTCATCAATCTGGAAAAGATTTCTGTTTTCCCAGACGTCGCAGCTGTCGTCGGAGACGTAAATCGGAATATCGCCGATAATGCTGACGCCCTTTGAATTGGCGTATTCCTTGATTTTTGCCCACTGAGTAAAGAATTCGTACTGTATGAATTTCCACATACCGAGAGTTTCGGTATCGGTTATTTCATCGGAATCCCAATCTTGCCAGGGAGCATTGTTGTTCTGCTCACGCAAGGTCATAAATCTGCAGAATGCTTCAAGCCTCGGGTTTTCGGCAATAAACGCCTCAGCATCGGAATTATCCTTGCAATTCTTATAAGCTTTTCTTAAAAGTGCCATTCTTTCAGCGCCGAGACGCTTGTATTCAGCGGAATAGGGAGTATTCTGCTTGCAACCTTCAAGGTCTGCCTTTGGAATATATCCCTTTTCAAAAAGAATTTCGGGGTCGATGAAATATGGATTTCCGCCGAAGGCAGAAAACGATTTGTAGGGAGAGTTGTATTCATCGGTAACGGTGAAGGGCAGCACCTGCCACACCGAAAAACCGCAATCAACGAGAAAATCGATGAATTCAAATGCATTTTTTCCGAAAGTGCCTATGGAATAATCACCGTAGAGCGAGGAAATATGCATCAGCATTCCGCTTTGTCTTTTCATAATCGGGAGCACCTCAAATCATATATGATGATTTTATAATGTTAAAGTATACCATAATATATCGGGAAAATAAAGTTAATTTTCAAGAAAATCTTGATATTTTTGCCGAATAATATTAGAATATATATATCGTCTGTCAAAAGGCGGATTTTCAGCGTATCAACCGCAGTCAAGGTGCCTGTTGCACTGCTTTTTTAACGTTGAAAAAAGCAAAAGTCTGTAAAGTGATATAACTTTACAGACTTCGAAAATCAATATAAAAAAGTTATTGACGGTTGAAACTGTTATGTAAAAATACAGGCATAAGATGACAGCAGGGCTGACTGACGAAAAAAGACGGATACGGTATGTAAAGTTAAGTTTACATTATGCCCAAAACCGTTGATATATAACAGATTTACGAAAGGTAATTTTGAAAAATGATTAAACCCGATAACCCTGAATTAAGGGAAGCATACGAGAGATTATACCACGAAACGCCCCTCGGATTTTATAATTGCGGCAGACTTTGCGACGGTCTTTGCTGCAGGGGAGACTGTAAAGGTATGTGGCTTTACCCATATGAAGAAGAGCTCTTTGCCGATAAGGAGGGCTTTGAGGTCTGTGAGACCGAGGGAAACTACGGTTATCCCATGGTAATCTGCTCGGGAGAGTGCGACAGAGCGGAAAGACCGCTTGCCTGCAGAATTTTTCCTCTGTTTCCGCTTGTTACGGAGGAGGACGGAAAAATCAGCATCAAGGTCATCCGTGACCCGAGAGCAACGATGTGTCCGATTGTCCGCTCGTCAAAAAGAATCGACCCGAAGTTTGTCCGTCAGGTCAGAATGGCGGCACGCTATCTTGTGAGAGACGAAAAGATTCTTGATTATATGAAAAACGTGAGCCTTGAATTGCTTGAAATCATTGAGCTTCAGGCAAGGCTTGAGGCAGGGGAGGAATAAATTTTGAAAAGAAAGTTTGCCGTTTTGCTCCTGATTGCGATGCTTTCGCTTATTCTCAGCGGATGCAGAGTTGAGGGTATGGGTACGCTTGCGGTTTATTCTCCCGACGGCGCCTTCGATTTTGACGAAGCGGCGCAGAAGCTTACTTCAGCTTACGGAAAGCCCGTAAGTGCTGATTTGCTTGAGTTTATCGGCACAGAAAAGACGAAAATGCTGCTTGGTGATGCGGAAAACGGTATTTTCAACGATGCTTCGTGGCTTCACGCAACGGGATATACCTATCTCGCCAACCTCGACATTGCAAACGGATTAAATAATACAAAATATATAAGGGATTTCGGCAGTAACGGCAGGGATACCTTTGACGTTTCTTTCGTTGGTGACGTGCTTTATGACCCCGATTACGCACCCATGGGTCACGCAAACACAATGGGCGGCGTGCTTGAATGCATTGATGCGGAGGTTGTGGATTATCTGCGTGCAAGCGATATTCTTCTCATAAATAACGAGTTTTCCATCGGCACGAGAGGTACGCCTCTTTCGGGTAAAACCTGGACATTCCAGGCTTCGCCCGATACGATTCAGATTCACAAGGATTTGGGCGCCGATATCGTTTCTCTTGCCAACAACCACGTTTATGATTACGGCAAAATCGGCTTTTACGATACCCTCGAACACCTTGAAGCGGCAGGAATGCCTTATGTTGGTGCCGGAAAAGACCTTGATGAAGCAAGGCAGGCGCAGTATTTTATTGTAAACGGCGTTAAAATCGGCATTATTGCCGCAAGCCGTGCGGAAAAAGTCTATTTCACCCCCGTTGCAACCGAGGATTCCGCAGGAATTATGGGCACGTACGAAAGTGCCGACTTCCTTGAAGCCATAAGGGAAGCCGACGCTCAATGCGATATTCTGATTGCCAACGTTCATTGGGGCACTGAAAACTCCGTGAAGCTCGAATCTTCGCAGAAAACAATGGCGCGTGAATATATCGATGCAGGTGCGGATGCCGTTATCGGCGGTCATACGCATTGCGTTCAGGGTATGGAATTCTATAACGGCAAGCCGATTGCTTACAGCATAGGCAATTTCTGGTTCAGCAGCTATACGCTTGATTCCTGTGCCGTAACGTTAAGAATTGACAAAAATCTGAACGTTGAAACCGTCTTTCTTCCTCTGATTCAAGAGGGCTGTGAAACTCATCTTATCAAGGGCGAGGAGCGCAGGGAATACCTTGATAAAATTGAGAGCTTCGAGCCTCAGGCGGTCAGAATTTCCGATGACGGAATTGTCACCCCTATCGAATAACTATTATAATAACATTATATTACTGTCTTTCTCCGTTCCAGAGGAATCTGCTCATATCGACTCTCCCGTCGGGAAGGAATTCAATTCCTTCCTCTGCGAGGAGAGTTCGTTGCATATTCTCTCCTCCGAAGGCGAATGCCTTTGAGAGTGCCCCGTCCTTGGTGACAACCCGGTGGCAGGGAATCTTTATCGGCTCGGGGTTGACGTGCAACGCATAGCCTACAACCCTTGACCAGCGGGGATTTCCTGCGAGCAGAGCGACCAGTCCGTAGGGTGCAACCTTGCCCTTTGGGATGGATCTGACAACAGCGTAAATTTTATCAAAAGTATTCATATAATCACCTATGTGTATTATTTTATATATAAAACATTAATTATATAGTCACTTCTGCGTGGCTTTTTGCTGAGTAAATGGTATCATATTCAACTTGAATTTTCAACAGGAAGGTGTTTCCGATGAAGTACACACACGTAATCTGGGATTGGAACGGCACGCTGCTTGACGATATCGGTGCGTCACTTGCGAGCGTCAATGATATGCTTGAGGCGAGGGGAGAGCCTCCGATGGATATCAACCGCTATAAAGAGTGCATCGGTACACCGATTATCCGTTTTTACGAGCAGGTTTTTGACCTTGAAAAAGAGGATTATCCGCAGATTCTTGCCGAATACAACGCAGGATATATGCACCATCTGAACGAATGCGGTCTGACCGAAGGGGCGGAAGAAGCCATTGGAATTTTCGCTTCTATGGGCATTCACCAGGCAATAGTATCGTCGTCAAATAATGCGCAGCTTTGTGAGAATGCAAAGAAATACGGTGTCTATGACCGCTTTGAAGCGGTGCTGGGTGCGGCGGATTTCATGGCTGATTCCAAGGTAGAAAGAGCAAAAAAATACCTTGAAAACAGTGGCGCGGAGAGGGTTCTCGTGGTCGGAGACCTCGAACACGATGCCGAAATGGCGGCGGAAATCGGTGCGGATTGTGTGCTTCTGACGAGCGGTCACGAGCACCCCGACAGACTGAAAAAGTCGGGAGCGGTAATTTTTGACAAAATTGCTGACCTGATTTTCTTTGTTCAAAATTAACAATTGGTGAAAATATTGTTTGTTAAATATAAACAAAAAACCAACTTGTTCATAATTTGTTCATAAAATATTTACTAAATGTTCAAAAAGATGCAAACCGTCTGCCAAATCTCCTTTATAAAGTAAATAACGTAAGATATGACATTTTATAATGTCTTGCCCTTATAAAGGGCCTACAGCGGGTAACCGCAATCAATATGGAGGTGCAAAACCATGAAAAAAGCAAAACGACTTCTTGCTGTATTATTGGCGGCGCTTATGATCGTGTCGGCAGCTTTCCTGCCTGCATACGCTAAGATGCTTCCCGGTAATGCGTACGTTGTCCCCAAAGTTGCCAGCAACCAGAAGTATTACTTCGAAGCAGACCAGGGTGCCGGTTGGCTCCTTGATATGCTTGATTCTCTTCTGGCTGATGCCAACATCAAGCTGGACCTGACGGAATTGATCAGCTCGGGTCTTCTCGACTTTATCACTAACGACTGGTTCGGCACAAGAGCAGAATATTCTCTTGACGACATCGATTACACCGTTGACCTTACGTCAATTGATAACGCTGTTCGCTCAATTTATATTGCTCTTGACGTTATTAAGGCATCTGACCTTATCAGTCTGCTGGGCGGTCTTTTCGGCGACCTTCTCAACGATGACTACGGTATCACAAAAGACGGTCTTAATATGTCAATCAAGAGAGGTAAGAGAAGCGAAAACTATAACGGCGGCTCAAACGATATGGACGTTCTCTTTATGGTTCTTAACTGGCTCAACAACCTCAGACCCATGCTCAAACGTATCGTTGCAGGTGAGTTTAGTCTTGGTTCACTTCTTGAAGGCCTTCTTCCCGATAACATTATGTCCATCATCGGTGACCTTGACGGCTTCCTTAAGCTGACGCTCTATCAGATGCTTGTTGACGAAAACGCAGAAGCTCTTCCCACCGATACAGCCACTCCTCTTGATGACGGTGTTCAGAAGGTTATCAACTGGGCTCTTATCACAGGCACAAGCCCTGAGGTTGGCGGTATGACATCAATCCTCGGTGAAAACGCAGAGCCCCTTATGCCCGCAGTCGGCGACCAGCCCGGCGGTGCAAACATCAAGGGCGTTGCTATCGATGTTGACCGCGACGGCGACGGCGTTCTTGAAAGCAAGACAATGAGCTTCTATCAGCTTGTTGCAAATGTAATCAGCGGTCTTCTCAACGGTATGCTCGCTCCCATGCTCGGCGAACTCATTGCTGACCTTGTCGGCGTTGAAATCACAGAGCAGTATCCCGAAGGCGATCCCGCAATCCTCCAGGATATGATGTTCAACACAATCCTCGGTGCGGTTGAATCCCTTGCAGAGCAGAACGGTGCTCCCGACCTTGTTTATACTGAAGAACAGAACGCAACTCCCATGGGCAAGATCAATGCTCTTATGGATTGGTTCTTCAACAAGGGCGGTCTCGATACCTTCATCAAGATTGACTTCTGGGGTATCGGTATTACAGACAACTTCATGTCACTTCTTAATGACCTCGGCAGACTTGCAATCAACCTTCTTCCCGGCCTTGTCGGCGGCGATTTGTTTGAAGGTGCAGAGTCACTTGCTTACACTGCTGACGAGCTCAACCTTATCCGTTACTATAAGACAAACTCTGCGGGTCAGTACGTCACTTGTGACGAAACAGACCCCGATGCAATTGGCCAGACCTATCTCACATACGAAAAGGGCGAGGTTGTTTACGCAACAGAGTGGGATCCCGATACAGACGCTCCCACAGCTTATAAGTATCTCACTAACCATCAGGTAGTTGATATTGACGAAGCAAACGAAGGCACCAGCTCTTACAGAAACGGCGCTCTCATCAGACCCAACTACGTTATCACAAGAGACCAGGTATTCGCTTGCCTTATCAAGATGCTCCTTAACGGCTTCATTGAAGGCTGCTACTGGCCTGAATGGACAGATAACATTCCCGCAGTTCTTGCTTATGCAATGGCTGCTCTCGCTGCTCCCGTTCTTCCCGAAGGCAACTACTTCGCAAGACTTGATGCTTTCCATCAGACAGGCGGCGTTGCTCCCATCGCAGATACAAACGGCGGTTCAATCGAACCCATCCCCTATTACACAATCAAGAACGGTATCGAAGTTCCCACCGGTGCTCTTGATATTGGTTCTGCTGTTGCAGCGTTCTATCTCAACGCTGTCTTCACCTTCGAAGATGTTGAAAGACTTACAGAGGTTGACACTTGCTTCGAGCAGTTCGTTGCTGAATTCCTTATCTGGGCTGCTGACGAATATCTTCCAATGCTTGTAGGTAACTACGATGCTACTGCCAAGACGTTTACAGGTACAGGTATCTGGAAGGATGCATTCAATAACCTCATCACTGCAATTTACAGCGACTATGCAACAAGAACAGTCAAGTCAGACGCAAACTGGGATGCAATCTACACATTCCTTGACGTTACTCTTCTTAAGCTTATCCCCGCTGACTGGCTTCCCGCTGATATCAACACATCATTCGATCTGTTTGACGGTTGGCTTCTTAACAACCTTCTCCACTTCGACCTTCAGGGAATCCTTTCAATCATCTCTGCAAACACAGATGAAAATACAGAGCTTCATAAGCCCGTTCTCACGGTTCTTATCAGAATCATTGACCGTGTTCTCGGCCTTTTATTCAACGGTACACCTCTTCTTCTTCCCGTTAACGCAAACCGTAGCGGCGTAAATGCTTCAACAGGTGTTGCAAACATCTTTGTAAACCACACAACCATTGATTCACTTGATGCACTTCTTTCAGGTAACGGCTCAAGCGATTCTCTTCCCACTTTCGTTGATCAGCTTCTCGGCTGTATCGTAACCTATAAAGCAGAGCTTCTTGGTACAATTCTTCCCATGGTCATGGGCGGTGTTTACACCAAGCCTTATGATAAGGAAATCGGTGCTTCCGGTGACGAATATGATGATGACTGGCTTACAGCTAACGGCAGAGACCTTGCATCCTTTACTGCTGCTGACCTTCAGTGGTACATTGATATGTTCACAAAGCATACCAACGCAGTTAAGGGCGCAGTAAAATACGATACCTATGAAGAAGCTGAAGCAGCTATCACAGATGAAGAAAATCAGTATGTTTCCGGTCAGTCCTTCTACGTAAAACAATATGACGATGAAGGCAACGAAATCTACGACGGCTACTATATCTACACAAACAACAACTATTATATCACCGCAACAGAAACGGCTGTTGCCG
The DNA here is from genome assembly GCA_045592085.1 of Acutalibacteraceae bacterium. Lineage (GTDB taxonomy): Bacteria > Bacillota > Clostridia > Oscillospirales > Acutalibacteraceae > CAG-177. The sequence continues at coordinate 45,829 of JAZNUD010000079.1, read as the reverse complement.
CAACAAAGAACGGTGAAGATAACAGCTACTCCGATTTCAGCAACTTCACCTATTCACATCTCATTAACAGAACAATGGATAGACCCTACGTTCTTTATGAGGACTATGACGTTGCAACAGACCAGGAAAGATTCGCAACCGAATTCAGAGCTCATAATGTTGAAGACTACAAGCAGGATCCCTATGCTTACCACAACCTGAAGCAGGCACTTAAGAGTGCTAACGAAACTGTTGCAGCTTATGACTCCTTCTCATCAGATCTCGGTAATGCTTATGCTGAATGGCAGAGATACTTTATTCAGACAAGACTTTACCAGTATGACCTTGTTGACTCAAACGGCGACGGTATTTACGTTAACAGCACGAGCGACTCTGATTACGTAGCACCTACGGAAGACAGCGACGGCAATATCACCGATCCCGGTGTTCCTGTTGACGACCCGCCCACTCTTCCCACCTCAATCCTTCCCTTCGACTTCGGCACAAGCACTGCTTATCCGGGCGCTCAGTTCACTTACTACGATCAGTCAAGAGACGATTATTTCACAATCACTCCTGATACTTTCACAACCGCAAACAATTCGTTCAGACAGTATGACCAGATTGCTAAGGCATACGATATGGGTCTCGAAGTAAAGAATAACGTTGTTCTTTCAGAAGCAGAGGCAGAAGAAGTTGTTCAGGTGGCTATCCGCAGCCTTGCATTCGACCTCAGCAGAGACTCAAACGGTAACTACGATTCTACCAAGATTCAGTGGGCAGGCCTTTCAGCTTCACAGCTTCAGGACGTTGCAACACTTTGCGCAGAGCTTCACTATCAGTTCACATATGACGTAGAAGCAGGCTTCTATGAAATTTCCAGACCTGCATTCAGATTCATCGATTCTTCCTACGTTGTATTCGGTACTTCAAACAAGGTTATCAATGCTGACGCATGTCCTCCCTTGGCACTTTCAGACGGTACCAGCTCTGACGAAGCAGTAAAGATTGATGACAGAATGTACACAGCTTACCTTGATTACCTTGTAGCTGTTCTTGACAACAGAAAGTCAATCTATAATGCTATCGAGCTTCTTACAGACCGTGCTGAAGAAGCTGAAGAACGCAGAATGGGCGAAATCGACAGCCAGATGCTCAAGTGGGCTCTCAACCTCTCCGAGATCAAGAATGCTTATGAGAATACCGAATCCGGTATCCGTAACCGCAAGATCACAGGCGTTAAGGATGACGGCACATACTACTACACCAAGGTTTACACTCAGTCAAGCTATGACGAATTCCGCAAGGCTTATGACTATGCAAGATGCCTTGACCTTGCTGAGCAGGGACTTATCCAGTCACAGGGTCTCACCCAGACAATGGTAACAGAAGCATTCCATAATCTTCTTGATGCTTATAAGAAGCTTGTTCTTTACACAGGCGACGCTGACTTCACTCAGCTTCTTGAATACCTCGCAATTGCTGAGGGTATGATCAATAACCCCAACGCAACCGATAGCGAACTCGGTTACACAGCAGATTCACTTGCAAACCTTGAATCAGTTTACACAGCAGTTCTTCCCGTTTCAGTTGATAAGACTATCGACTGCGAAGGTCAGCAGATCGTTGACGCAGCAGCAGCCGACCTTCTCACAGCTATCAACAACATCGTTTATAACTCAGTTCCCAAGATCGTTCCCGCAATCGAAGGCGTTCTCACAGAAATCACTTCTGCTGAAGGCGCAGCCCGTACACAGGGTCACATCTTCGGTCTTAAGGAAGGCGAAGGCATAACTCTTGATCTCATCGAAGTTATCGGTATGAGAATTGACGAAGGTGTTGGTAACAAGGTAACAGTTGAAGATTCCGGTAAGGGTACTGGTACAGGCGCATACTTCAAGGGTACAGTCGGTAACCTTGAAAAGTTCAGATTCTATGCAGTTCTTTACGGTGATCTCAACGGCGATACCCGTATCGACGGTACAGACAGAACGGCAGTTGACCTTTACGTTGTTCAGGGCACTAACAACAGTGCAGAACCTGGTGATGGCGGTATGGGTGCTATCAGATTCGAAGCAGGCGACGTTGACCACAGCGGTGGCGTTGACGCAGCTGACTCCGCACTCATTGAGCTCCACTACAACTACGAGGATGCTGAAGGAAACGATTATCAGATTCCTCAGGATGAACACAGCCCCGTTGCTGTTGTAGCATAATCCAAGCGGTTTGAATTGAAAATCGCAACTAAATAAAATCGGCCCCCGTTGCTCGTTGCAACGGGAGCTTTTGTTATGCTTTTATCTGATTATTGGTGCATTAATTTAAGCATTCCGATTATCTCGATTCCTAATTATTTTTTATGTCCGATGAAGGATAAAATCCAAAATCCTGCAAAAAGTTTTTCACACCGCATACTGTATATTCATTGAAAAATGAGTAATATTCACCCTTGGAAAACAGTGTAAAGTGGAAAACTTTACGCTTATAATTCCAAAACAGAAAGAAAAAGCATAGTTATCCACTTTTTCCACCGACTTTTCCACATATGCAAGTGAATCACTTTACAAGCTGATTTTGTAAAGTTTTTGACCCTTACGCATATATACATTAATAAAAAACACCCGAATTATTCGGGTGTTTTTTGCATTGCAGGATAACTTTCAAAACGGGCTTAAAATACTCTTTTTCCCTTGATAAAAACTGCTTTTATTTCTTTTAAATCCTTGCTTGTAACCACAAGATCAGCGTACTTTCCGACCTCGATGCTGCCCGTAGTTTTATCAGCTCCGATTGCCTTTGCAGGGTTGATTGTTACTGATTTAAGAGCTTGTTTGAGCGGTATTCCGTAGCCGATGAGATTGTGAAATTCATCAAAAAGATTTGTAACGCTGCCTGCGAGCGTGCCGTCGGCAAGTCTTGCATCGCTCTTCTTATAAACCTTCTGTCCGCCGAGCATATATTCGCCGTCGGGCATTCCTGCCGCCATCAGTGCATCGCTTATAACAACCGTTCTGTCCTCACCGAGAATCTTGAAGGTTATTCGCAGTGTAGCAGGGCAGATGTGCACTCCGTCGCAAATCAGCTCCGCCATTACGCCGTCGGTGTCCATAACTGCTCCGACCATACCTGCTTCTCTTGATGCAAGGCAATTCATTGCATTGTAGAGATGTGTGGCGTGCTTTGCGCCCTTTGCGAATGCTTCTTTTCCCGTAGCATAATCGGCAGCTGTGTGCGCAACGGAAACTGTGCAAAGCTCCTTGGCTTTTTCAATGAATTCGTCTGCGCCCTCGGCTTCGGGTGCGATATCAACAAGTCTTACAGGGCAGATATCATTCAGTCTGCAAAGCATAGCGTAATCAGGTGCAACAATATGCTCGCCTGCCTGCGCACCTTTTTTAGCGTGCGAGATGAACGGACCCTCCATGTTGATGCCGTGGATGTATGCTCCGTCCTCCTTGCCGATTGTATCCGCAACGTAACCAAAGCATTCTTCAAGAAAAGCTTCGGGAAGCGTCATGGTTGTCGGGCAGAAGGAGGTTACACCCTTTGTTGCGAGCCAGCGGCTCATTTTTGCAACGGAATCGGGATTGCCGTCCGTTGTGTCAGCCATATTGCATCCGTGAATATGCACGTCGATAAAGCCGGGGAGCACGGCGCAATCGCTGAAATCTTCACCGTCGGCTTCGGCGGGGCACAAAGCGGCAATATATTCGCCATCGATTGTAATATCGGTTTTTATGGGTTCAAAGTCATTGCAGTAAACGTCAGCATTTTTAATAATCATTATAATTACCTCCTCTGTGATTATATCACTTCGTGTTTACGTTGTCAAAAACAAAAAGCACCGCCGGATGCGGTGCTTTGATAAATCTTAATCAGATTCTGTCCTCAATGTAAGCAACGAGGTCGCTGACGGTCTTGATCTTTTCAAGTGCATCGTCTGAAAGCTCGATATCGAACTCGTCTTCGATTGACATTGCAAGGTCAACAAGGTCAAGGCTGTCTGCGCCGAGGTCACCTGTGATTGATGCGCTTTCTGTGATGATGCTCTGGTCTACTTCGAGCTGTTCGCTGATGATTTTCTTGATTTTTTCAAATACCATTTTTTTAACTCCTTTTCAGTTATTATGTTTCCCCCCGGAAACCACAGTATAAATATTATTAATTTATCCGCCTTTTGTCAATAGTTATTTTTCAATTTATGCCGAATATGCAAAATTTTGTGAGGAATAATAAAAAAGCAAAAGGGGGATGGCTGCCTATGGGGATAATTGTTGATTTGTTAAAAGCTTTTTTTGTTGGCGGATTAATTTGTCTTATCGGTCAGTTGCTGATTGATTTCACAAAAATGACGCCTGCGAGAATTCTGGTCACTTTTGTTGTTATCGGCGTTGTGCTCGGCGCAATCGGGGTTTACGGTCCTCTTGCAGATTGGGCGGGCGCAGGAGCTACAGTGCCGCTGACAGGTTTCGGATATGCTCTGGCACGCGGCGTGAAGGAAGCGATTAACAGTCAGGGCGCAAGAGGAATTCTGACCGGTGCATTTACTGCGGCATCGGGCGGAATCACTGCTGCGATAATCTGCGGAATAATTGCCTCGCTTGTCACAAGACCGAAGGAAAAATAATCCTTATATAAATGATAACCTATTATAAGCTTTTGTCAACAGAATCGGTATCAAATTAAGAAATTCTTAAACAATTACAGGCAGAAAAAATCCCCTGCCAAAAGCAGGGGACAAAGTGCGGTTAATTACTGAGCCTGAGGAGCGGCAGCTTCTGCTTCTGCTTCGCAGCATGAGCATGAAACGTAGTTTTCTTCGCAGTCAGCAACCTGATTCTTCTTATCGAGGTACTTCTTAACTGCAAAAACGATGCCTGCGATAACGCCTGCAACAGCGAGAACGATACCGATGATTTTAAGGGCTTTCTTCATTTTCATAACCTCCGAAAAAAATATTACACACTAATTATACATTAATATCAATTGAATGTCAACAAAAATAAAGCTCAAATGAAAAAACATTGTCAGAAAAAGCAAAACCGCAGTTATAAAAACTGCGGTCGATTTGCTAAATAAAATTAGCTCAAATTATTTAATGAGCTGAGCGAGAGCTGACTTCTTGTGAGCTGCGTTGTTCTTGTGGATAAGACCCTTAGCAGCAGCCTGGTCAACCTTCTTGATAGCCTCTCTTACGATAGCTTCCTTTTCGGGAGCGTTAGCTGCAACGGCTGCATGAGCCTTTTTAATAGCAGTCTTAAGAGCAGTGTTGCGAGATCTGTTTCTTGCAGCTCTTGTCTTGTTGACGATAACTCTCTTTTTTGCTGATTTAATGTTAGGCATTACGACACCTCCTTCTTCATACAGGTGATTATGATAGCACATTTTTTCAATAAATGCAAGGAATTTTTGAAAAATATTTAAATATTTTCAATTAATAATACAAAATTTATCAAGAAAAATCAAGAGGTAATTTAAAATATGGATTTCAGAACAGATTTAGCGCTTGAAAGATGCGAGTTTTTGGGCAAAAAAGAAACAGACGGCATTGAAATTGAGGAATTTGAAGCGAAGAAAGCGAGGGTCAGCAGGATAACCGTGACCAATGAAAACGGCGAAAAGCTGGTCGGTAAGCCGAAAGGGCTTTACGTGACGGTTGAGGTTGCGCCTTTTGCAAAGCACGCACAGTTTATTGATGACAGCCTTGAAGCGCTTGTCACGGAGATAAGGCGATTTCTTCCCGAAAAAGGAAGTGTACTCGTTGCAGGTTTGGGTAATATGAAAATTACCCCCGACGCTCTCGGCCCGAAATGCGCATCGATGATTTTTTCAACCCGTCATATTACGGGTGAGCTTCTTAGAGAAACGGGTCTTTCGGGGCTTCGCACCGTCAGCTCTTTTTCAACCGGTGTTACCGGTGATACGGGTGCGCAGGCAGGGGAGGTGCTGCAGGGACTGATAGGGACTCTGAAGCCCGATGCGGTGATAACAATCGATGCTCTTGCGGCAAGGAGCGTATCCCGTCTGGGCAATACCGTACAGATGTGCTCAACTGGCATTGTGCCGGGCTCGGGTGTCGGCAATGCAAGGCAGGAAATCAGCAGTAAAACTCTTGGTGTGCCCGTGATTGCGATAGGTGTGCCAACGGTTGTTGATGCCGCAACTCTTATCACCGATTACTCGGGCAAAAGCGATATTTCTTTTCCTGAAGACACACAGAAGATGATGGTGACACCCCGTGAAGTTGATTTGATGATTGAGCGTGCGGCAAAGCTGACTGCGCTTGCCATAAACTGTGCGCTTCAGCCAGATATCAGCCCCGAGGATATGCTTATTTTAACAGCGTGATTTACAGACTGTTTTTGCGGAAAAACCGCAGAAGCGGTCTGATTTTTTGTTTGATTATTGTGTTTTGACAGAAAAAAACTGAATATGGACAAAAATAGCAAAAAAAGTTGAAAAATAAGCAAAAAAATTTTAAAAAACCTCTTGTAATTTCGGATAATGTAATCTATAATAAGGGTACTAAAGGTGGCTAAAAGGGGCTAAAGGGGAAAATCTGAGAAAGGAGTGGTTGTTCTGGCAGCGAGCTTTGCAGGTCACGAAATAAGAAAATTTGACCAGGGAAACAGAATAGCTATTCCTACGATGTTCAGAAAGGACCTCGGCGAAAGCTTTATTGTTCTGAAGGCTATTCAGAATGAGCCCTGCCTTGTGCTTTTCTCCGAAGAGGAATGGATCAGATTCGGTGAGGGCGTTACCGAGAAGTTTGAGGGCAAGAAGCAGGCTGCAGTTCAGCGTAAGCTTGCTGCACGAAGCGACAAGGTAACGATTGATAAGCAGGGCAGAATCACTCTTAAAGAGGATTTCAAGGCATATGCAAGACTCGAGAACGAGGTCGTCGCAGTTGGTGCGATGAACAGAGTTGAGCTTTGGGCACCTGCAGTGTGGGATGAATGGAATGCTGATGAGGACGTTGATCTTGACGATATCAGCTACAGCGCAAAGGGTGGAAAATGATGGGTGAAAATAACAGCGTTGGTTTCCACCACGTTCCGGTTCTTTTTAACGAAGCCATTGAATCGCTTCAGATTAAGCCCGACGGAATTTACGTTGACTGCACCTCGGGCGGCGGAGGTCACTCCACCGCAATTGCAAAGCGTCTCTTGGATGGCAGACTCATTGCAATTGACAGAGATCCCGAAGCAATCGAAACGCTTAAAGAGCGTCTGGGCAAATTTGATTGCGTGACGTTGGTTCACGATAATTTCTTTAACATAAGACAGATTCTGGACAACCTCGGAATCGATGCCGTTGACGGTATTCTCGCTGACCTCGGCGTAAGCTCACATCAGCTTGATGACCCGTCGAGAGGCTTCTCTTTCCATAACGATGCACCTCTTGATATGAGAATGAGTCTTGAGGGTGTGAGTGCAAAGCAGGTTGTCAATACACTCAGCCAGAGTGAACTTCAGAAGATTATTTATGAATACGGCGAAGAGAAATTCGCTCCGTCGATTTCAAGAGCCATTGTAAAGGCTCGTGAAATTGCTCCGATAGAAACAACGTTGGAGCTTTCAGAAATAATCAAATCGGCGATGCCTGCCGCTGCAAAGCGCGACGGTCACCCCGCGAGAAAAACGTTTCAGGCTGTCAGGATCTTCGTAAACCAGGAAATAAGTGGACTCGGGGACGCAGCTCAGAGTATGTTTGACTGCCTTAAAGAGGGTGGCAGGGTAAGCATAATAACGTTCCATTCGCTTGAGGACAGAGTAATCAAGCAGGCATTTGCACCTTTGGCAAAGGGCTGCACCTGCCCCAGAAACTTTCCTGTTTGTGTTTGCGGAAACAAGCCTAAAGCAAAGGTGTTCAAGGCAGTTTCACCGGGAAAACAGGAAATCGGAGAAAATCCGAGAAGCCGCAGTGCAAAACTGCGCACGGCAGAAAAACTCTGATTCTGCCAATCAGATATTCTGATTAATACCATATTTATATGAAAGGAGAGGACAGTATGGCGGATTATAACCGCAGCGAAGCTTATGATATGTATGCTGCGCCGGCGTTCAGCCCCGAAGTTGAAGAAAGGCCTCAACCTCAGCGCAGACCACAGAATGCTCCCGGCAAAAAAGCGGCAATTCAGGTGAAGAGAGAAACTCTGGCTTCGGCTTTACGTGCTCTCAAAATTTTTGCGATTGCAGTGACAATCATATCCCTTTTCGGCGCAATTCTTTATTCAAGAGTCGGTCTCGCAAAGCTCGAAAGAGAAGCAACCGAGCTTGCACAGCAGATAAAGGACGCCGAAAGCGAAAATACAAGGCTTGTAATGCAGCTCAACTCATCAATTTCAAGAGAAAAGATTGATGAATACGCAGTTTCGGTTTTGGGTATGCAGAAACTGGAGCGTTATCAGATTCATTATTTTTCGGATGACACCGGAGATAAGGTTTTAATGGCTGATGGCGTGCTTTCAGAGGATAAGGTTGAAGCAGACAGAAATGATTGATTTTTGTCTGCTTTAATTGGCATATGCAATTACATAACGGGCATAAGATGACAATAGTCAGGGCTGTCTCATAACGGCGGAATAAAAAATTTTTCGCATCGGAAACGTTGCGGAGAGTGATTTTTTGTGCGCTCATTTGGGGCGGCAATTTATTTTTTATTTTATATAATATAAAAGGGGAGAAAAGAATTGGCGAAAGTGTCACCGAGAAGAGCGATGTATATCAGAGCGTTGATCGTATTCTTGCTTCTTGTGGGTCTTGTTTTTGGTTCGTCGGTAATCAACCTTGCAAGAATACAGCTTGTTGACAGCGAAAAATATAAGAGTCAGGCTGAAAAAAATCAGCTTCACGATACAGAAATTTCAGCGGCAAGAGGAATAATATATGATGCCAACGGAACGGTGCTCGCAAAGAGCGCTTCTGTCTGGAAAATCTATATCAAGCCCAGCGCAATCGCATCGTTTGAAAATGAGAGTTTCAAAAACGACGTCTGCCGTCAGATTTCGGCAATAATCGGCGTTGATTTCGAAACCGTCAAGGAGAAGGCGGATAAGAGCAAATACGCTTATCTTGTTCTCAAAAAGCAGGTTGAGTTTGACGAGAAAGAAAAAGTTGCCGAATTTCTTTCGAAGCATTATTCCTACTATGAAACAACCGAAAACGATAAGGGTCAGCTGATTCAGGAAGAAAAAAAGATTTATTACAGTGCCGCAATCGGCATCGACCCCGACGTCAAGAGATACTATCCTTACGGCACTCTTGCGGCGAATCTCATCGGATTTACGGGTACGGATGACGTGGGCAGACTCGGTGTTGAGCTGAAGTACGATTCAATTCTCACGGGCACTCCCGGCAGAATCATAACTGCTCAGAACGGCAAGAGTGACGTTATGAAGCAGGAGTATGAAACGATTTACGATCCCGTTCAGGGCACAAGCCTTGTTCTGACAGTCGATGAGGTTATCCAGAGATATCTTGAGGACAGCCTTGAGCAGGTTTATATCGATTCAAAGGGCGTCGGTGCATACGGCGTTGTGATGGACGTTGATACGGGCGCGATACTTGCGATGGCGAATATGGGCAACTTCAACCTCAATTCTCCGCAGGCTCTGACCGAGGAAGAGGAAAAGATGCTCCTTGAAACCTACCCCGACGATGAAGAAAAGAGAAGCGTGGCGAGAAACAACCTTCTCTATTCAAAGTGGAGAAACTTCGTTGTCAGCGACAGCTACGAGCCCGGCTCGGTATTCAAAATTGTCACTGCTGCGGCGGCTGTTGAGGAAAACGTTCTCAGCGAAGATTTCACATATAACTGTACGGGCAGAATCACGGTTGCCGACAGAATCATTCAGTGCCATAATCGTGACGGCGGTCACGGTACGCAGGACCTCAAGCACGGTCTGATGAATTCCTGCAACCCTCTGTTTATCACTGTCGGCCAGACGCTCGGTAAGGAAAAATTTGTTGAGTATTTCGAAGCCTTCGGTTTTACCGAAAAAACGGGCATCGACCTTCCTGCAGAGCCCACCCCCGTTGCAGGCGTTAACTATCATTCGCCTGACAAAATGGGAATCGTTGAGCTTTCCAGTTCATCCTTCGGTCAGTCCTTCCAAGTAACTCCGATTCAGATGGTAACCGCAATCAGTGCGGTTGCAAACGGCGGATATCTTATGCAGCCTTATGTTGTTGCACGTCAGCTCGACGAAAACGGCAATGTAATCAGCGAAACTCAGCCCAAAATCAGAAGGCAGGTTATCTCGGAGGAAACTGCTGCAACGGTTGCCGATATGATGGAAGGCGTTGTTGCAAGCGGTACCGGTAAGAACGCTTACGTCGCAGGCTACAGAGTTGCAGGTAAGACGGGTACGTCGCAGAAGCTCGGAAATAAAGGCGAATACGTTGCGTCATTCGGATGCTTTGCTCCTGCCAATGACCCCGAGATTGCAGTGCTTATCCTTGTTGACGAGCCCGAGGGTCAGATTAACGGCGGTCAGATCTGTACTCCCGTCGCAGCTCAGGTTGTTGAAAAAACGCTTGAATATATGGGCGTTGAAAGACAGTATAACGATAAGGAGCTCGAAAAGCTTGATACTCTTACTCCCAGCCTTGTCGGTAAGTCACCCGAGGATGCAAGCGCATTGCTCAAGGATAAGGGCTTTGAGGTCAAGATTGTGGGAAGCGGCGATAAGGTAGTCAGCCAGATGCCTTCCTATAACCATTCGATTCCGCAGGGCGGAATTGTGGTCTTATACACAGAGAATGATGCCGAAAGAGTTACCGTTGAGGTGCCTGACCTCACGCTGATGACGCTGTCGGCGGTTAATAAATTTGCCGCTTCGGCGGGACTTAACGTCAAGGTTTCGGGCAATGCTCTGAATGCGGGCGAGCTTGTATCGTATTCGCAGAGCATCCCTGCAGGCGAAACCGTTGAATACGGCACAACAATAACGGTGCATTTCAAATCAAACACCGGAGTAAGCGATTACGCAGGATAGCAACGTCGCTTTTAGGAGGACAAGAGAATGAAACTTTCTGTATTGATGAAGGATTTGGGTGCTGTCTGTTTGGCAGAGGACAGAGAGATAAGCTTTATTACTGATAATTCAGCGAAGGTTAAGGACGGATGCATTTTTGTGTGCATCGAGGGCAAGCGTTTCGACGGTCATACAAAAGCCGCCGAAGCAATCGCAAACGGTGCCGCCGCCGTAATTGTTCAGAAGGATATGGGATTAAAGGAGCAGGTGCTTGTTGAAAACACAAGAGCCGCTTACGCCCGTCTTTCAGCGGCATTTTTCGGCCACCCCGAAAAGAAGCTCCGCATTATCGGTGTTACGGGTACAAACGGCAAAACGACCTCCTGCTTTATCATCAAGTCGATTCTTGATTCAATGGGATATAAAACGGGACTTATCGGTACGGTGAAAAACATTGTCGGAGACAAGGAATATCCTGCAGTGCTCACAACCCCCGATTGCTACGACCTTTTTGCTCTTTTCAAAGAGATGGTTGAAAGCGGCTGTGAATTCTGCACGATGGAGGTTTCCTCCCAGGCACTTGACCAGAGAAGAGTTGAGGGTGTGCATTTTGAGGCATCGATTTTCACTAATCTCACTCAGGACCACCTCGATTATCACGGAACTTTTGAAAACTATATGGCTGCAAAGCATCTGCTTTTTGAAAATTCCTCGCTCTGCGTTGCCAACGTTGACGATGAAGCGGCGGTATATATGCTCAGCGGTACTGATGCAAGAAAAATTACTTTCTCCGTCAATAACAACAATTGCGATTATTCGGCAAAGAATATCAGAATTGCTTCCTCGGGCGTCAAATATGAGCTTGTGAGCAACTCTGATATCGGCAGAGTGAAATTTGCCGTTCCCGGTAAATTCTCTGTTTATAACTCAATGGGCGCAGCGGTTTGCCTCGTTGAAATGGGAATGGATTTCAGAGCCGTCCTTGACGGACTTGCAACCTGCGTCGGTGTACCCGGCAGAATGGAGGTTGTTCCCACCGATAAACCCTATACGGTGCTTATCGATTACGCTCACACTCCCGACGGACTTGAAAACGTTCTCACTTGTGTAAGAGAAATCACGCAGGGTAAAATTATTACGGTTTTCGGCTGCGGCGGCGACAGAGACAGTACAAAACGCCCGATTATGGGTGACATTGCGGCGAAGCTTTCGGACGTTGCGGTTGTAACCTCCGATAATCCAAGAAGCGAGGACCCCGATGCCATAATCAACGATATTCTTGAAGGAATCGGCAAGCACAGCTCGAAGGTTGTAGTTGAACCCGACAGAAAAGCGGCTATTGCCAGAGCTCTTTCGATGGCTCGTGAAGGCGACACAGTTGTCCTTGCAGGCAAGGGTCAGGAAACCTATCAGATTCTTGCATCGGGCAAAATTCATTTTGACGAAAGAGAAGTTGTGGCCGATATTCTTGCGGAGGGCGTCTGATGAAATCAATGACATTCAGCGAAGCGGCGAAGGCCGTCGGAAGCGAATCAAATCTTTGCGGCAGCTTTGATGCCGTTTGCACGGACACAAGAAAAATCGAAAAGGGCAGTTTGTTCATCGCAATCAAGGGCGAAAACTTTGACGGCCACGATTATGCGGCAAAAGCGATTGAGCTTGGTGCAAGTGCGGTTGTTTGCGAGAAAGACTGCGGTCTCGGTGACAGACAGATTCTTGTAAAAAGCACAAGGCAGGCTCTGCTTGACCTTGCAGGCTATTACAGAAGCCTTTTCGATATCCCCGTAATCGGTATTACGGGAAGCGTCGGCAAAACAACAACGAAAGAAATGGTTCACGCCGTAATGAGCGTGAAATATAATACTCTCAAAAACGAGGGCAACCTGAATAACGAAATCGGTGTACCTCTTACGCTTTTCCGCCTCGATGAAACCCACGAAGCGGCGGTAATCGAAATGGGAATGAGCGGCTTTGAGGAAATCGCCAGAATGACGGCGGCTGTTAAGCCTGATGTTGCGGTTATCAGCAACATCGGCGTTTCGCATATCGAAAAGCTCGGCTCAAGAGAAGGTATTCTTAAAGCAAAGCTTGAAATTTTGCAGGGAATGAAAGCGGATGCTCCCGTTATCCTCAACGGCGACGACGATATGCTCATCACCGTTTCTCCCGATGCCCATCCCGTAACGTGGTACGGAGTTGAAAATTCAGACTGTGCTTTTGCAGCGAAAAACATTTCGCTGAGCGAAGCCGAAATCTCATTTGATGCATCGTATCCCGACGGAGAAACAAGGGTTGAGCTTCCTTTTCCCGGCAAGCACAACGTTTATAACGCACTCGCTGCTGCGGCGGCAGGCAGATTTTTCGGCATCGGTGCCGAGGAAGCCTTTGAAGCACTCAAAAAATACGTACCTGCAGGTATGCGCCAGAGAATCGTTAAAAAATGCGGCATAACCTTCATTGAAGATTGCTATAATGCAAGCCCCGATTCGCAGGCAGCAGCACTTGCAGTGCTCGGCGGAATGGGTGCAAAAAGAAAAATCGCCGTTATCGGCGATATGCTTGAGCTCGGCTCTTACAGCGCAGAGGCACACGCATCTGTCGGCAGAAAAGCGGCTGAAAACAAGATTGACGTGCTTTATACTTACGGAAAACTCTCGCTTGAAACCGCAAAGGCCGCAACGGGCGGCGTTGCAACCGTCAAAAGCTTTTCGGATAAGCAGGAGCTTTCGGATGAACTTTGCGCAATGCTTGAGGAAGGGGATGCAATTCTCTTCAAGGCAAGCAGAGGAATGAAGCTTGAGGACGTTATTTATTCGGTTTATTCAAAGCTTGAGCATTAAGAAACAAATCCGAAAGGGCTGATTTGTCAGATGAAAACATCCGCCGCCGTAATTATGGCAGGCGTAATCGGACTTCTTATAACTGCGGTCAGCGGATTTACCGTTGTGCCGTGGCTTCAGAAGCTTGAATTCGGCTCTGTCAGCCCGAATCAGAAAAGAAATAAGAACGAAATACCCACGATGGGCGGTTTGATGATTGCTCTCGGCTTTTGTGCCTCGGTTGCGGTAACGGTTGTTACCGACAAGCTTATGGGCGGCAATATTGTTGCTTCGGGCAGTATGGATGCTTCGGAGCAGTATACGAAGCTGTGGAGCGGCTTGCTTATGACGCTATGCTTCGGGTTAATCGGCTTTGCTGACGATTATATCAAGGCTAAAACGCACCGCCCCCTCGGTCTGACCGTCCGGCAGAAAAGCGTCGCACAGCTTGTTGTTGCGCTCGTTTATATAGTGAGCCTGAGTATGTGTATGGGCGGCTTACCGTATATGTTTATTCCGTTTGTCGGAATGGTGCATATGGGTGTTTTTTATTGGATTGTTGGTATTATCATCATTTATGCCGCAGTCAATGCGGTTGGATTTACAGACGGTGTTGACGGACTGTGCACGGGCGTTACGCTCACAACAGCCGTCACACTCGGGGTTATCGCCGCAATGAAAGGACTTTTCGGCTTTTCAATGTCGGCAAGCGCACTCGCAGGCGTGTGCGTCGGATTTTTGCTGTGGAATAAAAATCCGTCAAAGATTTATTTGGGAGAAACGGGCTCGATGCTTCTCGGCGGGGCGATTGTCGCTCTTGCATTTGCAATCAACTGTCCGCTTATCCTCCTGCCTGCAGGAGTTGTATTCTTAATTGAGGGAATTTCCGCCGTTTTGCAGGTTGTTTGCTACAGATTAAACGGCAAACGTATTCTCAAAGCGGCACCTTTACACCGCCATATGGAATTGAGCGGTATGAGCAAAAATAAAACGGTTATTGTTTTTACAGCCGTGAATATTCTCGGCGGCATGGCGGCGGTTGCGCTGATGTATTTCGGAGGATATGCAGGCTGAATGATAAGAGAGGAGAAAAGAGGCTTTGTTTAAGGTTGTATTAAAACAGCATTTTGCTATTTTTAAAACATTGAAAGAAATCTTTACGGGCAAAAGGAAGCTTAAGGACTGCTTCAATACCGCCCCTATGGATATAACTTTTTTTGCGCTTGTCATCGCAGTGCTTTCGGTAGGTCTCGTTATGATGTTTTCTGCGAGCTATATCTATGCGTGGTATGACAAAACGGCAAACTATGATCCGCTTTATTATATCAAAAGACAGCTCATTTTCGCAGTAATAGGCGTTGCGCTGATGATTCTTGTGTCGTATATCAAGCCCGAAATACTCAGAGAGGCGTCGGGTCTGATTATGCTGATTGCTTTGCTTTTGCTGGTGCTTGTGCTGGTTTTTCCGCACGAGGTTGACGGCAAAGAGCAATTCAAGCGCTGGCTCGAGGTTCCCGGAACTTCAATAACCTTTCAGCCTTCCGAAATTGCGAAGATAGCGCTGATTATGTTTATGGCGTTCAGTATGGAAAAATACCGCAAGGTGGTTGAGAAAAAATTCTGGGTAGTCATTCCTTACGGTCTTATCGTCGGTCTGGTTTGTCTCCTCGTTATTCTTGAAAACCACGTTTCGGGCACGATTCTTATTCTCGGCATCGGTGCGTCGATGATGTTTTTCGGCGGACTCAGAAAAGAGCTTTTCTGGGTGCTTGGTGCTGTTGCCGTGGTCGGAATAATTGTTTTCATTTTCTTCTCCGAGGATATTCTTAAAGGATATGCATTCGAAAGAATCAGAATTTGGCTCAAGCTGCTTAACGGTCAGGACCTTACAACCGAGGAGGCGAGGGGCTCGGGCTGGCAAAGCCTTCAGTCTCTTTACGCAATCGGATCGGGCGGACTTTTCGGTCTTGGCTTCGGTAATTCCAAGCAGAAGCATATGTATCTTCCCGAGCCGCAGAATGACTTTGTTTTTGCGGTTGTATGCGAAGAACTCGGCTTTATCGGCGCAGTTCTGATTATACTTCTTTTCATCATTCTCGTTGGCAGAGGATTTATTATCGGTCTGCGTTCCAAAACAAAATACGGTGCAATGCTTGCTCTGGGCATCAGCTTCCAGATAGGCTTGCAGGCGGCGCTCAATATTGCGGTTGTAACCTCGACCGCTCCGAATACCGGTATCAGCTTGCCGTTCTTCAGCTACGGCGGTACGTCGCTTGTTATGCTGCTGATTGAAATGGGAATGGTGCTTGCCGTTTCACGAAACGGTGAAAACGGAGAAAGGAAAAAAGTTAAAGATGGAAAATAAAAGAATTCTTATTGCCGCAGGCGGTACGGGCGGACACATCAACCCTGCGCTCGGTACGGCAGGATATATCAAAGAAAAGCATCCTTCTGCCGAAATCGTTTTCGTCGGCACTGCCGATAAGATGGAGGCAAAGCTTGTTCCCGAAGCAGGCTATGAGTTGAGAACAATTGAAATCAGCGGCTTCTGGAGAAGCTTTTCTCCCGAAGCAATCAAGCATAATCTCGGTACTGTTTCAAAGCTTCTCAAATCCTCATCGCAGGCGAAGAAAATCATCAAGGATTTCAATCCCGACCTTGTAATCGGCTTCGGCGGCTACGTCAGCGGCCCCGTTCTCCGTATGGCGGCAAAAATGGGAATTCCCACCGCAATCCACGAGCAGAATGCCTTCCCCGGTGTTACAAACAAAGCTCTTGCAGGCAAGGTTGACAGAGTAATGCTCACCGTTGATAAGGCAGAGCAGTATATGAAGCCCAAGAATCCCTGCGTTATAACGGGTCTGCCGATAAGAGGCGATATGCTCAAAGGTGACAGAGATTTTGCAAGGGCGGAGCTCGGTATTCCCGATGATAAGCCGCTTATCCTTTCAATGGGCGGCTCGCTCGGCGCAAAGCCCGTCAACGATGCCGTTCTCGGTCTTATCCTCAATAAATATAAGGATAACGATTGCGTATTCCTTCACGCAACGGGCAAAAACGGTGCGTGGCTTGCTGAAAAACTCGAAGCAGAGGGCCTTGACCTTAAGGCAAATCCCCACGTCAGAGTAACTGATTATATCGATATTCCGAAATGTCTGCCTGCGGCTGACCTTGTAATCTGCCGCTCGGGCGCAAGCACGCTCAGCGAGCTTCAGGCACTCGGAAAGCCTTCCATTCTTATTCCTTCGCCCTACGTTACCGAGAATCACCAGTATCATAATGCGATGGCGCTCGTTAATAACGGTGCGGCACAGATTCTTGAGGAAAAAGACCTCACCCCTGATTCTCTTACGCAGATGGTCAACGCCCTTCTTACGGACAGAGCTCAGCTTGAGGCAATCGGAAAGAGTGCAAAGGATATGGCTGTGCTTGATGCAACGGCACGTATCTACGAAACCCTTTGCGAAATCGTAAAATAATCACACAAACACGCCCTGCGGAATAATATGAAGCAGAGTATTTTTGCTCGCTTTTTTATTTCGGGAGCGTGGATTATGGAAAAATTTATTATAAACGGCGGAAACGAGCTTTACGGCAGTGTGAAATTGCAGGGCTCAAAAAACAGTATCCTGCCGATTCTTGCCGCTGCAGCCGCAACGGGGAGGGTCAGCGTTTTACATAATTGCCCGAAGCTTTCCGACGTTGATGCGGCGCTTAAGATTCTGCGCCATATCGGGTGTAAGATACAGCGTCACGGGCATACTGTTATTGTTGATTCAACGGGTGCCGACGGCTGCGAAATACCCGAAAACCTGATGAGTGAAATGCGCTCATCAATAATCTTTCTCGGTGCTTTGCTCGCAAGATTCGGAAAAGCGAGGCTGAGTGCACCGGGTGGCTGTGAAATCGGTCTGAGACCGATTGATCTGCATCTTTCTGCGCTTCGCAGTATGGGCGTGTGCATAACGGAAACGGGCGGCGTGCTCGAATGCGACTGTCCGAGGGGAATTTCGGGCAGACATATTACCCTTAATTTTCCGAGCGTCGGTGCAACGGAAAATATTATCCTTGCCGCAATAGGAGCAAGGGGAGAAACGGTAATCACCAATGCCGCAAGAGAGCCCGAAATCGTGGACCTTGCCGAATATCTCAATAAGTGCGGAGTTTCGGTTGTCGGTGCAGGTCAGAGCGTAATCAGAATTACGGGCGGCAGAAAGCTTTATAATGCGGAGCATCGGATTATACCCGACAGAATCGTTGCTTCAACTTTTATTGCAGGTGTTGCCTGTGCAGGCGGTAAAATCTGCGTGAAGGATACCGTCAGGGAGCATCTTGCTCCCATTATTCCCGCTTTTGAAGCGGCAGGCTGTGCATTCAGCTTTGAAAACGGAGAGATGTCGGTTGAATCACACGGCAGACCGCACAGAGTAAAATTTCTGCGCACGATGCCTTACCCCGGATTCCCGACGGATTCGCAGGCGCTTTTTATGGCTGTTGCCACAAAGGCAAGCGGCACAAGCGTTGTCAGCGAAAAGATTTTTGAAAACAGATTCAGGCACGTTCCCGAGCTTATCAGAATGGGGGCAGATATCCGGGTTGAGGATTGCTGCCTCGCCGTTGTTGAGGGTGTGGAAAGCCTTCACGGCGCAAGGGTTTCGGCGTGCGATTTAAGGGGCGGAAGTGCCCTTGCCGTTGCGGCAATGGGTGCCGAGGGACAAACAATTTTAGAGAACATATATCATATAGACAGAGGCTGCGAAGCATTTGAGAGCGCTTTTTCTTCTCTTGGTGCAGATATTATCAGAACGCGGCGGTCAGGAGTTTAAATGGACAGAGAAAATCAGGAACACGGCGCAGAGAGACTTACTCCCGAGGAGCGTCAGGAAAGAATCAGAAAATTAAAAAGAAAAAGAAAGTTCAGAAAAGCGATTGTCATTACGGCATTCGTTCTGATTGCTTGTATCATATTGAGCCCCGTTCTTCTTTTTGCGGTTTTCAGAGTGAGAAGCTTTGCAATTGAGGGCGAAACACTCTATACGCAGGAGGAGATTGTTGCCGCAAGCGGAATTTCGCAGGGCAGGAGCATCTTCTTTGCCGACCTTGACGAAGCAAAGGTCAATATCGAAAAAAAGCTGCCTTATACGAATAACGTTCAGCTTGCAAGGCGTTTGCCGGGTACGGTTGTCATCACCCTTGAGTCAACCGACAAAGCCTATGCAATGGAAAAATCCGAGGGCATTTTTGCGATCGCTAACCGTGATTTCAAGGTGCTTGAGATAACGGGAATTATGCCCAAAGGGGTTGTGCCCGTTATCGGAGCAGTGCCTCAGAAAGCAGAGCTCGGCGAGCCGATGAGCTTCATTACGGAAGAAGAGCAGGCTGATGCAACGCTTAATCTCATCAGAAGTATATCGGGTGCGGTTGCCGATTGCGGACTTGACGGCATCAATCTTATCAATATCCGTTCAAGAAGCAATATTTATATTATTTATCAGGAAAGAATCGTTCTTCGTCTTGGCGACAGCAGCGATATCGATAAAAAGATTTCTCTTGCAAAAAAGGTTATTGAGCGTGAGGATTCCATAGTCAATGACGAGCAGACGGGTATTGCGAATCTGACAGTACCGCTTAAGGCTTATTTCAATCCCTCCGATATCAGGGATATTCCCGAAATGGAGGAGTATAAGAGATATATTGCCGTAAACGAAAAGGATTCCGTTGAAGAAGCCTTTGCGATTGAATGCAAAAACGGCTCGTATGCGATTACCAACCCTGCATTCAAGGTGCTTGATTTCTCCCAGGAGGCTCCCGAGGGTATTGTGCCGATAAAGGGATATATTCCTTCGGAAGCAAAAACGGGCTCGGTGCTCAGCTTCGGTGATGCCGAAAAAACAAAAAATGCACATAACGTTATCCGCAATATAACCGAAACTGTTTCAAACAGCAAGCTCGGTCAGGTCAACGTTATGGGCTTCGACAGCGATAACGATTTTTATATTATCTGCGGAGAGAGAATCGTGCTTCGTATCGGCAGCACGAATAATCTTGAAAACAAGCTTGCAAAGGCAAAGAGCCTGATTGCCGAGGAAGCGGAGGATGCCGTCGGAATAATCGTTCTTGATGATATTGACGAAGCCGAATTCAAGCAGACCGAATATGAAGAAATCGACGAGCTGATGTCTTATAAACCGCTTGAAAAACCGACCGAAGAATCAACTGACGATGAATCGGGCGAAGATGAATCAAGCAATGACGAATAATTTAATGTAATTAATAATTATATACATTAAAGTAGTTAGTGAACAGATAAAAGTGAATAGTTCAGCAGGTCCCCCGCAGCATATTTTGCGGAGCAATAACAAATTGCGTCGCAGAGCCTTAACTCTTCACTTTTCATTATTCATTTTTCACTGAATACCATATATAACAGAAAGCTGCCTCCCGTAAATCGGGAAGCAGCTTTTGCTTTTAGTTGAGTGTGATTCTGACCGTTTTGATTTCCCAGGGACGGAAGGATAATTTTCCGTCGGTTATCGGGGCTTTTTCGTTGCCGAGAAGGTCGGTTTCGGCGCAAACGGTGCCAACGGCACTTGAGAAATCAGCAACGGCATCGGAATCGGAATAATTGCAGAAACGTGCAAGCAATTCGCCGTTTTCGGGATATACGGTGGTGAGGATAACCTCTCCTCCGTTTGCTTCAAGCTTTGCCGCAGTGAATGACGGGAGAGTACCGTTGCCCTTTTCAATGCGGATAACTGCAGGCTGATATGCATATGCAAGAGCTTTTTTGTGAAGCTGTGAATCGCTTAACGAAGCATCAAACGGCATAAGTGAGAATTCATCGTCATAAATTCCGTCAAGCATTTTTGTTCCGCACATATATGAGTTTGCGTAAACAAGCGGCATGGAAAGACGGTTACCGTTAACGGCGGCACCCATACAGCCTCTGTTCATAACTGCAAGACCTTTTTTGCCGTCACGCATAGCAAGCCAGTAAATGCCGTTGAACTGTGTGGAATTTCTGAAGGATTCCTCGGGGCTGACGGTTTTGTCAATGAGAATGAGGTCCTCTTTGTACCAGTAATCCTCCGTAACCCTGATGTCGCCGCTCCAGTCGGAGATTGAATAGGGAAGATCACGCACCATTCTGCGGTTTCCGTCAAGGCAGAGGTTGAGGTTGAGGCAGAGCTTGCTCTCGTGCATATGACCCTCAACCGTAAGAGACTTCTTGAGACCCATTTTTTCACCGAGCTTACCGATGTGCTCACCGCGGACTTCGAATTCCGTTCTGCAATCGATTCTCGGATTGTTGCCGTTGAGGCTCATTTCGAATTTAAAGGGTACGGAGCCGATTTTGCCTTCATAAACCGCAAAAGCGGAGCAAGCGTCTGTGGTGACCGTCCATTTGCCGTCGGAGAAGCAGAGCTCATCATCAATATAAGCGCTGAAAAGTTTTTCGTTGCCGTTGTCAACGATTCTGCCGTCGGCAGTGTCTATGTAAGCAATGCCGCAATCCGTAAGCTTGATTTTATAGAACGGAGTGGAAAGAATCTCCTGCTCACCGTCCCACGAAAAGGCGTATTTTTCTTCTGATTCTTCAATCACTGCGGCGGTTAACGGTGCGAGCTTGATGCGGAGCTTTTTGCCGTCGAAATCAACCCATTCGTCAATCTCAAAGGAATTTGTGTTAACAGCAAGCACGGATTCGCCATCGGGTGAAGCGAGCTTTTCGGCTATGACCTTGAGTGATTCTGCTTTAACATAATCGGAAGCCGAAAGTGAGGAGGGGATAAATCTTCTTGCAAGGTCGAGCAGACCGCAGATTGTAACGTCGTGATGCTGTGCAACAAGAGCATATTTCCAGGCTTCGTCAAGCTTTTCTCTCTGCTCCGCACCGCCGAGCATAACCGCAAAGGCGTTGAGGATTTCTGCCTGAACGCAGGCAACCTCGGATTTTCTCACGCCGTTGAAGATTTCGTTTCCGCAGTAGCCCCAGGGCATCTGAACGTGGAAATCATTGTCTGTTGTTGCAAGCTCGTCCTTTGCCTCGCCGTAAAGCTCGGGAATGTCTTCGAGAAGAAGATATTCAACGTTATCCTTTGTTTCGGCGTAGGCAATGCCTTCTTCAACGTCCTGGCAAAGGTCGTCGTATCTTGAAGCAAGAAGAGGGGAGTATTTCTCAAACATCTCCTCAAAATCATCAAGGGATATTTTAGTATCCTTAGGCCAGCGGGAGAGAATCCAGTTATCAACCGTTGTGCAGTTAAAGCCGCGACCCTGCTTGTCATAGGTAGGTACGGCAGGAATTTCAGTGCCGTCTTTACCTATCCATCTGCCCCAGGCTGAATCGAAGGTACGGGGATAGCCGTAGCCCATAACGTGTGAGCGGAGAATAGCCGCATCGTATCCGCAGTTTTTGATGAGCTGGGGAGTCTGGTTGTTGAGCGCGAATTCCGAAATGGCATAAACGTTGGGAGTAATTCCGAAAAACTCCTTGTTTGTTTTGACGGCGTAGGTGAGCTGGCGTGCATTTGATTCTTCGGATATGGTAAGCGAAAGCGGCTGACCGTAGGTAGTGGCACCCAGACCTACTCTGTCGGGATATTTCTTCAGAAGCTCCGATATCATATCGACGATTTCGGGGTCGCATCTTGAAAATTCATCAAAAGTGAAGGATTCATAGTCAAGACCGATTTTCAGCTTCGGGTATTTTTCCATCCATTCAAAGATTTTTTTCAATCGGGGTTTCACGACGTCGCCCCAGAGTACATAGCCGCCGTGTTCGTATGTAAGAATATAGAGCTTTTTATCCATAATTTCAACCTGCCTTTTCTGTTTTATCTGGCATTTTTGATTATATCATAACAGATTGCGGTAATCAACAGAAAAAGCCTGCAAAAGAAGAAATTCCGTTGCAGACCGATTCTGTTTTGTGATATTGGAATTATTCAGCCATAATACCGAGGCTGACCGAAAGAGCTCTGTCAACCCGAAGCATATCGGTATCATCGAGTATGCCCATTTTTTCTCTGAGACGTTTTTTGTCAAGGGTTCGCACCTGCTCAAGCAAAACGATTGAATCCTTGGCAAGACCGCAGCCGTCTGCGTTGACTTTTATGTGGGTAGGTAGGCTTGTTTTGAATCTCTGGCTTGTAATTGCCGCAGCAATAACCGTCGGGCTGAATTTGTTGCCGACGTCATTCTGAACAATCAGAACGGGTCTTGTGCCGCCTTGCTCCGAGCCGATTACGGGACTTAAATCGGCATAATAAATTTCTCCCCGTTTAACGGTCACGAAAATCACTCTCCGTAAAGTAATGTTTGCAGTTATAGTTTGAACAGTTTTTTCGGGAAATAAACGCAGATTTGAATCCGGGGAGCAAAAAATTTCAAATCGCCTGTCCGTTTGTTATCATTATATTCCGGTAAAAATTTTGTGTGTCAGTTTTTGCGGCAGTATTTTCCTGATGAAAATTTGATTAAAATTGTTGACAAGGCAAAAATACTGTGCTAAACTTAACTAAACCGTTGAGGCGGGAGTAAAGGTGAAAAAAGCTTCTACAGAGAGTCCGTGTTGCTGAGAATCGGGCGAAAAACAGTTCATCAAATGGGCCGCTGAGGGTGCAGTGAAATGCTTCGGGCAAAGTATTCTGCAACGTCTGACACGCGTCAGTTGTCGGGAATATGCTTGTATTCCGCAAAGTGCGCGGCACAGCCGCGAATCAAGGTGGCACCACGGATAAGCTTTTATTCGTCCTTGACAGAAATTCTGTCGAGGGCGTTTTTTTATTTTTAAGTAAAGGTGATAGCTATGTTTTTGTTGACCAAACGATGGTGAGGCTTGGCTTTTAATTCAAACAAAAATCTCACTATTTTATTTATTCGGAGGAAAAAACAATGAAAATTAACGGTATCGATTTTGACACATATTTTAACAATTATCCCGATGCAAACGGATATTTCGGCAAATACGGCGGCGTATTTATTGATGATAAGCTCAAGGCTGCAATGGCTGAAATCACAGAGGCTTATTATTCAATCTGCCAGTCAAGAAAGTTTATTGCAGAGCTTCGCAGAATCAGAAAGGAATTCCAGGGCAGACCCACTCCCGTTACTCATCTTGAGAGACTTTCAGATTCTCTCGGCGGCAAGGTGCAGCTTTATGCAAAGCGTGACGCCCTCAATCACTCGGGTGCGCACAAGCTCAATCACTGTATGGGTGAGGCTCTTCTTGCAAAGTATATGGGCAAGAAAAAGGTTATCGCTGAAACAGGCGCAGGTCAGCACGGCGTTGCTCTCGCAACCGCAGCGGCTTATTTCGGCCTTGAATGCGATATTTATATGGGCTCCGTTGATATCAAAAAGCAGGCTCCCAACGTTGCAAGAATGAAGATTCTCGGTGCAAACGTTGTTGAGGTTACCCACGGTCTGCGGACTCTCAAGGAGGCTGTTGACGCCGCTTTTGATGCATACAGCAAGGAATATAAGGATTCAATTTACTGCATCGGCTCGGTGCTTGGCCCCCATCCCTTCCCGATGATGGTCAGAGATTTCCAGAGCGTTGTCGGCATCGAGGCAAGAGACCAGTTTATTGAAATGACGGGTCATCTGCCCAGCGCAATCGTCGCCTGCGTAGGCGGCGGCTCGAATGCTGCAGGTCTTTTTGCAGGTTTCCTCAATGACCCCGTTGATATCTACGGCGTTGAGCCTCTCGGCAGAGGTCCCAAGCTCGGTGACCACGCCGCAAGCCTTAAGTACGGCACAGAGGGCGTTATGCACGGCTTTAACAGCATTATGCTCAAGGATGAAAACGGCGAGCCCGCACCCGTTTATTCTGTAGCCAGCGGTCTTGACTATCCCTCATCGGGCCCCGAACACGCATTCCTTCAGGAAATCGGCAGAGTTAAGTATGACGTTATCAACGATGAAGAAACCATCGACGCATTCTATAAGCTTTCACGCCTTGAGGGTATCATCCCCGCAATCGAAAGCTCCCACGCAGTTGCTTTCGGTATGAAGCTTGCCAAGCAGATGGATCACGGCTCAGTGCTCATCAACCTCTCGGGCAGAGGCGATAAGGATATGGACTACGTCATCGAAAATTACGGCATTCCCGAATAATTCGGATTTCCGTGACGGCGATATGAACGTTTTTTCGTTTTCCGCGTATCTGTATACGCGTTCATCCGAAGAAAACGCACATCTCATCCGCCACAGAAACCCGAACCTAACCCCGTGACGGCGATATGAATGTCAATACAAACAACAAACGGCTGTACCAAACGGTATGGCCGTTTTTATCTATGTTGACAGTTTTTCGTTTTGGGGGTATAATTTAAAAATACAGAATATCCGGAGGTGCGATATGGCAACTGTCAAACTTGTTTTAGCTTTCTTTCTCTCATTTTTTCAGATTCTTTCACCCGTAACGGCTTACGTTACTCATTTCGGCGAGGCTGCTTTCTTTACCGAATGGGCGGCAACGGACAAATTCACGGCCGATTACTGCGCCGAAATCGAAAAAGACCCCGACGAGGACTTCGTTATCCTCAACCTTGCCGACGTTCAGCTTAAGGACGATCTGGTTTTTGAAGAACGCGGTGTGAAAACCGAAGAGATGATTGACGAGCTTATCAGAGAAACCGACCCCGACCTCATCACCCTGACGGGCGATAACGCATGGGGCACGATTGCGTATATCAGGCTTATAAAGCAGGTTGATTCCTACGGAATTCCCTGGGCACCCGTTATGGGCAATCACGACGGTCAGTGCCTGATAAGTGAATTCTGGGCGGCATATCTTCTCAGCGAGGCTGAAAACTGCCTTTTTGAATTCGGCCCCGAGGATATGGGATACGGCAACTATATCATAAATATCACCGAAAACGGTAAAATCATCCATACTCTGTTTATGGTGGATACTCACAACAACGGTGATTTTATTCTTGAGGACGGCTCAACCGTTGGCGGCTACGACCATCTTTGGGATAATCAGATTGAGTGGTATAAATGGGCTGTCAAGGGCATTTCCGAGATTGAAGGCAAAACCGTTGAGAGCACCGTTATTATGCACATTCCCGTTTGCGAATATAAGGATGCGTGGGTATCGGCTTACGGCAGCAACGAAATTGGAGCTCTTGCCCCCGAGCTTGCACCCGATGCAGTCGGTGTGCGCGGTGAGGACGTTTGCAGTTCACCCGTTAATAACGGCTTCTTCGGAGTTTGCAAGGAGCTCGGAAGCACGAAGAATATGCTTGTCGGTCACGACCACGCAAACGATTTCAGAATTGTTTATGACGGAATCAGACTCAGCTATGCTCTCAAAACAGGCTACGGCAGCTACTATACCGACGGACTTGTCGGCGGTACGCTGATAACAGTCGGCTCGGACGGAGCGGCAGACGTTAACCATCACTATATGAATGCGAAATAAAAAAGAGCAGACAGTACAACGTGCTGTCTGCTTTTTGCTATGTTGTTATTATATTTTATTTTACAGCGCCTTCCACGTGAGTAACAAGCTTACCTACTGTGTCGCAGTCTCTGAAATCTTCAGCATTGAGAGTGACGCCGAATTCAGTGTAAATTTCGTCGCTGAGGCAAACAAGGTCGAATGATGAGAGGCAAAGACCGCGCTTGATGCTGGTTTCGGGAGTTACTGCCTCGTCGGGCTCAACGTAGTTGAGAATAATGTCAACAATCTTTTCAAACATATTTATTTCCATCCTTTCAATTATATCCTCGTTAATTAATAAGTTACCGTCTGTCTTCTGATCTTACCTGTTGAAGTTTTCGGGAACGGAACTTCTCTGATTCTGAGATAAGCGATTTCCATCTCAGGCTTAACACCCTTGTTGGCTTCGTCAATCTTACCCTGAAGGTATTCTTCAAGATTTTCAATTCCGAGAGCCGCTACCATATCGGCATCGGGGAAGATTTCTGCAACGATTCTGTCGTTATGGATGCTTACGACGATTTCTTTGACAACCTTTTCGTCGGCAAACTTCTTCTCGATTTCTTCGGGAGAAACGTTTTCTCCGTTTGAGAGAATGATGAGATTCTTGATTCTGCCGGTAACGTAAAGATGCTCGCCGTCATCGCTGATTCTGCCGAGGTCGCCTGTCTTGAGATAGCCGTCCTCTGTGAATGCTGCGGCTGTTTCTTCGGGCATTTTGTAGTAACCCATCATAACTGACTTGCCCTTGACCTGAATTTCGCCGTTAACGATTCTTACGTCGAAAATGCTCTTCATAAGCTTGCCGCTTGAATGCTTGTGGTTGTTGCTGTTATCGCCGGTTGTAACCTTGGGAGCAGTCTCGCTCATACCGTAGCCCTGACGGAGAATAATGCCGTGCTTTTCGTATTCATCGATAAGGCTGGGGGCAACGTATGCGCCGCCGACAGCAATCCAGCTGATATTTTTGCCGAAAACCTTTTCGGCAGCTTCTCTGTATGAAAGCTGGGGGAATCTTTTATGAAGAATGTTGATTTTTCTGATGAGAGTTTCAGCAATCATGGGAACCATTCGCATTGTTGTGGGCTGGAAAATTGCGAGATTCTTTGCTATGTTGCTGATGTCGCCGTTGAGGCAGACCGTGAAGCCTTCAAGAAGAGACTTGAAATAGTCGCTTGTGAAGCAGAAAATATGATGCATGGGAAGAACTGAAAGAAGAACCTCGTCTCCCTGCTCGAACTCTGTGTAGGTGATGTTTGCGATAAGGTTTGTTGAGGAGAGCATAACGCCCTTTCTCTTGCCCGTTGTGCCCGATGTGTAAATGATTGTTGCGCAATCGTCGGGGTTGAGCTCGATTTCCGAAAGTGAAGCATATTCGGAATCGTCGCCGTACTTTGCATAGATATCGGCAAACCAATCGGCGTTGCCCATATTTACAAGCACCTTGAGCTTACCGTATTTCTCTGCAATTGCCTTTGCGGTTTCTGCAAATGCATCTTCGTAGAAGAGAGCCTCGATATCGCCCTGCTCGAAAAGCTCAACGCCTTCTTCAACAGTGATGTTGGGTGCAAAGGGAACGAAAACGTTACCGCTTACAAGTGCACCCGTCATTGCGGTGATATATTCGTACGAGGTTTTGCCGATGATGCCTACGTGCATTCTTTCGGGGCAGACCGAGCGGATGTATCTGCAGATTGCAAGGCTGTTGTCACGAAGGTCGATGAAGCTCTTTTCAACGATTTCATCGTTGCTGTTGAGGTATTTGATGAAGGGCTTGTCAGCGAATCTTTCGGCACTGATGTCGATGAGGTCTCTGACAGTGTGGAACTGTTCATAGAACTTTTTGAGTTCAGCAACTCTCTGGTTATCCATAGTTAAAACTTGTCTCCCGTTTTATTTCTTTTTTACGTCCGCGGAGTATTCTAAACTATTTTGTCCCTTTAAGTAAACAGACAAAATCACCAAAAGTTCCGAAAATAATCGAAAAAACAGACAAAATTGAATTATTGTATAGATTATTTTCCTGTTTTCGGGGTTGACAATCGGTCGAAAAATGATTGACAAGCATCGGCTTATGATATATCTTAAATGTATATCCTTTTAAAGAAAGGGGAATCAACGTGGATAATTATTGCGAAACTTATTATCAGCAGGGGAATAACCCTGTTTTTTGCTACAGAACGAATCAGACGGTTTATGAGGAGCAGTTTTATAACGGCTCGCTGGTTTCCTGCGGATGGAATTCTGCAGGCTATCCGCTTAACGTGCTTTCGGGATTCCCGAGCAGACTTGACAGAAGAAGATTCACGGAGCCGTTTGCTTTTAACGTTGAGATTGACGGTGTCAGCCTTGATTTTAACCTTGAATTCATAGGCTTTGAAACGGAGAAAACCGAAAACGGCGAGCTTTCCGTCCTGACTCTTGAAAGCAGAGTGAAGCCTGTCAGAATCAGGGTTATAACCCTGCTTGACGGCACTTCAATGTTTACCAGAAGAATTGAAATCGAAAATCTTTCCGATAATTATCTGAATATCAGCAGGCTCAGCGTCATTTCGGGCGGTATGGAATCGCTTGATAAAGGCAGGCTCGGCTATGATGACAGAGCCGATGAAATCTATTCTCTCGGTTATTTTGAAAGCGATAAATGGGGCAAAGAGGGCTTTTTCAATTGGCATAGGCTGACAAACGGCGTGACAGCTATCGAAACACGCTTCGGTAAGGACCGTTTCCGTCATCCGCTTGTTTTTATAAGAAACAATCTTACGGGTAAAATCTGGTTTGCCCAGCTTGGTTGGAGCGGCGGCTGCAGATTCACTCTTGACCTCAATGCACAGCCTGACTGCGATTCCTACCTTTCATTTAAAGCGGAGATTACCTCACATAATCCCATGTATGCTCTTGCTCCGAAGGAAACCTTCTCATCTCCCGAGGTGCATATCGGTCTTGCAGACGGCGGTTTTGATTGCGCCGTCAATCAGATGCATTCACATATCAGAAAAACCGTTCTGAATATGCCCGAAGCCGACGGCAGAGAAGCCCTTGTCGGCGCAGGAATGGGTGCGGAGCACGATATGGGCGTCGAATCGACAAAGGTTTTCATTGACCGCTTTGCCGACCTTGGCGCAGAGGTTTTTATCGTTGATGCAGGCTGGGTCTGTCCTCCGGGTGAGCAAACCCGTTGGGGTGATTATAACGGCAGAAATATCCCCGATGCGGACAGATATCCCGACGGAATCAGAGAAATCGTTGACTACTGCCATGAAAAGGGAATGAAATTCGGTCTGTGGGTCGATATCGAAAGCCTCGGCGATTTGTGCGAAGCAAGGGAAAAGCATCCCGAATGGCTTGCAAATAACGTTTTCGGTGAACAGGCAAGGCGATTCCTTGATTTCACTGTGCCCGAAGCGGCGAAATGGGCGGAGGACGAGCTCGCAAGAATCATTACGGAATACCGTCTCGACCTTCTCCGAGTGGATTATAACACGGACTATACCGAATATTTCAATATGCGTGATACGGGTTGCGGATATCCCGAATGCCTCAATCTCCGCCATTTCAATGCAGTATATAAGATGTATACAAATCTCAAAAAGCGTTTTCCCGACGTGATTTTTGAAAACTGTGCAGGCGGCGGAGGACGCACCGACCTCGGAATTATGAAGTCCTTCAATCACACCTGGGTTTCGGATTGTCAGTGCGCTCCCGAATCGGTTTATATCACCAACGGAATGACTATGGCTCTGCCG
This sequence comes from Acutalibacteraceae bacterium, assembly GCA_045592085.1. Classification (GTDB taxonomy): domain Bacteria; phylum Bacillota; class Clostridia; order Oscillospirales; family Acutalibacteraceae; genus CAG-177. The sequence continues at coordinate 15,853 of JAZNUD010000079.1, read as the reverse complement.
CCTGAAAGAGTTGACCGTCTTTTTGCAGGTATGGGCTGCCATACCTACGGTTCGCTCGGTATCCAGATGAGAAATACCATGCTGACCCATATGACGCTCAACGTTATTGCGCCGTTTGATGCACCGATGAACGAGAGCCAAGCGGAGTTTGTCAGACACAGCGTCAGACTTTATAAGAAATTCATCAGACCCTTCCTTGCCGAGTCGCTTGTTTATCACCATACTCCCGAAACCGAAAAGGCAAAGAAGGACGGAGTAATGATTCTCGAAATCGCATCACCCGATAAAACAAAGGGTGCGGCAACCGTTATGTCGCTTGTCAATTCGGGCGAAAAAACAGTTGTTTTCCGTGCAAGGGGTGCGGATAAATCGAAGCAGTATACGGTTTATCTCGATAATTGCGGCGAGAGTTTTACCGTTTCGGGCAGGGAGCTGAGCTCAAACGGAATTGCCGTTGATATTCCGTCGGCACTTTATTCCGAATTGATTCTCTATTCTGAAATATAAATCAAAAAGACAACCTTACGGAACGGTGATTTCCGAGGTTGTCTTTTCTTTTTTATGATTTTTTGTCTGTCAGATTTTTAATCCATTTTTTGCTTTTGAATCTGTAAAGGCTGAGTATTGCTTTCAGCAAATCCTCACCGAGATACATTGCGATGAGCAGATAATGGAATTCGACCTTTGCAAACATTCCGAGGTAAACCACCAGCGGAATGGCGATTACGTACATTGATATACAGTCGTAAAAAATGCCGATTTTCGTGTCACCGCCCGCTCTGAAGGTGCCGACGATTAGCGTATACGGAATGTTTCTTATCGGAAGCCAGAGACAGTAGATAAGCACGAGCTTTGAGGCGAGGTCAAACGCTGCCTGCGTTTCGATATTGAGAAGCGAGAGCAGCGGCTCTCTGAAAACGGCAAGAACACTGCCCGTAATTATGCCGACAATGGGAGTCATAATGACGAATTTTTTTGCGAGCTTGTAGGCTTCGTTTTCTTTTCCTTCGCCGATTGTTTTGCCCGTCATTATCGAGCAAGCGTGGCATATACCGACGAAGAAAACGAACGCAACCTGCTCTATTGAGCTGAAAATCGTGTAGCCTGCGTAGCTTTCGCTGCCCTGCCTTGCAAATACCATTGCGTAGATATTCGTACCGATTGCCCAGATTCCCTCGTTGAACACAACGGGCATACAAACAACAACGAATTTCTTTATAAACTCACGGCTGAGGTCAAGGAATTCTTTTATGGGAGCTTTGAAAACCTCCTTCGACGTGCACATTACGAAAACAAGGATTACTGCCTGCACAACTGCGGAAATCAGCGAAGCGAGAGCCGCACCTTTTATTCCGAGCGCAGGCAAACCGAGTTTGCCGAAGATGAGAATATAGTTGAGCACCGTGTTGACCGCAACGGCGGCAATTGAAGAATAGAGGGGAGGGTTGACCTTTTCGGTTGCCCTGAGAACGGTGCAGGCAATCTGATTGAAGGCGGAGAAAATGCCCATAAACGCAACGATGCGCATATATTTTGCCGCTTCTTTGATAACGGGAACTTCACTTGTGAAAACCCGGATAAGCTGCTCGGGGAAGCACGCCATCGCAAAGCAGAAAATAACCGCAACGGCAAGGCTCATTATCATTGCGGCACCGCAGGTTTTGCGTATGTTGCTTTTTTCTTTTGCACCCCAATACTGCGAAATAAGTGCCGCCGAGCCCGATGAAATGCCGAAATAAAAAAGATTCATCAGAAAAATCCATCTCGACGAAACGCCGACAGCCGAAACCGTAACGTTGCCGAGGCTTGTAACCATTGCGGTATCAACAAGCTGCGCACACGAAACAAGCAGCTGCTGAAGAGCAATCGGCAGGGCAAGTCTTGCCATATTAAGAAAGAAACTGTTTTTCTTGTTTTCCATCATTTTAATTCTCCGATTTTGATTTTACCGACATATTCTATTGCAAATTGCGTATCTTGTCAAGCAAAACGGAATCTTAAGGAAAATTTTGAACATTATTAATAAACTTGATATTGATTTTTAAGTTTATAGGGTATATAATTCAAAGTGATTTATAATGAGTTGTTATCGGTCTGAATCGGTAAGAACGAAAAATTTATATCGGAAGGTGTAAAACTATGTCACAGTACAACGAATATTCAGGTGTTTATTCTCTGCTCCTCACTCCCTTCAAATGGGACAGAAGCGTCGATTATAGGGCATATGAAGAATATGTCGCATGGCAGGCTGCTTACAAGCCCCAGCATCTTTTTGCGGTTTGCGGCTCATCTGAAATGATGGAGCTCACTCCCGAAGAAAGAATCACCTGCGCAGGTCTTGCAGTTAAGAATTCAAACGGTGTGCCTGTTTATGCAACCGCTAACCTTCAGGTCGGTTTCAACGACCAGGTTGAAGAAATGAAGAAGCTTGAGGCACAGGGCGTCAGCGGTCTTGTTTTCGTAACAAAGGGTATGTGCGATAAGCCCGCAACACAGTATGACTATCTCACAGAGCTTGCTTCTCACACAGAGCTTCCCATCATTCTCTATGAATTCCCCGGTCTCCAGCCCCACCTTATGGATTCCGTAACCTACGGCAAGCTTGTTGAAACAGGCAAGTTCAAGGGTATCAAGGATACAACCTGCAAGATGCCCGAGATTATGGCAAAGATAGCCGTTCAGGGCGATTCAAACGTTCTTCAGGCAAACATTCCCTTCCTTTATGATGCTTACGTTGCAGGTGCAAGAGGCGTTATTGCAACCCCCACTTCCTGCGGTGCAGGTCTTTTCGTAAAGATGTGGGATGAGTTTGTAAAGGGTGACCTTGAAGCTGCAAAGAGAACACATCAGCACATCATCCTTCTTGATAATGCCATCGATTCGGGCTTCAATGCGAGCGCAAAGTATCTTTGCAAGCTCCAGGGCGTCAATATGGAATGGCATACAAGAGGCTCTCATAACCTCGGTCCTGCAAGACTCAGATCAATCGAAGTATTCCACGATTGGGCAAAGGCAGAGGGTATTCTTTAATTAATTTTTTTCGGGGGACAATATGAAAAAAATCAGAGCCAATGTGTGCGCCGTAACGCACGCAGGGCGAGTCAGAAGAGAAAATGAAGATAACTACAGCCTCAACGGCAGACTCACCTCAACGGGTGACCTCAAAAAAGGCTCGGCTTTCGTTCAGAATATGAATGAGCCGTTTCACCTTGCGGTATGCGACGGTATGGGCGGCGAAAGCTACGGCGATATCGCTTCGGGTATTGCGGCACAGACGATTGCTTCCCAGGCGACAAACGTCTATGAAAGCGGCGAGGATTTCAGTTTCGCCATTTCAAACAGCCTCGTTGAGTCAAACACCCGTATCTGCGATGAAATAACCGCCAGAGGCGAGCGTATGGGCACAACTCTTGCGGCAGTTTATGCTGTAAAGGGTAAGTTTTATTGCGTAAATATCGGCGATTCGCGTATTTATCATTATTCAAAGGGTATTCTTGAACAAATCAGCTTTGACCATACCCACGCCCAGACGATAGTTGATGCAGGCGAAGCGATGCTTGAGAGCATCGGAAATATTCCCGATGCAAAAAGACTGACCCGTCACCTCGGTGTTTTTCCCGAGGAAGCAAACCTTTCACCCAACATCAGCGTTATTGACGACGTTGATAACGGCGACGTTATTCTTATTTGCAGTGACGGTCTGACGGATATGGTCAGCGATGATGATATTACGGGTGTCCTTTCAAGTGCCGAAAGCTCACAGGATGCAGTCGGCAAGCTTATGCGTCTTGCACTTGAAAGAGGCGGCAAGGATAACATTACGGTTATCTCGGCATTCCTTTCCGTTGAGGAGGCGGCAATCTTTGCTCCCATTGCGGCTGCAATGATGGGCGAGGATGAAACAAGCTACGAGGAGGAATACCGTCACAGCTACGGCGGCAATCAACCCGTTGATGAAGAAAATGCGGTTTCGCCCTATGCAAACGCAGATGCGAGAGCTCATATCAAGCCGATTGATAAAATGAAGATACTCAGAATCACGGGCATTGTTGTTCTTTGCCTTGCGATTATTGCAGTTACCGCGTTTATTATTAAATCAGTGCTTTTCGACGGCAAGGGTAAGGAAGACGATACTACAACAACGAGTGAAGTGCCTACATATGATTTTGGCAACAATCCGACAAGCTCGATTACCGAGCCGATGATGACCATCACTCTTCCTTCCGAAACTACGGAGGAATCAACCACCGAAGAGGAAGAAAGCTCAACCAGAAAGCCGAAGCCGACACAGAAGCCCACTCAAAAACCGACACAAGAGCCTACCGACGAGCCTACAGAGACTCCGACGGAGCCTCAACCCTCAGAAACCGAACCCGTAACTCAGGAGCAGACTCCAACAGAGCAGACTCCTACCGAGCAGACCCCCACAGAGCAGGAGCCTTCCTCCGATACAGGCTCTGAAGGAAACGGCGAAACAGAATAATCAGTTTTATAATGAAATCTCCCCGACAGTTTTTGCTGTCAGGGAGATTTTTTATGATAATTATTTGATTTTTCCGAGCATCCAGGCGGCGATATCCTCGTAGACGGTCTCTTTTTTTCTCTCGTTGAGAATTTCATGGCGCATACCTGCATAGAGTTTGAGTGTTACGTCCTTTGAGCCTGCGAGCTTAAGGTCGTTATAAACCTGCTTGATGCCTTTGCCGTAATTACCTACGGGGTCATCTTCGCCCGAAATGACGAGCAGAGGCAGGTCTTTGGGCATTCTTTCATACCAGGATTTGCCCGAAACAACGGTCAGAATCGTGAAAAGGTCTCTGTAGCCTGCGGCGGTGAAAAGGAATCCGCAGAAGTCATCGTCGAGATACTGCTTAACTTGCTCTTTATCGGTTGAGAGCCAGTCGAAGGCGGTTTCACCCTCGCATCTTTTATTGTAGGCTCCGAAGGCCATTTTGTTGATGAATTCGCTTCTGTGGCGGCTGCCCTTTGCCTTGGCGATTCCGCCTGCAAGGTTGATTGCGATTGCCGATGCGGGATTCTTTCCGCTTGTGCCGCAGATAACACCGCCTGCGATTCTTTCGTCATCACCGTAGCGGCGCAGATATTCTCTTGCAATGAACGAGCCCATACTGTGACCGAAGAAAATAACGGGAGTGTCGGGATATTCTTCGCAAATCATATCCGTGATTGCCTTTTCGTCCTCAACGAAGGCATCCCAACCGTCGCTTTCTCCGAAATATCCGAGGTCGGAATTGTTTTTGACGGATTTTCCGTGGCCGATATGGTCGTCGGCAATAACGGCAAATCCTTTCGAACAAAGATATTTTGCAAAATCCTCGTATCTTTCGCCGTGTTCAGCCATACCGTGAGCAATCTGAACGATTGCAACGGGGTCCTCCTCCGACGGTGCCCAGCATCTCGCAAAAATATCCGCAAGACCTGTTTTGGACGGTATACTGTATTCTGTTCTGAGAATTGCCATTCAAATCACCTTTCTTTATTTTAATCATTTATATTCTATCATATTGTTGCTTGGTATTCAACGGTCATTTGATTATACTTCTGAGCCTCGGTCTGAGAGAAATTGAGATTGCCGATGCCGCCGCAATTTTGATTATATCGCCGGGGATAAACGGCAGGATGCATACCGCCGCAGACGGTATAAGCGTGCTGTCGGTAACGAAGCAGTGCCACGCCGTGCCGCAGATATAGCATATCAGAGTGCCGAGAAGCATTGAAAGCGGAAAAGCGAACTTCTTTTCGCTGAATTTTGAGCAAATCAGGCTGATTGCGCAGGTGCAGGGGATATAGCCGAGGATGAATCCGCCCGTAACGCCTGCAACAATGTGAAAGCCGCCTGAAAATCCCGAGAAAACGGGGAGCCCGAATGCACCGAGTGCGATATAGAGCAAAACGGCAGGCAGTGAAAACGAGACATCGGTACAAGCGGAAATTATAAAAATTATCAGCGTTGCCGCCGTAACGGGTACGGAGCCCGTGGGAATGCATATCGGAGCAATCACGCAGATTGCAGCCGCAAGAATGGCTCTGACGGTAAGATTTTTAATATGTTTCATATCGGAATAGTACAAATTGTGTCGGTTATATATTGTTTACAAACGGGTAATCATTTTTTCTCCTGTTGTCAACAATTGAGGTGTAAAATAACAACGGAATGAAAAACACCGTATTTTTGATATACATCTTCGGAAAGGATGAGTACGTTGGATAATAAAAGCAAACACCCGTGTGTTGCCGTATGCGTAACTCCCCAGGAATCCTGCGCAAGGCTGATTGAGGCAGGCGCACGAATTGCCCGTCAGCAGGGTCTGCCGCTTGTTGTCCTGAGCGTTTTCAGGGAAAGCAACGGTCTGAATGCCAATGAAGGCGGTGCGCTAGAAACTCTTTTTGAATGCGCAGGCAGATTTAATGCAAGAATGAACGTTTATTTCAATAACAGCCCTGCATTGGTTGTGGCTGTTGCGTCGAAAAAGCTTGGCGTTGTCAACCTCATAACGGGTTTTCCCGAGGAGGGGAGCAGCGGCTTTATAGGAAGGATTCACGAGATTCTTCCCGAGCTTATCATAACGATGGTTGATAAGGAAATGAATGAATACAGAATCCTGCCAACGGATAAGCAGAGTGTTGAAACGGTGTCAGTTCATTGAGCCGCCCGAAAACAGTCTGTTTACCGCATTTCGCAGCAAAGCATATTCCTCGCCCGAAAGGGCGGGGTTTTTTGTCAGCAGATTTTCAGCGGCGGCATGGGCTTCACGGATAGCTTCGCCGTCGGTCATCATATTTGCAATTTTCATTTCGGGCAGACCGTGCTGCCTTGAGCCGAAGAAATCGCCGGGACCTCGCAGACGCAGGTCCTCGTCTGCAATTTTAAAGCCGTCGGTTGTTGATGCAAGGACACCGAGTCTTTCGCTTTCCTCCGCTTCGGAAATAAGAATGCAGGTGGATTTTTCAGTGCCTCTGCCGATTCTTCCGCGAAGCTGATGAAGCTGTGAAAGACCGAATCTTTCCGCGTTTTCAATAACCATAATCACCGCATTCGGCACGTCGATGCCGACCTCAATAACCGTTGTTGAAACAAGAAGCTGAATTTCGCCTGACGAAAAAGCATCCATAACCGCTTTTTTATCGGCGGATTTCATTTTTCCGTGAAGCAGACCGAGCTTAAAGCCCTTGAAGAAGCCGTCGGAAAGCTCTTTGAAAAGTTCGTTTGCGGCGGTCATTTCGGAGGCTTCGCCCTCCTCAACAAGGGGACAGACGATATAACCCTGCCTGCCTTCGCAAAGATGCTTTTTGACGTAGCCGTAGGCTCTTTCACGGATTTCGGGGGTAACGAGATATGTTTCGGTTTTCTGTCTGCCCTTGGGCATTTCGTCAAGAATGCTCAGGTCAAGGTCGCCGTAAATGATGAGGGCAAGTGTCCTCGGAATCGGTGTTGCCGACATAACGAGTGTGTGCGGATTCTTACCCTTTGAGTGCAGTGAATTGCGTTGGTTGACGCCGAAGCGGTGCTGCTCATCGGTTACGCAAAGAGCAAGCGATTCGAATTCAACGTCCTTTTGAATCAATGCGTGAGTGCCGATAACAAGGTCGGTTTCGCCCGATTTGAGCGAAGCCTTGATTCTTTTTTTCTCCGCCGCAGGTGTTGAGCCCGTAAGCAGAGCGACGGTTATATCTGTTTCTTCGAAAAATTTAGTTAGCGTTTTGTAATGCTGCATCGCAAGCACTTCCGTCGGAGCCATAAGTGCGCTCTGATATCCGTTTCTTGCGCAGTTATATATGAGTGCGGCGCAGACGGCGGTTTTACCCGAGCCTACGTCACCCTGAACAAGTCTGTTCATCGGTGTACCCAGAAGCATATCGGCAGCCGCCTGAGAAATCGCTTTTTTCTGTGCGTTGGTAAGCTCAAACGGAAGAAGCAAACGGAATTCCTCCGTATAATCCTTTTCCATTGAGAGTGCGGTTGACTGCCTTGATTTGGTTTTCATTCTCAGCAAACCGAGTTCGAGCAGGAAAAGCTCCTCGAAAATCAGCCTTCTGCGAGCTTCGGAGAGCATATCCTCATTCTGCGGAAAATGAACGTTGCGCAAAGCATCGTTCAGTTCCATCAGACAATAGCTGTTTCTGATTTCGGGCGGAATGGGGTCGGGTATTCTTTCGCCGTATTCAAATGCGGTCTTAACGAGCTTTTCGATTGCTCTTGAATTCATTCCCGCCGTTTGCGGATAAATCGGTCTGATACCGCCCGAGCCGTCTGTTTCAACGAAATCGGGGGAGTTCATCGAGCGGAAATAACCCTTGCCCGTAATCCTGCCGAAGAAAAGATATTCCTTGCCCTGCTCAAGCTTTTTTGCCGAATATGGGTTGTTGAAAAACGTAATGTCAAGGAGCATTTCACCGTCGGTGACCTCCGTTTTGTAGAGGGTCATTCCCTTGCGGATTCTGTGCTCACGGCAGGGCATACCGACAATTGCCTTTATGCAGACGTTTTCATTCATCGGAGCATCCTTTATCGGGGTGATTCTGCTCCAGTCCTCATATGTACGGGGATAAAAAGTCAACAGGTCACGCAGGGTGAAAATGCCGAGCTTTGCCAGCATAGCGGCTCTTTTTTCACCCACACCTTTTAAATATTTGATGCTTGCGTTGAGTTCCATTTTTATCTCCCGAAATTATTTATTTGCCTGAGGCTGATGCCTGAAGCCTCATATTATCGATTTTGATTCTGCTCAGCTCACCGTATTCAAGTCCCTTTTGCAGAGCAAGGTGAGGCGAATCTGTGTGCACGTGAACCTTGATGAATCCCGAATGCTCTGCGGCGGCAGGACAGTCTCCGATTTCGCTGAGAAAGCGTCTGATATCAGCAACGTTGATATCGGATTTTTTTGTGATGATGAATTCCGTGCAGTAGGTGTATTCCGAAACATATTCGGTTTTTTCGGAATCGTTACGGGCAGCAACGGTTACGTTTTCGCTTGAAACGCAGCCTGCCATTCCCTCAAGTATATAAACAAGACCCTGTGCCCCTGCATCAACGATGCCTTTCTTTTTAAGTATGGGTAAAAGGTTTCTGGTTGATTTGAGTGCGGCTTTTGCACCCGAAACTGCGGAGGAAAAGGTAAGCTCGGTATCGGCACCCTTTTCTGCGGCGGAGATTGCCTTTGATGCCGCCATACGGATAACTGTCAGCATCGTGCCTTCCGTCGGCTTGTCGATTGCCGAATATGCCTCCTCACAGCCTTTTTCAAGACCTCTTGCAAGGGCTTTTGCATCGATTGTGTCGAGGCTGCCGATGCTTTGGGCAAACCCCTTGAAAATCAGCGAAAAGATAACGCCCGAGTTGCCTCTTGCATTTTTCAGAAGCTCGCCTGCCGCAAAATCTGCAGTTTTCCCTGCGGAGGCTGAATCGAAGCCTTCAAGTGCCTGAGCGCATCCGCCGAGAGTCAGGCTGAGGTTTGTGCCCGTATCGCCGTCGGGGACGGGGAAAACGTTAATCGCATCAACGCTTTCGTAATGTTTTTCAATTTCCTCCGCACCGCTGATAATTGCTTTTTTCAGTAAATGTCCGTTTATCATTTCTGCACCCGTCTTTCATTGGAAAATACGGATATATTATGGCAGAAATCGGATTGAATAATTCACGCAACGGAGTATTATTTGAGCTTCCAGCTCTGAATATCGGCGTAAACGTCGCCGTCACAGCAGGCAAAATCAGCCTGCATAGAGTTTGTGTAGGATACTGCGGCGTTTCTGTAGCAAAGGGGAATGATGGGCAAATCCTCATTAAACGTGTTGATAAAGTCCATAATTTCGCAGTTGCCCGAAAGATGCTGTGCGTATCTCATTGAGGAATCGCTGATATTGCTTATTCCGTAGGATGCGCTTCCGCCGAGAAGAATCGGGGAGAGGTCCATATTGGGAGTAAGCCTGATTTCACCGATATAAAGGTCATAGCTTCCCTCCTTCAAAGCGGAGGAGAGAGAGTCGGCGCCGAGCCTTCTGACGTTGACTTTAAAGCCGATAGATTCAAGATAATCCTTTATGAATTCTGCAGTTTCCTGTTTGAAGCGGTTTTCGGAATTGACGAGAAGCACAACCTCCTGCAAAGTGATATCGGTCTGCGATTGCGAAACAAGCTCTGCGGCTTTGGCGTTGTCACGGGTGATTACCGTATCCTTTGTAACAACGGTGTACCAATCGGGGTTAAAGGGAGTGTATGCGATTCTTGCGTGACCCTGAAAAGCGGTTGAAACAATCTGCTGGCGGTCAATTGCGAGGTTTACCGCGCGGCGCAGAAGCTTATCCGAGAAAACTGCGCTCGAATTGTTGAATGCGAGATAAACGAAGTTGTTTATGCCCATTTCAACCGTCTTTGCGTTGACTCTTGAGTAAGTGCCGCTGCTCAGGTCATTATAATTAAAGCTTGTGTTTCCGATTTCAAGATTGGAGATGATTGCGTTTTCGTCACGAACGGGAATGAGCTTGATTGTTTTGAAGGTGGGCACAAAGCCTGATTTTGCAGTGTTTGCCGTCAGGTAGATTTCTTCGCCCGAGAATCGCGGAATATATCTGCCGCTGCCCGTTGCGAGGTCGGCATCCGCACCGCCCTTGATAATCGGAAAATCAAGGCAGGAGAGGGCATAGGGGTCGTCTGCAATGAGCTTGAAAACAACGATATTCCCCTCGTATGCTCCGACGGATTCAAAATTTGCAAGCCTTGCCGCATAGGCAGGCGATGCCTTCGCTTTTTCAAATGAATCCCTGACGTCGGTTACGCTTACGGGAGTGCCGTCGCCGAATTTGTGAGAGCCGAGCTTAACGGTGACGGATTTGTCACCGATTTCGCCGCTTTCCGCAAGCGTTGCAACAGGGTTATAGTTTTTATCGAGAGTAAAAAGACCGTCATAAACAAGGCGAAGAAGCTGAAGATTCGCCGTTGTTGTGCAGGTGAAGGGGTTGAGAGTATCGATTTCCGAATATGCGAGAGTCAGAATTCCTTCGTTGGGGGATGACGGCGACGTGGTTGACGTATCGTCTCCGTACGGTCCTTTGTTATCCGAGCACGCCGCCGCAGAAACAAGCAGGGCGACGGCAAGCAAAAGTGCAATAAATCTCTTCATAATATTATCCTTCAACTAAATCTCTGATAATTTTTCCTGCCATAATCAGACCTGCAACGCCGGGTACGAAAGGCAGGCTGCCCGGAGTTTGTCTTTTGCCGCTTTCCTCACCGCAGGGCAGGGGTTTTGCAGGTTCCTCGGGTGACCAGACAACGTTGAGCTTCTTTATGCCTCTGTTTTTCAGTTCACGGCGCATAACTCTGCAAAGCGGACATCCCGAGGTTTTTGAGATATCGTCGATTCTGAAAAGCGAGGGGTCAAACTTGTTGCCTGTTCCCATGCAGGAGATAATCGGAATGCCGAGCTCCTGCGATTTTTTTGCAAGGTCGATTTTTGCGCTGACGGTATCTATTGCATCGGCGATGTAGTCATATTCGGCAAGGGAGAATTCCTCCGCATTTTCGGGCAGATAGAATTTCCGGATTGCCGTAACCCTGCAATCGGGATTGATATCGAGAATTCTTTCCTTTATAACGTCGACCTTTGCTTTCCCGACGGTTGAAACAAGGGCGCAGAGCTGGCGGTTGATGTTTGAAGGTGCTACGCAGTCGCTGTCAACGACGGTGATATTGCCGATACCCGATCTCGCAAGAGCTTCAGCCGTATATGACCCGACACCGCCGAGACCGAAAAGTATAACCCTGCAGTCTGTAAGCTTTTTTGTTGAGTCCTCACCGAAAAGCATTTCGCTTCTTGAAAATCTGCCGTCCGTTTTCTCCACGTCCTTTCATACATAATTTATCACTTTATATAATACAACAAACATAATGCGGATGTAAACTAAAAATTTTAAAATATTTGTAAATATAAGAACTTCTCACGCTTCGAACTACAGAACCTTGTTGCATTAAATAAAAGCACTCCCTGATTAAACAAGGAGTGCTTTGCTGTTAATTTGGCGGATTATTTCGCATTGAACATCAGGAAGATTGCCTTCTCACCGTCGGGAAGAGATATTGTCAGACCTTCCTCCATAAGCTCTTCGCCCGTCTTGGTGTAAATCTTTTCGGGCGTGTCAATGTCGTAAATGCTGTATGTTTTTGTGGTGTCAAGTCCGTTGAGCTTAACGGTATATTCGGAATCGTTAACCTTTGCTCTCTTATAGATAAGTGCAGTGCCCGAAAGAGCATCCTGCGTTGTATACTGCATGGCGTGCATTTTATTGTTGTCATAGCTGCCGAATTCAAGCGGATAATAGCGGCCTGACATAAATTTGCGCTGCTCATTCTGGTAATCAAAATCGGGTTGAGTGTTTGATAAGAAATCCATAAGCATAAGGGGCATTGCCGCAGACCTCATTGAATATTCGCCCGTCATATAGAGAGCCGAGCCGGTAATGGGAAGCCAGAATGAAACGCCGTAGGTCTGGGACTGTGTCGCATCAAACAGATTTGAATGGTAGGAGCAGTTGTAATCGCTTCTCCAGAAGGGGATGCTGCGGAAGGTCATCTCAAGGTCGAGTCTCTTGCCGCCCGAAGCGCAGTTGTCGATAATCAGACCGTCGATGTTGTTCTGAAGATAATCAAGGAATCTGTAAAGGTTAGTGACGTAGTGGTTTTCGCAGATACCCGTTCTTCCGCCGTAGAATTCCGCATCAGCCTTCTGCCAGTATTCAAGCGGAGCAAAGTTGAAGTCCTGACGGTAAACCGTAACACCGTTTTCTTTGAGGGAATTGAGAATATATTCGCTGTAATATTTGAATGCATCCTCATTTGCGAGGTTCCACATAACGTTATCGTCACCGGTGTCAATGAGCCACTGCTCATTCTGTGAGCCGACAGTGTGGAATTGTGTGCCGCGGAAAACTCTTTCGGGCTCGTACCAGAGTACGTGACCCAGACCCTTTTCTGCCGCATAAGCTGAAAGCTCGGAAATACCGTTGTCATATCTTGAGGTATCAACCGTCCAGTTGCCTACGCCGTCGTACCAGCCTTCATTGTAGGTGTACCAGCCTGCGTCCATCCAGAAAGCGTCTGTGTTTTCATATACGGATGCGTTGAGACCGTTGAGAATTTCAATAATCTCATCGGAGGTGCGAGTTGAAGTCGGGCCTGCAACCTCCATAACGGTGTAGTAACCCTTGGTAATGCTTTCGGGATAAACGCTGTCGGTTATCCATTTTCTGAAAATGTTGAAGCCCTTGAGGGGATTGGAATTTTCATAGAAACTGACGGAAACGAGAGGCGAGCGGATTTCTTCGCCGGGGAGGAGATGTGCGTTGAGATGCTCCTGCTTTACGGAGATTTCCGTTACGCCCTTTGATTCGGAGAAATCTGCAGTCCACTGACCTGTCCAGCCGATGCCGAGAAGCATACCGCCGTTTTCGGTGTTGACGTTGAAATAAGGAAGATATGCTTCGGTGGGTTTGCCTTCGTTGGCTGAAAACGTTTTTGCGAACGAATTGAGTTTCTTTGAAATAAGTGAGAAATCGCTTGCCGCAGTGTCACTGCCCATTGAATAATAGAGTCTTGCATCTCCCGTTTCAAACGAGGAATTGAGCGCATAGAAATCGCTGATAACTCCCGAATTGCTCGTGCCGATGTTTTTGATATAAACCGTCCACTGGCAGGTTGCGTTTTCTTTGAAGGAAACGGCTTCAACCCTTACCTCAAGATTCTTTGCCTTATTGGTGAGCACAAGGTTTTTGGTAGCAGAGGGGGTGCGCTGAATATCCCATTCGGCAGGGTTGAAATCAACGCCGTCAACCTTGAAGGTGAAGGGATATTTTTTGTCGGCAGAGAAAACGTTGTTTTCAAGCCAATCGGAGCTTTTCTGCTTTTCTGAATCGGTTATGAGCATCTCTTCAGCGGTGATACTGTCAAACTTAATGTTCTTTTTGTATTCGAGTGCCTTGATGTTTTCTTTGTTAATCACGCAAAAGCCTCCGCAGGAAACGATGAAATAAACGGCGGCAAGAATGATGTTAAGCACCTTGTATTTTTGCTTTGCTCTGATTATGAAAGCCGCAAGCAGCGCAACGGCGGAAACAGCAAAGGTAACGGAGAAGGTTTTGATGATAACAACGTCATTATCGGTGCAGGTTGGGTTGAGCTTTGCATTCAGACCCCAGATTAGAGCCTGAAAAGCACCGTTGCCGACGAGAAAAGCAATCAGCTTGCCGACCCAGCCTGATTTTTTGAATACCGCATTAACGAGTATTCCGAGAAACCAACCCAGAGCAGAGCCTGATAAAACGGTATAGAGGTGCACATCGGCGCCGCTGTCCTTGCCGTAGAATATGTACCAGAGAGAGTATGCCGCATAGATGAGCAATCCGAGAAATACCGTTGTAACAACGCTTTCGATTATCACTTTGGCTTTTTCTTTTTTCAAAATAACCACACCGCTTTCGTAAGATTTCGGAATTATTATTGTTATTAATATATCATATCTTTATTGATGAATCAATAAGGTGTGAGAATAAATCACCGTTATTTGCGAATGCTTTGCCGTAATTACAATGTTGTGAAATAAAATTTAATTACTCCCTTGTTAAAACATTTTCTGTGTGCTATAATTACAAAATAAGTTAAATTAAGGAGAACGAAGATAAATGAAACTCGGTATAGTAGGTCTGCCCAACGTCGGCAAAAGCACACTTTTCAACGCAATCACAAATGCGGGCGCACAGTCTGCAAACTACGCTTTCTGCACAATCGAGCCCAACGTAGGTGTTGTTTCGGTGCCTGACGAAAGACTTGACAAGCTCGCAGAGCTTTATAATCCCGTTAAAATCACCCCTGCATTCATCGAATTCGTTGATATCGCAGGTCTTGTAAGAGGCGCATCGAAGGGCGAAGGCCTCGGCAACAAATTCCTTTCCCATATCCGTGAGGTTGACGCCGTTATTCACGTTGTCCGTTGCTTTGAGGATGACGATATCGTGCACGTTGACGCAACAATCGACCCCGAAAGAGATATTGAAACAATCAACCTTGAGCTTATCCTTTCCGATATGGAGATGGTTGAGCGCAGAATCGACAGAGTTACCAAGGCACTCAAGGGTGACAAATCTCTCGCAGGCGAGCTTGAATTCCTCAAGAGACTCCTTTCCGAGCTTGAAAACAACGTGCCTGCAAGAAACGTTGAATGCGACGATAACGAAAAAGCATGGCTTTCAGAGGTTGCTCTGCTTACCGCAAAGCCCGTTATTTATGCCTGCAATATGAGTGAGAGTGATTTCGCAGGCGGTCTTGAGAATAACGCTCACTACAAAAAGGTTTGCGAAATCGCATCCGCAGAGGGCAGTGAGGTGCTTCCCATCTGTGCAGAGCTTGAGGCGGAAATCGCTTCACTCGATAAGGAGGAAAAAGAAATCTTCCTTGCGGAGCTCGGCGTTGAAACGGGCGGTCTCGACCTTCTTGTCAAAAAGAGCTATGCGCTTCTCGGCCTCATTTCTTATCTCACCGCAGGTCAGCCCGAGGTCAGAGCGTGGACCATCACAAAGGGCACAAAGGCTCCGCAGGCAGCAGGTAAGATTCACAGCGATTTCGAGAGAGGCTTCATCAGAGCAGAGGTTATTCCCTATGAGGACCTTATCGAGCTCGGCTCAATAGCCGCCGCAAAGGAAAAAGGACTTGTCCGCAGTGAGGGCAAGGAATACGTTATGAAAGACGGCGACGTAGTTCTTTTCAGATTTAATGTTTAACAGTGAGTTTAAGGACAGCCCTTGCGGCTGTCCTTATTTCGTTGCAGGGCGGCCTGCCCGCAAGCTG
>JAZNUD010000078.1:0-18747 GCA_045592085.1 Acutalibacteraceae bacterium | reverse complement strand
ACAGGCAGCTTCATCCGCAGATACGGTGAATACATCGAAGACGGTACAGTTCTCGAAGGCGGTTACGTTGAGTGTACCTTTAAGAATGACGAAAAGGGCGATCCCCTGGTAACCGGCGAAGGTCTGGCGGCTCTCGGTGTTATGTCTCCCGAAATGTTTGAGTCTATGAAGGCTCAGACCCTTGCCATCACAAAGATTGTTGCCGATGACCTCAAGTCAATCGGTCTCGACCTCTGGGATATCAAGTTTGAGTTCGGTTTCTATAACGACGAGGTTATCCTCATCGACGAAATCGCTTCAGGCAATATGAGAGTTTATAAGGACGGCAAGATCGTTGAGCCCGTTGAACTCACAAAGCTTATCAACAACAGATAATCAATTGCAAAGCAGTAAGCCACACCTTTCGGGGTGTGGCTTTTTTAGTGAATAATGAATAGTGAATAATGAATAGTTAAGGAAAGGCTTCGCCTTTAGTTAATTATATAATGAAGAATGAAAAATGAGTAGTGAATAGTTTCGGAAGGGCATCTCTCTTACCCATATTGTAATTCGGATTTACGCATTCGGGTCGAATTCGGTGAGCACGCCGTCGATGACCTTATAATAAACGAAAATGCTTTCCCGTTTTTTGTCTTTTCTGTTTTCGTAAACGAAACGGGGGACGAGCTGCGCTTCTTCAAGCGTGCCTTCGCCGATATCATCGGGAGTCATAACAATTGTGAAGGTGTCGGTGCCTTCTTCTTTTTCGGGTTGGCAGAGGATGCTCTCGTTTTCCTGATGCGTTTCCCAATGATGCTTTCTGCGCTCCTTTTCGGCGGTGACGGTATACTGCGCGACGTAGCATTCATCCGCTTCATAGTATGTCGGGCCGTTATAGGTATCACCCTTCAGAGCGTAATATTTTATCTGATTTCCGTTTTTGTCGGTGAAAACGACGTCCATAAGCAAGCCGTTGATATCCTCCTTGCAGTCCTCGTTTTCAAAAACAAAAATCTGTCTCTCGCCCTCGATTCGTGTTTCGACAAGCTCCATATAATAATCGTTTACGTTGTCATATTCCCAGACGATGCCCTTGGATTCGTCATAGGGCAGGATGAGCTCCGATTTTGCTTCACCGAAAATTGCGGTGTAAACGTTGTTGAAAATCGCAACGAAAAACATCGCAGGAATAAGAACTATTAACCAGATTGCTGTGCCCATTGCCATATTGATTCTCCTTTTTTTGTAGGGGACGGCGACCCGACGTCCCGTTTGAACAGATTTTCTGAATTTACGGGCGGATGATATCCGCACCTACGCTGTGATTTCTGATTTATTGACTCGGAATGTTAAATCTGAAACACGTTCAGCTTATCGGCTATCTCAACTATGAATCCCATAATTGATTCAAGCGCATCCCCGATTTTCATTGCCTTATCGGGGTTGGCTTCAACCCAGGCAACAATCCAGGTTATCAGCCTTTCAAGTATACCGTAAACGTCGATTCCGATTTTGTCGAGAACAAACATCGGAATCATAAGAGGTAAAAATAACGTGATTGTAAATACTGCGCCCATAGTGATTCTCCTTTAATAAATGATTTGTGTGAAATTCGGGCGGATGATATCCGTCCCTACACCGTGAAACGGCGATTCAGACACATTATGTCTGAATGATACTTCACCGATTGCCAAAAGACAAGCAACAGTGCTTTACAATCGGCAAAAAATTTCGGAAACAGAGGATGTAAACCGCGGTTTACACAGAAAAAGCAGGCTTACCGCAATGGGTACGCCTGCTTTACATTCCTTATTTATCAATGGTCTGGAGGAATTTGTTTGCGAGCGAAACAATTTCCTTGCCTCTCTTTGTTTTTGATGCGATTGATGAAATGGGCTTGAGCGGAATTTTGCCGAGGATTTCGGGAACGGAGATTTCCTTGCCGACGTGGTTTGCGATGAGTTTCTGCACCTCGGGATTTTCGATGATTTCGCCGATGCTGTCATCGAGTGAAAGCTTGTCGGGGTCGATTTCGTCACCTGCACCGAACCAGTTGCGCACGAAGGTTTCGCAGCCCTCGGGAAGCTTGTAATCGGGATTCTCAACCGTTGTGCCGTTGACGGTAATCTGATGTCTGCGTCTGCCGCTGTTGGCAACGATAACGTTTTCGCCTTCAACGATTTCGGCGGTGAATTCAAAAATTCCCTCTGCATCAAGAGTCTGCTTTTCGCCGTTTACGGTGAGAGTTACGCTCGGGCAGTTGGAATAAACCTTGATAATCTGCTCGCCGACGGGTCTGTCAACGAATCTTTCGCCGCATACGTGAACGAATTTCTCATCCGACCAGAAAGCCTTGTAGGCATAGAAGGAATCCTTCTTGACCTTGCGGTCGATGGTGACGAGACCCTTGTTGTTCCTGCCCCTGACGCCGCCTTCGTTGCGGATTGCCGAGCCGAAATCAAACATATTCCACACGTATGAGCCCCAGAGCCAGTCACGCTCGGTGATTGCCTTGAGATAATGCTCATGGAAAAGAGCCTGGTATTCTTCGGAATAGTCGCCCTGTACGGGGTCTGCGGAGTGGAGAGTTGTGACCGCCTCCGCACCGTATTCGGAAATGCAGAGCTTGAGATGCGGATTCTCTGCGTGGAAATCGTCGAGCCATTTGTCGATGGCGTCAACCGTCATTGCGTACCAGCCGAAATAATGGTTATAGCCGAGAATATCGGTAATTTCGTTGAGCTTTGATTTGGGGGAGCAGAAGCTGACCTGAGCGCAGACCGTAGGTCTCGTTGAGTCAAGATGATGTGCGAGGTCGTTAAGCTCTCTGATGCCGTTGATGAGAGTAGGCGATGCGCCTGCAATCGAAATTTCATTCTGGATACCCCAGCAGAAGATTGACGGACGGTTATAATTCTGCTTGATGAGTTCTTCGAGCATCATTCTTGCCTGAGGCTGCTTTTTCTTGCTGAATTTTGAGATAACGGGGATTTCTGCCCATACGAGGAAGCCCTTTTCGTCGCAGAGGTCATAGAATACCGCATCGTGCTGATAGTGGGCAAGGCGAAGGGAGTTGGCACCCATTTCACGGATGATTGCGATATCCTGCGAATGCTCTTTTCTTGTGAGAGCATTGCCGAGGATTTCTCTGTCCTGATGCCTTGAAACGCCTCTGAGCTTGATGTTTCTGCCGTTGAGGTTGAAGCCTGTTTCGCTGTCGATGCCGTAGGCTCTGAAGCCGAAACGGTCGCTGACCTCGTCAATAACCTCGCCGTCTCTGACAAGCTTTGCGGTGAGAGTGTAGAGATAAGGATTCTCGATGCCTTCCCAGAGATTGACGTTTTCAACAGTAAGGGAAGCTGCCTCCGTAGTGGCGGCGGTGAAGCCCGATGCAACAACGCTGCCCTCGGCATCTGTGATTGAGAAATGCTTTTCAAGGCCGTCGGCTACGCCTTCCACAAAACTCTTGATGAAAACCTTGCCGTCAACTCTCGGAGTGATGAAAATGCCGCAGCGGCTCTTGTCGAGAAGCGCAAAATGAGAATCGGCAACCTCGCAGATGATGTTGACGTCTCTGTAAAGACCGCCGTAGAAGGTGAAATCCGCCATCTGGGGATAGAGATATTCGTTGGGACTGTTGTCAACGTTGATTTCGAGCAGATTTTCGCCTTCACGAAGAAGATTTGTGATTTCGAAACGGAACATTGAATAGCCGTTATCGTGGCTGCCTGCATAGATTCCGTTGACGAAAACCTCGCAGACGGTGTTTGCACCGTTGATTTCGATGAAAACTCTGCCGTCATAGGCAGGGATTATTTTTTTATAAGCACATTTGCCGCGCCAGTATTCGGAGCTGTCGCCGCCGCCCTGACCGTCGATTCCGTTCCAGGTGTGGGGGAGATTGACGGTTTCGGTGACGCCGCCCTTGGTGAAAGCCCAGCCTTCGTTTATATTGATGACTTTTCTCATATTCATTTTCCTTTCTTTTGTGGCTATACAAATATATTATATCATCATCCGCATATAAAAATCAAGCCGTTGGTTTGCGGACGGCAAAACAGGATTGCCTGTCGCTTTTTATTCACTAAAACAAAAGCTCCGCCTTTTCAGACGGAGCAGGTGTTAAATTCAGTTTTTGAAATACTGGGGAAGGAATTCTCTGTGAGCTTCCTTGAGCTCGTTGAAGCAAGCGACGGTCTTTTCCCAGTCGCCGACAAGGGGGTGAACAAGAAGTCCCTTGATTGCGTAATCGTCATCGCCTGTGATTGCTGCCTTGACTGCGTATTTTTCATAAGTCTTGACAACTCTCATAAGTCCTACGATGTGGTCGTTGATTCTTTCGGTTACGGGTACGGGTGTTGCACCGTCGGAGCCGATAACAGCGGCGATTTCAACGATATCGTCGTCTGCCATAAAGGGAAGTGTGCCGTTATTCCTGATGTTAACGACGTGAACGTCACGCTTATCGTTTGCAAGTGAATCAATGAGTGAAACTGCGGCAAGCGAATACTTGTGGCCGCCTCTCTTATCGAGAAGCGCAGGCTTGGTAACGATTGCCTCATCCTTATACATTTCAAGAAGCTGCTCTTCGATCTCCATACAAACCTGTGCTCTGGTCTGCTCGTCCTCTCTCTGGTGAGCAAGCTTTGCTTCGCGGCAGTAATAATACTGAAGGTATGATGAGGGGATAGCCTGAATCGTTCTCAGACAGTCGATTGAGAAGCCGTCATCCTTGATGTTAGCCATAACCTTGGGTGAAAAGCCGCTGTCGATAAGTCCGGGAAGGAGCTCCTCTCCGTTTTTCTTGACAGAGGTAATCCAGCTCAGGTGGTTGAGGCCGACGTAGGTGATGTCGCTGTCCTCGCCTGTGATTTCCTTGATATCGTCGAGCATATCGATGGGCACGTTGCAAAGACCGATATTCTTGACGTTGGTGTGGTTAAGGATAAACTCGGTGATGATGCCCGAGGGGTTGGTGAAATTGATGAGCCATGCGTCGGGGCAGATTGCCTCGATGCGGTCGCAGATATGCTTGATAACGGGGATTGTTCTCTGGGCTTTGAAGAAGCCGCCGATACCCGTTGTTTCCTGACCGATGAGGTTATATTTCTTGGGAATGCTTTCGTCGAGATGACGGCAGGGAAGCTTGCCGACACGAATCTGTGTTACAACGAAATCCGCACCCTGAAGGGCGGTATCGAGGTCATCTGTGAAAACAACCTCGCAGTCGCAGTTTGCGTTGTTGAGCATACGCACGCAAAGGTCACCGACGATTGTTCTCTTTCTCTCGTCGATATCCATAAAGGAGATTTTCTTAAGTTTGAGGCTGTCCTTTGCCTTGAGGAAACCGTCAACAAGTTCGGGGCAATATGTGCTGCCTGAGCCGATAACGGCAACGCTGATTTCTTTCATTTATATCTGCTCCTTTCAGTTTGCAAAATCCTGCATAATCCAGTTGATGCAGCCTGTTACGGGGGGCTGGGTAAGCTTGATGAACTTCAGCTTCTTGCCGCTGTATTTCTCAGCCTTTTCAAGAAGCATATCGAGATAAGCCTTGTTATCGAGTTTGACGTTGATTGAGCCTGAAAGAACAACCTCGACCTCGCCGTCACCGTAGTTGAGTTCACGTGAGAGAGCCGCAATAAGACGTGCGCCTCTTTCAGCCATTCTCTCGCAGTAATCGAGAGCGGGCTTGTCGCCCTGCTTTGCGGCCTCGAAGAAGAAGCCGACAATCGTTCTGATATAATCGTCGCCGTTTTCGCCTTCAATCTTTTCGATAAGACCGAGAAGCTCTTCACGGCGTTCAAAGCCGTATTCCTTCATTACCATATCGGTGATGAGTGTTTTCTCAAGGCCGAGGAAAAGCTCGTTATAGACAAGCTCGAAAGCCTTGATAACGATATTGCCGCCGCCCGAGATATCGCCTGAGAAATCGCCGAGACCTGCGAGCATCATACGCTTGCCCTCAGTGTCGATGCCGTTGCAGCAAACACCGGTGCCGCAGTTATAGCCGATTGCGGAGCCTGATTCGGAGCCTGCCTTGACAACGATGAAGCCGTCGTTATAAACTTCGAAATTCTCAAGACCCTTTTCACGGAGCTTTGCGCACATAATATCATACTGATACTGATGGTCGATGCCTGCAAGACCCATAAGGGTGAAGCTGATTTTTGAGATGTCCGTACCTGACTTTCGGCAAAGCTCGTTGAGACCGTCCCAGATGATTGCGCTTGCGGCATCAAAGCCGTCCTCAAGATTTTCGTGGTTGCTGCCCGGACCGGTTACGGTTTCAAGCATTTTTTTGTTTTCGTCAAAAAGGGCGAATGCGGTTTTTGTGCCGCCGCCGTCAACGCCGATATAATATTTCATAGTAATACCCCTTACTGTTTATTTGTTTTCAAACATATCCTCGCAAACCTCGTCAAGGCAGAAGATGCCTCTGCGGTAGGGCTCGCGGTCAATCCACATACCGTTTGTGAAATCGGGGAAGGGTACGGGTGCGCCGCCGATTGCGATTGATGCTTCGGAAAGGCAGGTGACTGCCATCCAGGTTGCTGCATCATAAACGTCGATGGGAGGCTGTCCGCCGAGTCTGACACTTTCTGCAAATGCACTGAGTACGAGGAAGTCCATTCCGCCGTGACCCTCGTGCACGCCGTCAACCTGATATTTCTTCCAGAGGGGATGCTCAAACTGCTCAAGGTAGTTGTCGAAATCCTCGCCGGGATGCATCCAGTTGCCGTCATCGTGCTTTGTGAAGTTTTCGATGAAGAGGGTGTTGCCGTCCTCCATATAGATGCCCTTGGTGCCCTGCACTCTGTAGGCTCTTGAATAATGTCTGGGGAGTGAGCAGTCGTGGGTGAGCACAACGGTTTCGCCGTTTGCACACCTGAGCACGGTCGTTACGACGTCGCCCTGATTGAAGCTGTAATCCGCAAGGTCGTAGTCCTCGCCCTTGTTTGCTTTAATCCATTCGTTGAGACCTCTTGACTTCGTTGCGAATGAGGAAAGGGAGATGTATCTGTTGCCTCTGTTGATTTCAAGCACCTTGGAAATCGGGCCGAGCTGGTGGGTGGGATAAAGCTCGCCGTTTCTGTGCTGGAAGTTGAAAAGTCTGCCGTGACGGTTTTCTCTGCCGAGAGAGATTTCGTCACGAAGGTCGTGCTGATAGCCGCCCTGCATATGTATGATTTCGCCGAAAAGACCCTGCTTGCCCATATTGAAGATTGCCATTTCTTTTCTGTCATAGCAGCAGTTTTCAAGGAGCATACAGAATTTGCCCGTTTCCTCGCTTGTACGTACCATCTGCCAGCATTCCTCGATGCTTGCCGCACCGCCGACCTCCATTGCAACGTGCTTGCCTGCTCTCATTGCATCAATGGCGATTCTTGCGTGGGTAATCCACGTTGTTGCAACGAAAACCGCGTCGAGGTCATCTCTTGCAAGAAGCTCCTTGTGGTTGAGATAAACGTCGGGAGTTGTGCCCGTTGCTTCTTCAACGATTTTTCTGCCGTTTTCGGCTCTGTCCTCATATTTGTCACATACGGCAGGGACTCTGACACCCTCGCACTTGAGAAGCTCGCGAAGCATACCGCTGCCTCTGCCGCTGATACCGATCATACCGATATTAACAAAATCTTTCATAAATAATCCTCCGTAAAAGGGAAAATGCGTATGCACTCGGGCATACGCATCTATTATACCATTAATTTCAAAAAACTCAATGTTTATTTGAAATATCTTTTAAAATATTTTCTCCATTTTATCAAATAAAGCGTGATAATCTGTGTCAGCGCAAAATCGTAGGCGATGAAGGTTATGCTTCCTGCGCCGAGAAGCATCGGTACGGCAATCATACCGTATTCGGTAATTTCGTCAACCTCGATGCCCATAACGTAAATCAGTACAAGGTAGGCGGCAACCATCGTGAGGTTGAAAAGCAGGACCTTGATAATCCAGCTGAGTGCGACGGGCAGCCTGCTTTCAAGCACAGCCTTGATTATCGGGTAATAGCCGAAGAAGGCGATATACATCATTGCGACCTCTTTATCGGGAACGAGAAGAAACGCAAGGATTGCAACGGCGGAGAATACGCCGAAAGCCCATTTTTTATCGATTTCAACAACGATGAAAACTATCAGCACACCTGCAACGGCAGGCAATGCGTAGGTCAGAAACGGAATAACCGCAACTGATATCATCAGCACAAGCGAAAGCGCCGAAACGATTCCGCCCAGAGCGCATTTTGAACTTTGCTTCAATTAAACAACAACCTTTCGGTGAAAATCAGCAGCAGGGGATGAGGTCGCCGCCCATACATTCGCAGCAGGCATCGGCGCAGATAAGGTCACAGCAGCAGCTGCAGCAACCCTTACTGTCTCTGTCGGAGCGGGAGCGTCTGCGCTCGGTGCGGTAGCCGCCGTTTCGGTTGCTATAAACTTTGTTATACGCCATTTTATAGGTATTGTTTGAGGGGTCGAGACGGCTTGCGGAAGCAAAATTGTTTGCCGCTTCCTCAAGCCAGCCGCGCTTCTGCATAATCACGCCTTTGAGGTAATACCACTGCGCATCCCTGTTGAATTCGGGGATTCCGTCGAGCAGAATCTGCGCATCGTCGAGCCTGCCTCGGTTGATTTTCTCTTTAATATCAGAATAATCTGCGCCCGAGGATGCGTTATAGTCTGTGTTTGTATATGTGCCTGAGGATGAAGAATTCATAATGATACTGTCGTATGCCTGATTGATTTCATCCATTTTTCTTGCGGCATCGGGACTCGGGTCGTCCTGATATTTTTGAGCAAGGAGCTTATAAGCCGCCTTAACCTGCTCCGCAGATGAGCCGACGGGGATACCGAGCACTTCATAGGGATTTCTCATTTTTATTTTACCTCATTCAACAATGTATTCTTTCTTTTTTTCGGTTTTGTCGCCGTATTTTTCAAGCACTTTTTCGGCGCAGGCAGTTATGCCGTCGAGAAGAATGTTTTCGGAAATATCGAAAAATCTTTCCGCTTCAAGGGAATCAAGAGCTTCGAGGATTCCGCCCTGAGTCAGATTCAGCATACCCCTGATTCTGTCGGCGAATTCCTTCCGCTTCCCCGCCGTTGAAATATCGCAGGCTGAAAACGGATTGAAAGCGCCTTTTTTCAGGTCGTCCTCAAGGTCGTCGGCGGCATCGAGAATATAGACGAATCTGCCCGTCAGATAGCCGATTGTGCGAAGGGATTCCGCTTTGCTTTCGGGTGCGCCGAGGGCGAAAATTCTGCCGAGTGCGTCTGCCGAGGGGTGCGCCGCTTCATCGATTGACGGCGAGGGCTTTGCTTCGGTTTCCGCCTGAAGCTTCATTGCGTCAGCAACCGCTTTTTCTGCTTCGGGAGCAAGTCTTTTTGCCTTTCGGTGCATCAGTGCAACTGCAGGATAAATCAGAGCCGCAACAAGCTTGCTGAAAAAGCCTTTATCGTGAAGATTATCGAGAATTTTATAGTAAACGGTGATGATTACTGCGTGTGAGCAGAAATCGAAAATATCCCTGCTGCCGCAAATCATACATTTTTTTGCAGGATTATACGGGCATCTTTTTGCCGAAAAGCTACAGCCCGATTCGGCGCAGGTAAGGCGTATGACGCAGGCGAGGGCGAAATCGTAGCTGAGAAAAAGCTGTGCCAGCGGGGAATAGTTTCTTCCGAGCGCACGGCAGAGCGAGCAATAGATTCCTCTGTATAGCTCGTAGTCCCTCATTTTCATATCGGGCTTGTATGCCCTGACGTATCCCAGCAAAGCCTGACCTCCGTAACGTATATTTTCAATCCTATCATACAGCATATTTAAACCGAATCGGTTAACATATTGTAAATTTTAAGTGAAAAGTGAAGAGCGAAGAGTGAAAAGTTAAGGGCGGACTCTGTCCGCACCTGATTGTAAACAGTTCAGGTGAGCAGTGAAGAGAGACGCAGAGTTGAAATATTATTTTCGGATTATTGTCGGGCGGACGATATCCGCCCCTGCCCAATCAGCACACTGTGATTTTTTATATAATCGGGCAAGGGCGAAGCCCTTCCTCAATTCTTCACTCTTCACTGTTCATTATTCACTTATCTATATGATGGCGGCTGCCATAGGTCACCCGGCTCCCCACGGGCATTTCTGCCACCGCTGACGGCAGCCGCCTTGTTTTATGGGAGAAGGAAAATTCCTCCCTGTTTCATTCTATGCCGCCGCCGCGAATCGGTTTAGTCTAATTTGTTTAAAAAAATTAAGGCGTCGGGAGCGAATTTCTAACAATCCTTGCGGAAAAATATTAAAAAAATGCTTTACATCGGGCTGACTTTATGATATAATCCCATTTGCACGTGCCCGCTTCTCGGATTTCGGAGTAAGCCTCTTGTGAGGAACTTCACCTGCCGTTCTCTGGGGGCAGAGGCAAATATTTTAATGAGGTGAAAGAAAATGACACAGGCAGAAAAGACCGCAATCATGCAGGAATACGCAACTCACGAGGGCGACACAGGTTCACCCGAAGTACAGATTGCTGTTCTCACAAAGAGAATCAACGACCTTACCGAGCATCTTAAGACTCACAAGAAGGACCATCACTCAAGAAGAGGCCTTCTCATGATGGTTGGTCACAGAAGAAACCTTCTTGCATACCTTCAGAAGAAGGATATTGAGCGTTACCGTTCAATCATCGCAAGACTCGGCATCCGTAAATAATTTTCGCAAAAACAAGCAGGCTGGATTCCCTTTCCCGCCTGCTTTGTTGCGTTAATTATGGCGTTATCAAGCATCCTTTCAGGTGGCCGGATTAACGGTTTTAGCAGTGAATCGAGTTCCCGAAAAGTTAGATTTTCATTCGGAAATTGGATTTATTGCTAAGCCGGGCCGCCTGTGGAAATATAAATTTTACAGAGAGGTATTACAAATGTTTTTTGAAGCTTTCAAAAAGTATGAAACCGAAATTGCCGGCAGACCTTTTGTAGTCGAAGTCGGTAAGATGGCTCAGCTTGCAGGCGGCGCCTGCCTTGTTCGCTACGGCGAAACAAACGTACTCTGCACAGCCACAATGGCTGCAAAACCCCGTGAAGGCGTGGATTTCTTCCCCCTTTCAGTTGACTACGAAGAGAAGCTCTATTCCGTTGGCCGCATCCCCGGCTCATTCCAGCGCCGTGAAGGCAAGGCAAGCGAAAAGGCTACTCTTGCTTCCAGAGTTATCGACAGACCCATCCGTCCTCTTTTCCCCAAGGATATGAGAAACGACGTCGGCGTTGTTGCAACCGTTATGTCAGTTGACCCCGACTGCCAGCCCGAAATCACCGCTATGCTCGGTGTTTCAATTGCTATCTCGATCTCCGAAATTCCGTGGGAAGGCCCCGTTTCAGGCGTTGTTGTAGGTCTTGTTGACGGCGAATACGTTATCAACCCCACTCTCGAACAGAGAGCAAAGAGCGATATGTACGTTACCGTTGCTTCCACAAGCGACCTTGTTGCTATGATTGAAGCAGGTGCAAACGAAGTTTCAAACGAAGATATGTTTGACGGCATTATGTTTGCTCACAAGGAAAACCAGAGAATCGTTGAGTTTATCAACCAGATCAAGGCTGAATGCGGCAAGGAAAAGGTTGAGTTCCCCTCAAACGATCCCGATCCCGAAATGTACGAGGCTATCAAGGATTTCGCAATCGAAGATATCCGCTTTGCACTTGATACAGACGATAAGAGAATCCGTGACGAGCGTCTCAAGCCCGTTTACGAAAAGGTACACGAGAAGTTTGACGAAATCTATCCCGATATGGAAGTCAAGATTGAAGAGTGCCTTTACAAGGTTCAGAAATACGTTGTACGCCGCTGGCTTCTTGACGACGGCAAGCGTGTTGACGGCAGAGGCATCGACGAAATCCGTCCTCTTAACGCAGAGGTAGACCTTCTTGACAGAGTTCACGGCTCAGGTATGTTCACCAGAGGTCAGACTCAGGTTCTCTCCATCACAACTCTCGGTCCTATGAGCGATGCTCAGCTTCTCGACGGTCTCGATGAAGAAGAATCCAAGAGATATATGCACCACTATAACTTCCCCTCATATTCAGTCGGCGAAACAAAGCCCTCAAGAGGCCCCGGCAGAAGAGAAATCGGTCACGGTGCACTTGCAGAGCGTTCACTTATCCCCGTTCTTCCTTCAGTTGAAGAATTCCCCTACACAATCAGAGTTGTTTCCGAGGTTCTTTCCTCAAACGGCTCAACATCACAGGGCTCAGTCTGCGGCTCGACTCTTTCACTTATGGCAGCAGGCGTTCCCATCAAGGCTCCCGTTGCAGGTATCTCCTGCGGTCTTATCACTGAGGGCGAGCGCTTCATGACAATGGTTGATATCCAGGGTCTTGAGGACTTCTTCGGCGATATGGACTTCAAGGTTGCAGGTACAAAGAAGGGTATCACATCCATCCAGATGGACCTCAAGGTACACGGTCTTACTCCCGCAATCATCAAGGAAGCTCTTGAAAAGACCTACAAGGCAAGATGCTATATCCTTGACGAAATTATGCTTCCCGTTATCGCAGAGCCCAGAGCAGAGCTTTCAAAGTGGGCTCCCAAGATGCTCACAACAAAGATCGATCCCGAAAAGATCGGTGACGTTATCGGTAAGCAGGGCAAGGTTATCCAGAAGATCTGCGCAGAATGCAACTGCAAGATCGACGTCAGCGAGGACGGCAGCATCTTTGTTTCATCAACAGATATCGACGATGCACGCAGAGCAATCTCCATTGTTGAAACAATTGCCAACGATCCCGAGGTCGGCGCAATCTACAAGGGTGTTGTTACCCGCCTTATGAGCTTCGGCGCATTCGTTGAAATCGCTCCCGGTAAGGAAGGTATGGTTCACATCAGCCAGCTCGACGTCAAGAGAACCGAAAAGGTTGAGGACGTTGTTGCAGTAGGTGACGAGGTTATCGTTAAGGTGCTTCCCAAGGATGACCAGGGCAGACTCAACTTCTCACGCCGCGAGGCACTCATCGAGGTTGAAGGTCTTGTACCCGAAAACACCGTTCCCGAAACTCCCAGAAGAGCTCCCAGAAGAGATTTCAAGGGCGATAAGGGCGGCAGAAACAGAAGAAATAACGACTAATTTTAAAAGGCTTTCACGGTTTTTGTGAAAGCCTTTTTTGTATAGTGAATAATAAAGAGTGAAGAATTAAGGGCGGGCGTTGCCCGCACCCGTTTTTTGTGAATAGTGAAAAGTTAATGAAGGGCTTCGCCCTTGCCCGATTGTGATTCGAAATTGTTTTGCAGTAAAAATTCTCCGTTACATAACAAAACCGCCGACGGAATCCGTCAGCGGTTAATTTTTTATCCGAAGTTTTTGACAACTTCTGCAAATGCATCTGCGATTGTTTTCTGTGCGTTTGCATCGAGGGCGTTGGTTTCGTGATAGTGTCTGTTATCCAGTCTGTCGCTCGTTGTGTTGAGATAGGGCTGGGTGGGATGAAGCACAAAATCATTGGGCGGTACAACGTAGCCTGTCATATCGTTTGAAACGCCGAAAACGATAATTGACTTGTCGCCTGCGATATCAGCAAGGGGAACGGGGTTGATTTCGGGACCCTCGCCCGTGCCCGATTCCTCGGCTGAAAGATATTCGCCGTAAACCGTGGGCATAAAGTTTTCACCGGGAAGAAGCAGAAGCTTCTGACCGCCGACGGTCATATAAGTAAGCTCGGATTCGATTGCGATTCCGATATCGGTCTTGTCGCTCGGATAAGCCTTGAAGCTCATAACGTTGCGCATTGCAAGGAGGGTGAGCACGTAGTTACCGACGGGGTAATAGAAGGGCTGCTGAATGAATTTGATTTCGGGATTCAGCTCGGTATCGGTGATTTTCATTGCTGCATCGGCGATGGTTTCGCCCTGAAGCTGAATGTTATGCACTCTGTCCTCATCATCGTATCTGGCCGCGTCCATACCGCCGACGGGTCCGACTGCATAGAGCACGTCCGCACCGTTTTCCTTTGCGATTTTTTCACGAAGATAATAGGGGTATTCTGCGCTGAGGAGACGGTTATCGCCGCCGAGTGAGTTGGGATGAGCCGCAAAGTTGAGCATCCAGATTTCCTTCGAGCCGTCATCGGGAGCAAAGCGGAATCTTGCAAGGATTTCGTGCTTATACTTGAAGCGTCTGCCTGTTGAGAGACCGTCCTTGATTTCGGTTCTGCCGTTATAGAGCTTGCCCGCTTTTCTGTTTTTATAAGCGGCAATTGCAACCTCAACAGCCTTTTCCTCAAGCATTGCCATATACTGCGCATCCTTGCCGTTGGAGGGAATGCTTACGAGGTTGGGCTTGCCCCAGTAGCCGACGGTATCGATGCCCGAGTGGCTGTGGGTGCAACTGAAGTTGATGAGCTTGCAGCCCTTGATTTCGGGTGAAGCGAGAATTCTTTTTCTGATTGAGTTAACTTCGATTCTTGTCAGACCGACGATATCGGCACCGAGCCAGAGGATACCCTCGTCGTTGCCGCAGTCAAGCCAGACTGCGCTGATATAAACGGGAGTGAGTACGCCCTCCATTTTGTGTCCTGAGCCGTGACCTGCAATCCAGTAAATCTTATTTTCATCCGAAAGGTCGGGCATAATTTCTTCTCTTGCAAAGCCTGCACGGAAGCCTGCGCCGCTGATGACGGTGGGCTTCTTCTGCTCGATTTCGGGAGCAGGGCCCTGCTTGGCAACCTTTTTGCCGAAATTCTTGGCAATAGCCGCTATGCCTTTAGAGGCGATATCCATAATATCCATAACTTTTC
The DNA here is from genome assembly GCA_045592085.1 of Acutalibacteraceae bacterium. GTDB lineage: Bacteria > Bacillota > Clostridia > Oscillospirales > Acutalibacteraceae > CAG-177. The sequence goes on along the minus strand of JAZNUD010000078.1, from coordinate 3,985 downwards.
TCCTTCTCGTGCGGTCTGCAAAACCGTTTTTATGGCGGGCGGATGATATCCGCCCCTACACGGAAACAGCATTCCGTGGGATGTTTTCCAGAACCGCAAATTTTTACATATTAATTATATACCGAAAAGTAATAACATTCAAGAGGTAAATGCAACGCAACGGATTATAACGGTTGATTTAAGAAAAAATCTGTGGTAAGATGAATCTATATTAACGGAGATCTTTCCGTTTTGCAAAAAGGAGAAATAATATGGCTAAGATTATAGGCGAAGCAATTAAAAATATCCCCTGGCAGGATAAGCCTGAAGGATACAGATATCCCGTCTGGAGATACAGCGGCAACCCCATCATCACAAGGGACAATCTCTATATGGCAAACAGCATTTTCAATTCTGCCGTTGTGCCCTTCGGTGACGGCTTTGCAGGCGTTTTCAGAGTTGATGTTATGAGCCGTGACCACACTCTCGTTGTCGGCTACAGCAAGGATGCAATCAACTGGGAGCTTGAGGAAAAGGTTATTTTCAGAGGCTATGACCCCAGACTCTGCCTCATCGACGGCAAATATTATCTTTCATGGGTCAACCTTACTCCTCACGGCACGACAATCGGCATAGCATATACAACCGATTTCAAGGAGTGGACACAGCTTGAGGATGCTTGCTATCCCGTTGCGAGAAACGGCGTGCTCTTCCCGAGAAAGGTCAATGACGAATATCTGCTTCTCATCCGTCCCTGCGACAGAGGTCACACACCCTACGGCGATATTTTTCTCAGCCACAGCAAGGATTTGACCTATTGGGGCAAGTACAGATTCGTTATGAAGCCCGAGAAAAACTGGGAGATGACGAAGGTCGGCGCCGGACCGACTCCCATTGAAACCGATGAGGGTTGGCTGATGTTTTATCACGGCGTGCTCACAAGCTGCAACGGCTTCACCTACGCAATGGGAGCGGCGATTCTTGATAAGGATGAGCCGTGGAAGGTGCTCCACAGAGCCGACTGCTTCCTGCTTGCACCGCACGAGCTCTATGAGTTCGTAGGCGACGTGCCCAACGTCGTTTTCCCTTGTGCGGCACTTGCCGATGCCGAAACGGGCAGAATTGCAATCTATTACGGTGCGGCTGACACAAGCGTTGCTCTTGCATTCACAACCGTTGACGAAACAATTGATTTCATCAAGAAGAATGATTTGATGAAATAAAATCGGGTAAGGGCGAAGCCCTTCCTTAACTTTTCACTCTTCACTATTCATTATTCACTAAAAAAGGCATTCACGAAACCGTGAATGCCTTTTGCTTTTATTATTTGCCTCCGAACATCATAAGAAGGAAGCCTGCCGCAACTGCGGAGCCGATAACGCCTGCAACGTTCGGTCCCATAGCGTGCATGAGAAGGAAGTTGGTGGGGTTATATTTTCTGCCTTCGGTCTGTGCAACACGGGCAGCCATAGGTACTGCGGAAACGCCTGCCGCACCGATGAGGGGATTGACCTTGCCGCCCGTAACAAGGTAGAGAATCTTGCCGAGAAGCACGCCGCCTGCTGTTGAGCAAGCAAAAGCGATGAGTCCGAGAGCGACGATGAGAAGAGTCTTGCTTGTGAGGAACTGTTCACCGTTTGCCGTTGCGCCGACTGTTACGCCGAGCATAATGGTAACGATGTTGGTCAGTGCATTCTGTGCGGTATCGCTGAGTCTGTCCGTAACACCGCATTCCTTGAAGAGATTACCGAGCATCAGGAAGCCGATAAGAGATGCGCATGAGGGGATGATGAATGCGCAGATAATGGCAACAACGATGGGAAAGATAATCTTTTCAGCCTTGCTGACCTTGCGAAGCTGCTTCATTTCAACAGCTCTTTCTTTCTTGGTTGTGAGAGCCTTCATAATCGGAGGCTGGATAAGAGGAATGAGAGCCATATATGAATATGCCGCAAGAGCAATCGGTCCGAGAAGCTCGGGAGCAAGTTTGCCCGTGAGGAAGATTGCGGTGGGACCGTCGGCACCGCCGATGATACCGATTGATGCCGCCTGCTCGGGTGTGAAGCCGAGAATGATGGCAAGCAGGAATGCAACGTAAACGCCAACCTGTGCGGCTGCGCCGAGAAGAAGGCTGATGGGGTTGGCAAGAAGCGGACCGAAGTCGGTCATTGCGCCGATTCCGAGGAAGATGAGACAGGGGAAGATTGAACTCTTGACACCTGCATATATCAGCCTGAGAACGCCGTCCTCATACCAATGAGCTTTCTCAACACCGTCAACGACCTCTGTCATAAGGAATGCAGGGTCGTCCATAAGACCTGCGCCGGGAAGGTTTGCGAGAAGCATACCGAATGCAATGGGAACGAGCAGAAGAGGCTCGAACTTTTTAACGATTGCGAGGAAGAGGAAAACAAACGCAACAAGGAGCATAATAAGCTCTTTTGCGGTAACAATGGAGAAGCCTGAGCTTTCCCACAAACCGAGGAGAACTTCTTTGACCATTTCCATTATTTGCTGCCTCCTTTCTCGTCGATGAGTCTGATTGATTTAAAGCTGAGTCTGTTGAGCGGAATGCCGCTTTGTTCGGAAACGATTGCCATAATTATCGCCGCAGTCTTTTCGTCCGTGCCGATGAGCTCAACCTCACCGGAGTTTACGCCTTCGGGAGCAGGAATGCTCTGAACGGGGGCGGCAACGGAATCTTCAGCAGGAGCCTTCTTTTTGACAATCTTTTCAATGAGTCCGACTGCTTTTGAGAGAAGAATGATAAGAACTGCGATGATTGCGAGAATCATCATAACTACGCATATACCGATGAGTGCGATTGTGAGCGCTTTTAAAATCGGCATCTGCATTTCGAACAGTTTCATTCCTTCGCCTCCTTTTGTTTTTTATATTAGTTTGTACGTTTTTACTCGGAAAATAAGGGCGTCAGGGGTTACCTGAGCGCCCGTATTCTTATTTGTTCTTTTTATCGGGCAGACTGTTAAGGGCGTTAACAATTGTAACGATAACAGCGGTAACAATGAAAATGCCGAGCATACCCTTGCCCATAAAGGGGAGTGAATTCAATAAATAAGCAATATTGATTTCCATCGTTTAACCTCCTATTCCGCGGAAGAACGCAAGGATAAGACCGCCGGCGATAACCGAAGCAACCTGGCCCGAAACGTTAACACCGATTGAGTGCATGAGGAGGAAATTCTGGTTATCCTCTTCAAGACCGAGCTTGTGAACAACTCTGGCTGACATGGGGAATGCGGAAATGCCTGCGGCACCGATCATGGGGTTGATCTTCTCTTTGAGGAAGAGGTTCATAATCTTTGCAAGCATAACGCCGCCGAAGGTATCAACGATGAATGCAACAAGACCGAGACCCATAATGATAAAGGTATCGAGCTTGAGGAAATCGGCAGCCTTCATCTGGGATGCGATGGTGATGCCGAGGAAAATGGTGATGAGGTTTGCGAGAACCTTCTGTGCTGTTTCTGAAAGTGAGTTAAGAACGCCGCATTCACGGATAAGGTTACCGAACATAAGGAAACCGATAAGAGCAACGGCGTCGGGAGCAACAAGACCTACGATGCAGGTGATGATGATGGGGAAGAGGATCTTCGTTCTCTTTGAAACCTTCTTGCCCTTGTAAGCCATCTTGATTCTTCTTTCAGCCTTCGTTGTGCAGAGCTTGATGATGGGAGGCTGAACGATGGGAACGAGAGCCATATATGAATATGCAGCAACCATAATAGCAGCCGTATAGTTTGAATTAAGCATATTTGCAACAAAGATTGATGTGGGGCCGTCTGCTGCGCCGATGATAGCGATTGAAGCGGCGTCCTTAAGCTCAAAGCCGAATACCGATGAAAGGCAAAGAGTGAAGAAAATACCGAACTGAGCCGCTGCACCGAAAATCATAAGTTTCGGATTCGTCAGAACCGGCTCAAAATCAATCATTGCACCGATACCGATGAAAAGAATGAGCGGGAAAAGCTCGTGGCTGTCAATA
>JAZNUD010000077.1:0-11045 GCA_045592085.1 Acutalibacteraceae bacterium | reverse complement strand
AACTCCTTGGCTCACAGAACGACATGGCTACGATCCGACTTCCCAGAGGTCGAGACCGATTGACTTGAGGTCATCGGCAACAATCTTTGTGATGGCAAGGGTCTGAGCCTTCATGCTCTCAAACATTTCGGGGCTCATAATGCCGAGTGCTGCAAGACCTTCGCCTGTTACGAGGGGATCGCCGAGTGCGTCATTCTTGAATGTGCATTCAACGTAGCCGCCCTCAAGAGGAGTGCCGTCTGCGATATATTCGCCGTATCTGCGGATGAAGCTGCCTGTTGCAACAAGACGGCAGATAACCTCAAGACCGTGGCCGAAAACCTTGCCGGGAAGAACTTCCATTGTTGCGTTTTCAACGTCAGCGCTGATGTAATGAGTCTTGATGCCTGCTTCCTTGAGAAGCTCGAAATAATGAACGGATGAGATAAGATTTGCCTTGCCGATGCCTTCGATTGTCAGACCGACGCTGTTTTCACCGGGATCGAAAACGCCGTCTTTACCTGTGCAGTCGTCCTTGAACTTGAGCATAACGTGACCGTTATCAAGTGAGTAAACGTCCTTTGTTTTGCCTTCGTAAATCTTTTTCATTTTTAACACTCCTTTAATATGGATGTATTTAACGTTAATACTTTATCACAATTTTTTGCGTTTGTATAGTTTTTTTGCGCAATTTTTTTGCTTTGATTTTGATTTTTTTAGATATGACAAAAATGCATAAAAATTAATCGCCCGATATATAAAAAATGACAACGGTTGATATTGACTTGATAAAAAAACCGTGCTATAATACATACGATTATTTTACTCGGAGGTTATTGAAATGAAGCATATCGTAACAATCGAAACCAAAAATCTTTGCGAAAGCGCAAAGAAGGGTGGCTGCGGCGAATGCCAGACATCCTGCCAGTCAGCTTGCAAGACAAGCTGCGGTATTGCTAATCAGCAGTGCGAAAGCAAGGAAAGCAAATAATTAGTGATGTCTCGCTGAGCGAAAACCAAAAGAAACAGGTTATGAAAGCTGACTTGCACAGGGATCCAACCTGTGCAAGTCTGTTTTTTAATTCAAAACAGGATGACTCGGTTATTTTTGTTTCTTTTTAGCCGTTTTTTCCGATTCGACGTATCGCATACGTCTGTCATCGGAAGAAAACGGCTTTTTCATCTCACCGAGCCATCACTCTTTTTGAATTTATTACCACTATTTTTGAATTTATCATCACCCTTTTATGACAGGAGTTACCAACAATGATTCATCAATATAAACTCGGCGGCTTCAATATCGTCCTCGACGTCTGCTCGGGCTCAGTCCACGCAGTTGATGACGTTGCCTACGATATCATCTCGATGTTTGAGACTGCCGAAAAGGACGCTGTTCTTTCTGCTATGAAAGAAAAATACGTTGACGGCGTTGAAATTACCGATGCCGATATCGACGAATGCTATGAGCAGATTGAGGAGCTTAAAGCAAGCGGAAAGCTCTTTGCTCCCGATACCTTTGAGCCGATGGCAGGCGAGCTTAAAAATAAGACCAGAGGCGTTGTGAAGGCTCTTTGCATCCATATCGCCCACACCTGCAACCTCAACTGCGCCTATTGCTTTGCGAGTCAGGGCAAATATCAGGGCGACAGAGCAGTTATGAGCTATGAGGTCGGCAAGCGTGCTCTCGATTTTCTTATTGAAAATTCAGGCACACGCAAAAACCTTGAGGTCGATTTCTTCGGCGGTGAGCCGCTGATGAATTTCGAGGTTGTAAAGCAGCTTGTCGCTTATGCAAGAAGCGTTGAAAAGGAGCATAATAAGAATTTCCGCTTCACGCTCACAACAAACGGCGTACTCATTGACGATGACGTTATCGAATTCGCCAACAAGGAAATGAGCAACGTTGTGCTCAGCCTTGACGGCAGAAAAGAAATCCACGACCGCTACCGTGTTGACTACGCAGGCAACGGAAGCTGGGACAAAATCGTTCCCAAATTTCAGAAGCTCGTTGAGGCAAGAGGCGGCAAAAACTACTATATGCGAGGCACCTTCACCCACGCAAACCCCGATTTTCTCAACGATATCAGGCAGATGCTCGACCTCGGCTTTACGGAGCTGAGCATGGAGCCCGTCGTCTGCGCATCAGGCGACCCCTCCGAGCTTACGGCGGAGGATATGCCCGTTGTTATGGAGCAATACGAAAAGCTCGCAGAGCTTATGCTTGAGCGTGAGAAGGAAGGCAGACCCTTCACCTTCTACCACTATATGATCGACCTGACGGGCGGCCCCTGCATCTATAAACGCATTTCGGGCTGCGGCTCGGGCACGGAATATATGGCAGTTACCCCCTGGGGCGACCTTTATCCCTGCCACCAGTTTGTCGGTGATGAAAAATTCCGCCTCGGCAGCATTTACGAGGGCGTCACCAACACCAAAATCCAGCAGGAATTCTCCGATTGCAACGTTTACGCAAGGGAGGAATGCCGCAATTGCTGGGCACGACTCTATTGCTCGGGCGGCTGTGCCCCAAACGCCTACCACGCAACAGGCAAAATCACGGGCATTTATAAATACGGCTGTGAGCTCTTCAAGAAGAGAATGGAATGTGCAATTATGGTTGCCGTTGCAAGGATGCTCGGTGACAGTTAAAGTGACGGGAGCGATATGATGAACACTCCTATCTTTGATTTTATAAGAGAATATGCTTGCGAAAATAAAAAACGTCTGCATATGCCCGGTCACAAGGGCAAGGGTGCGCTCGGCATCGAGCAGCTTGACATCACCGAAATTATCGGCGCGGACAGCCTTTACGAAGCAAGCGGAATCATTGCCGAAAGTGAAGAAAATGCTTCGGAGCTTTTCGGCTGTCCGACATTTTATTCAACCGAAGGCTCATCGCAGTGCATCAGGGCAATGCTTTATCTCATCTGCATCAATGCAAGAGATAAACGCCGCAGGCCGCTGATTCTTGCCGGCAGAAACGCCCACAAGACCTTTATAACGGCGGCGGCGATGCTCGATTGCGACGTCGAATGGCTCTGCCCCGAAAATGACGAAAGCTATCTTTCCTGCCCGGTGCATCCTTACAGACTTTTTGAAAAGCTGAAAAACGCAGAGAATCTGCCCGATGCGGTCTATATCACAAGCCCCGACTATCTCGGAAACGTTTCGGATATCAAAGGGCTTGCCGACGTCTGTCACGAATTCGGCGTGCCGCTTCTCGTTGATAACGCTCACGGAGCATACCTCAGATTTCTGCCCGAATCAAAGCATCCGATTGACCTCGGTGCGGATATCTGTTGCGATTCGGCGCACAAAACCCTCCCCGTTTTAACGGGCGGAGCATATCTGCACATCTCTGCGAAAGCTCCGTTTTACCGGGTAGAGCAGGCAAAAAACGCTCTCGCAATGTTTGGCTCAACGAGTCCGTCATATCTGATTCTCGCATCGCTTGACCTCGCAAACAGGGAGCTTGAAGCCGTCAGAGGCAAGGTTGCGGTTATGGCTGAAAGAATCCTCGAGGCAAAGACTTATCTTCAGGAGGCAGGTTTCGGAATCTGCGGCGACGAGCCGCTGAAAATCACCGTTTGCCCCAAGCCGAAGGGTATGACGGGTTACGAATTTGCAGAGCATTGCGAAAAGAAAGGCTTCGTTTACGAATATGCCGATGCCGACCACGTTGTTTTTATGTTTTCTCCGAATAATTCTCCTCTTGACCCGATGCGGTTTGCCGATTCGGTATTCTGCGTTGACCCAAAACCGCCGATAAAATCCTCCGCACCCGAATTCCATCTGCCCGAAAAGGCAATTTCTATCCGCAAAGCCGCCCTCTCAAGGCAGGAAACCGTTGCGGTTGAAGAGAGCGAAGGCAGAATCCTCGCAGTGCCGACCGTCGGCTGTCCCCCCGCAGTGCCGATTGCCGTTTGCGGAGAAAAAATCGATAAACCGACAATTGAAAGATTCCTCTATTACGGAATCACCGAATGCACCGTTGTGAAATAGCAAAAGTTTTATTTCTTCGCAGTTGTATCGTGCCGTGCACAGTGTTATTTGCTCCGCAAGTTTTTCGGATAACAACATAACACTGAAACCCAAAGCTTCAACATCACTTAAACCAAACAAAACAAAAAGAGGTGATTCGGATATTCTCCGCGTCACCTCTTTACTTATTATATGGTTAATTTATATTCCGAGGAAATCCCTGAATGCCGAGATATAGCCTGCGGCAGCATCCCTCGTTGAGCTTTCCGCAAAAATGCGGAGCAGGGGCTCTGTGCCCGAGAAGCGGCAGATAACAAAGCTGCCGTCGGCAAAATAAACCTTACAGCCGTCCTCGTAATTTACCCTTTCGACCTCAAGTCCGAAATCGGGGAGCTTCTTCTCAACCATAATAACGTTTTCGATTCCGCTCTTTGCTTCGGGTGCGAAGCGCAGATTATCCTCAACCATAACGAATTTGCCGAACTGCGCCTCAAGCTCATCCATAATCTGTGTGGGCGATTTGCCCGTTACACTCACCATTTCCGCAAAAAGCGATGCGGCATAAACGGAATCCTTGCCGTTGATATGACCTCTGACGGTAAGACCGCCCGAGGATTCGCCGCCGAGAACAGCGTCGATTTCGTCGATTTTTGAGGAAATATACTTGAAGCCTACGGGCACCTCATAGCATTTTTCGCCGAAGCTCTCCGCAATTTTATCAAGCATATGCGTTGTTGCGAGATTGCGCACAACAGGACCCTTCCAGCCCTTGTATTTCACGAGATAGTAATACAGCATACAGAGAATTTCGTTTGCATTGATATATCTGCCGTTGCTGTCGATGATTCCGAGTCTGTCGCCGTCACCGTCCATAGCTATGCCAAGGTCATATCCGCCCTTGACAACCATATCGTTCAGTGCGCTGAGCGTCTGCTCCGTCGGTGCAGGCATCTGACCGCCGAAATAGGCATCTTTATTGAGGTTGATGGTATCAATCGTGCATCTTGCGGTGTGGAAAATAACCTGAAGCGGAAAAGTACCCGAGCCGTGCATCGTATCAAAAAGCACTCGCAGACCTCTTTCACGAAGCGCCTTCACGTCAAGAAGCTCAAGAATATCATCGATAAAATCATTGAAAAGATTCCTCTGATAGATTACCCTTCCTTCCTCAACAGCCTTATCGAAACCGCAGAATTCAACCGCATCTTCAGTTTCGGCAATAAGCTCCTCAAGACGGTTGGTGGTTTCGAGTGAAGCATCCCTGCCTTCCTCAACAATGAGCTTGATACCGTTGTAGCTTGCCGGATTATGGCTTGCGGTGATTTCGATTCCGAAATAAAGCTCCTTATTCTTCACCGTATGCATAACAAGCGGCGTGGGTGCGGAGCGGTTGAGAAACCAGACGGTCATTCCGCCTGCTGCAAGAACCTCGGCTACCCATTTTGCGGCGCTGTCAGAAAGAAAGCGTCGGTCATAGCCGATAACAACGGGCTTGTCCGTTTTGCCCTGCTCTTCTGCAAGCTTCAGAATGCCTGCCGCAACCTTACGGATGTTGGTGCAGATGAAATCGTCACCGATGACGGCTCTCCATCCGCCTGTACCGAATTTTATCATAAATATCCCCCCGGATTTAAAATATCAATTCGTAATGCGTTATTATTTCTGCGCCGATATAATGTCGCATTTTGCCTGAGCACATATTTTATCACACATTTCAGGGGTTGTAAACCTCATCAAAGCAAAAAACGTCTCATATTTCCAAAGTTTTTCAAATCCTTATTGCAATATTTTTAAATAAGATTTAAAATAAAGATATATTGCGTGAAAGGAGAATTTTTAATGAACACTCTTTCAACAAGAAATCTCTCTGCAGGCACAAAAGCTCTTATGCTTTTTGCTTTTTCGATTATGACGGGCTTTATGTGGAGAGTCCGCGGCGACCACGGCTGGGGCTCGATGTGGGGTATGTTTGCCGTCGGCGTTGCTATGATGCTTTTCATCTTCGCCTTTTTCGGAAACAAGAAAAAGTTAACCTACGAAGCCATCCCGATTGCCGTTTTCCTGCTTGGAATTACAAACGGCGGCTGGGGCACGCTCAACAGCCAGATGGGCGGCTATCTCGGAAGCACCGCCGCATTCACGGGTGAAGAGGTTGCAAGGTCAATCGAAATCAGCTGCTTCAGCGGCTTGGGAATTATGCTTCTGCTCGGCTTCGGCTGGATGCCTCTTTTTGCTCTGTATCTCGGCTCGCTTTTCTCAAAGCGTGAATACAAGCTCAAAAACTATATAATGCTCATTGCGGTATACTACGTTGTGATGCTCGCAATGCAGGCTTCGGTTTCGCATTTCATCCTGCCGCTCATCAACCCCGAAGCGGTTGAGGGCTTTAAGCTGGGTCTTGCCGACAGAGGAGTCGATATGACACCCATCAAGGCATATATCACTAACTTCGGCTCTGCTGCGTGGGCAAAAAAAGTACCCTTCGGCAGAAACTATTTCACAAGCATTGAGGTTATTTCAAGTGCAATTGCGGCTCTCGTTTCATCCCTTACCGCCCTCATCGTGCTCAAGGATAAAATCACCGCACTGCTTTCAACGGCAATCAATTTCATCTGTGCGGTTGCCATCACCGCCGCCGACATTTTTCTCATCCTTGATTCCGACAGAGGCTTTTTTGCCGCTGTCAAGGCACCCGCTTTCATCGTCAACTGCGGCTGGTCACTTTGGGAATTCTTTACGGGCTTCCTGCTCGGCTTCGGAATTATGCTTCTGCTCATCTGTCTGCCCGAAAGCATAACGGGCGGCGAAGGCAGATTTGAATACGATACTCCCGTTATCGAAAACGATAAGCTCCGAGCCGCTTTTCACGCACTGTTTACCTTCGTTTTCGTTTTCGTGCTGACCCTCGCAAGACCTCTCGGCGGCAGAATTTCGGAATGGATTGCAATCCGTGGCTGGTCCGACGAAGAGGAAACCATCCAGATTATCATTGCGGTTGTACTCAGCGTTATCGCATTCATTCCGAGCGTGATAATCGCCAAGAAAAATTGCGTATCAAAGGGACTTCCGATTCCCGTAACGAAGAGATGCGAGGATTTCTGCACCCTTGCCGCACCGATTTATTTCGCCGCAACGGGCATTATCTATTTCGGTGCAAGCTACAACAAGAGAATGGATATTCTCACCCTTTTCAGGGGAATAAAAAATCCTTCAATGCTTCTTGAAACACTGAAGGATGGCGGATGCGTTATCACGATTCTGATGATAATTGCGTTTATTCTGTTTTTCGGCTTCTGGTTTGCCGCCTGCGTATCTGCAAAAAAATCAGACGAAATCAGCGAAAAATAATATCTCTCACCTCGGCAACGGTATTTGCGATAAAGGTTGCGCCTGCGGTGCGAAGCTCATCCTCGCTGCCGTAGCCGAAGGTTACTCCCACGCTGTCAACACCTGCGCCGTTTGCGCCGTTGATATCAAAATGGCGGTCACCGACCATCAGCACCTTTGATTTTTCGGCTTTGAGCGCAAGTGCAGCATCATTAATCAGCCTGATTTTGCTCGGGTCAGCCTTATCGTCGGCAGGTGCGGAGATATAATCAATATAATCACCGATTCCGAGGTGTGCAACGATTCTGACGAGGAATCTCTGCGGCTTTGCGGATGCGATTCCGATTTTAACGCCGTTTTCCTTAAGCACGTGCAGAAGGTCGGGGATACCGTCATAGACCCTGAATTTAAAAATACCGTTTTCGGCATAAGCTTCGCGGTATTTCGTGACGGCGAAATCGGCTTTTTCGTCGTCAACGCCGAGCTCCCTTTTAAAGGATTCAAAAACGGGAGGCCCGACGAATCTGCGAAGGGCATCTGCGTCAAGCGGCTCAAAGCCGAGAGCCTTCACTGCGCACTGAATTGATTCAAACATACCCTCGCCCGTATCGGCAAACGTGCCGTCAAAATCAAAAAGCACGGCATCATAATTGCTTTTCATCATTTCACCTCTGTCAATTCATTAAGATAGAATGATTGATGTTAATCTGATTATATTATATCTGTTTATATTATTCTGATTAGGGTCAAATTATTTTACTTCAAGAAGTAAAGTTTTTTAACTTCCGAAAGTAAAATTTATTGAATTCAAGAAGTAATGATTAATATTATACCACAAAAATTTTATATTAACAACATCCTTGCAGTTTACAACTCAAAAAAACTGTGTTATAATTATTATTTGTTACTATTTATTATTCCGAAAGGATTTGAAATTACTATGGATTACAAATTTTCATCGGGAATTGCATCTCTCAAGCCCTCGATTATCAGAGAAATTCTCAAAAGCTCGGGCAACACTATTCCTCTTGCCGCAGGCAACCCTGCTCCCGATGCATTTCCCGTTGACGACATCAAAAAAATCGTGAACGACGTTCTCGAAAATCAGCCCATTCTCGCTCTGCAGTACGGCATCAGCGAAGGCTACGCTCCCCTTGTTGAAACTCTTTCGGCTCTCGCAAAGGAGCGCTACGGAGCTTACGGCGAAAACGATAAGCTCATCGTCACAAGCGGTGCACAGCAGGTTATGAGCCTTGCCTGCCACTGTCTCATCAACCACGGCGACTGCATCATCTGCGAAGAGCCTGCATTCATCGGTGCTCTCAACTGCTTCAGAAGCCACGGCGCAAAGCTTGTCGGCGTACCGCTTGAAAAAGACGGTATGAATCTTGAAATTCTTGAAGAAAAGCTTAAAACCGAAGAAAACGTTAAATTTATTTATACAATCCCCAATTTTCAGAATCCCGCAGGTTCAACGATGTCATTCGAAAAGAGAAAGGCAGTTTACGAGCTTGCAAAGAAATACGGCGTGCTCATCCTTGAGGACAACCCCTACGGCGATCTTCGCGTTTCGGGCAAGGACGTACCTGCAATCAAGAGCCTTGATACCGACGGTCTCGTTATCTATTCAGGCTCATTCTCCAAGGTTGTTGCTCCCGGTGTAAGAGTCGGTTTCGTTGTTGCAAACGAAGCTCTGATTGCAAAATTCACCGTTGCAAAGCAGACACAGGACGTGCACACTCCCCTCATCTCCCAGCTTATCGTTTATAAGTGGCTCACCGAATTTGATTTCGAGGCCCATATCAATAAAATCAGAGATATCTACCGCCGCAAGCTCAACCTGCTCTGTGACTGCCTCGATAAAGAGGTCGGCGATTTCTTTGATTACGGCCGTCCCGAGGGCGGACTCTTCGTCTGGGCAAAGCTGCCCGAAGGCGTGGATATGCTTGAATTCGTTAAGAAAGCAAGTGCCGCAGGCGTTTCCGTCGTGCCCGGCAACGCATTCCTCTGCAACGGCGACGACCCCTGCAATTATGTACGCCTGAATTTCTCAACTCCCTCCGATGAGGATATCGTCAGGGGCGTTAAGATTCTCGGCGAAGTGGCAAAAACTTATTAAGTGAGGAATTATAAATGGAAAACACAACTCCCGAGCGCAAGCCGATAGTTTTGAGTATGATTCAGCCCACAGCCGTACCCACGCTTGGCAACTATCTCGGTGCCCTCAAAAACTGGAAAGCAATGAGCGATGATTATAACTCCCTTTATGCGGTTGCCGACCTTCACGCTCTCACAATTCACCCCGACCCCACCAAGCTCCGTCAGCAGATTCTTGAGATGTATGCTCTCCTGCTTTCAATCGGTCTCGACCCCGAGCAGAGCATCGTTTTCATCCAGAGTCAGGTGCCTGCTCACGCAGAGCTTGCATGGATTCTCGATTGCTACACGCAGTTCGGCGAAGCATCGAGAATGACCCAGTTCAAGGAAAAGTCACAGAAGCACGCCGATAACGTCAACGTCGGTCTGTTTGCATATCCCGTTCTTATGGCGGCTGATATCCTGCTCTATCAGGCAAATTACGTTCCCATCGGTGCCGACCAGAAGCAGCATCTTGAGCTTGCACGCGATATTGCAAACCGTTTCAATACACTCCGAGGCAACACCTTTGCTCTGCCCGAGCCCTTCATCGGCAAGGTCGGCGCAAGAGTAATGAGCCTCCAGGACCCCACACAGAAGATGTCCAAGAGCGACCCCAACCCCAAGGCATCCGTTTCTCTGCTTGACCCTCCCGAGGTTATCCTCAAGAAGTTCAAGTCCGCCGTTACAGACAGCGAAGCCTGCGTCAGATACGCCGACGGCAAGGACGGCATCAACAACCTTATGGCAATTTATTCCTGCTGCACGGGTCTTGACTATGCCGCAATTGAAAAGGAATTCGAGGGCAAGGGCTACGGCGATTTCAAGGTAAAGGTTGCGGAAGCGGTTATCGAGGAAATCCGTCCCGTTCAGGAAAACTTCAAAAGACTTATGGCTGACAAGCAATATCTGCTTGATACCGCCGCAAGCGGTGCGGAGAAGGCTTCACGCTTTGCAAACAGAACTCTCGTCAAAGCCAAGAAAAAAGTCGGTCTTTTGCTCGGTTAATGCGTAATTTTGCAAGAAATTTTGTTAATTACGACAAATTTGCATAATTATTCAAAAAACGCTTGATTTTTTGAATAATCGGTGTATAATCAATGCATAAACAAAAATTCAACAGATTGGAGACATTCAAAATGAAAGAAATCAAAAAAGTTGTTCTCGCCTACTCAGGCGGTCTTGATACCTCAATCATCATCCCCTGGCTCAAGGAAAACTACAATAACTGCGAAGTTATCGCTGTTTCAGGCGACGTAGGTCAGGGCACAGAGCTCGACGGTCTTGAAGAAAAGGCTCTCAAGACAGGCGCATCAAAGCTCTATATCGAAAACCTTCAGGACGAATTCGTTACCGATTACATCTGGCCCACCCTCAAGGCAGGCGCAGTTTATGAGAAGGAATATCTTCTCGGCACATCCTTTGCACGTCCCATCATCGCAAAGAGAATCGTTGAAATCGCCAAGGCTGAAGGCGCTGACGCTATCTGCCACGGCTGCACAGGCAAGGGCAACGACCAGGTAAGATTCGAGCTCACCATCAAGGCATTCGCTCCCGAGATGGCAATCATCGCTCCCTGGAGAATCTGGGATATCAAGTCCCGTGAGGAAGAAATCGAATAC
>JAZNUD010000076.1:0-31963 GCA_045592085.1 Acutalibacteraceae bacterium | reverse complement strand
CATCTTGAGTTCAAAATTCCGTCAAGAGGACTTATCGGCTACCGTGCGGAATTCCTTACCGATACAAACGGCAACGGCATTATGAATCAGCTTTTTGACGGCTACGCACCATATAAGGGCGATATTCAGACCCGTGAAAGAGGTTCAATCGTTGTTCACGAAACAGGCACAAGCACCGCTTACGGTCTTTTCAACACTCAGGACAGAGGCAGACTCTTTATCCCTGCAGGTGTTGATGTATATGAAGGTATGATTGTTGGCGAATGTGCAAAGAATGAAGATATAGTTTGTAACGTATGCAAAACAAAGCATCTCACAAACACCCGTGCATCAGGCTCGGATGACGCTCTCAGACTTGTGCCTCACAGCGTTCTCAGCCTTGAGCAGTGTATGGAATTCATCAAGGATGACGAGCTTCTGGAGGTAACTCCCGTTTCGCTCAGGCTCCGCAAGCGTATTCTTTCAAAAGAGCTTCGTATGAAGCAGCAGTTCAGGAAGAAATAATTATGGTTAATCGTAAAACCGCCGTCACTCTCGGCAGTTTCGACGGCTTACACAAGGGACATATAAAAGTTATAGCCTGTGCTTTTGAAATGCAGCAAAAGCACGGGCTTTTGCCCTTGGTGCTTCTTTTTGACAGACACCCGATGCTCTCCGTTGCGGGCAAGGCACCCGATATGATACTTCAGCCTTCGCTCAGGGACGAGCTTATCGCAAAAACGGGTGCAGGCAAAAGAATTATCAGCTTCAGGGATGTCAGGGATATGACCTGCCGTGAATTTTTTGAAAAAATTCTTATTGAACAGCTCAATGCAGGGGGTATCTGCTGCGGCTGGAATTACCGCTTCGGCAAAAATAACGAGGGCGGCTGCGAGGAGCTTCGTGCTCTTTGCGAGGAATACGGCATTATTCTTGAAATCAGCAACCCCGTTGATTTTGACGGCAAACCCGTCAGCTCAACAAGAATAAGGCAGGCGGTTGAAAGCGGAAACATCGCCCTTGCAAATGCGATGCTCGGCAGAGAATTCCGCTATAAGCAGGTGGTTGTTGACGGTCAGCACAGAGGCAGGCTCATCGGCGCACCGACTATCAATCAGAGGTTTGACGAGGGATTTGTGAAGCCCAAAAAGGGCGTTTATGCTTCGGTAACCGTTGTTGACGGCAAGGAATATCCGTCGGTTACGAATATAGGTCTGCGACCCTCATTTGAAAACGAAGATTTCCGCAGCGAAACCTGTATTTTAGGTTTCAGCGGCAATCTCTACGGAGAAGAAATTGAAGTGAGATTGCTTGATTATCTGCGTGATGAAATAAAATTCAGCTCAATGGACGAGCTTTCGGCACAGATTCATAAGGATGCCGAAAAATCAACAGAAATTTTTGAAAAAAGGGGAGGAAACGGCGATGTATGAAACCTGGGAACAGCTCAAAGCTGACTGTATGCAATGCAGAAAATGTTCTCTCTGCGAAACAAGAACAAACCTTGTTTTCGGTGTAGGCAGTGAAAAGGCCGAGGTAATGTTTATCGGCGAAGGTCCGGGCGAAAACGAGGATTTGCAGGGCGAACCCTTTGTAGGCAGGGGCGGAAAGCTCCTTGATAAATACCTTGAAGCGATTAATCTTGACCGCAAAAAGAATATTTATATTGCCAATATGGTAAAATGCCGTCCGCCCAAAAACAGAGACCCGCTGCCCGAAGAGCAGGATAACTGCATTGAATGGCTCAGGGAGCAGACAAGGCTCATAAAGCCAAAAATCATTGTGTGCCTGGGCAGAATTTCGGCACAGAGGCTCATTTCAAAGGATTTCAAGGTAACTCAGCAGCACGGCGAGTTTATCGAAAAGGGCGGAATTCTTTTTATGGGAACCTTCCACCCAGCCGCACTTCTGCGAAACCCCAACCAGAAACCCGATGCACTCGAAGATTTCCTTGCTCTTGAGAGAAAAATCAAAGAAATCTGCGACCATACATATTGATTATCAAACGGACGTTGTTGCAACGTCCGTTTTTTATTTAAAAACTACTTTACAAATAATAAATTTTGTTACATAATATAAAGTAACCAAATTATAACTAAAAGAGGAAAGATTAATGAAAAAGAAGGGAGAATCGGGGAAGAATCTTGCCCTTATAAAAAGATTTTTTCCTTATCTGAAAAAGCATCTCGGTACGGAAATGATTGTTCTTTTGTGTGCAATGACCTCGGCGGCGTGTGAAATCGCACTTCCGCTTATTGTCAGAAAAATCACCGATACCGATGCGAACGACCCCCAGAAGCTTACGGTCAGCCTTATTCTCGGCATCGCAGCAGCTTACATAGCCCTCAGAGGGCTTGACAGTTTTGCAAGCTACTGTCAGTCCTATTGGGGACACAAAATGGGCACAAAAATCGAAAATTCAATGCGTGAGGATATGTTTGACCATCTGCAGAAGCTGTCCTTCACCTTTTTTGATAACACAAAGGTCGGTCAGCTTATGAGCAGAATGACCTCTGACCTTTTTGATGTTGCCGAATGGGCACATCATTTCCCTGAAATGGTGCTTATGACGGTTGTCAAATTCGTTGCAAGTTTCTTTATTTTTGCAACAATGGATATCCGATTTGCAATAGCAATTTTCATTCTTATGCCGCTGATAATACTTTTCACAAAAAAATCACGCACCAAAATGCGAGATACTTTTAAAGAAGGCCGTCATCAGGTAGGCGAAATCAACGCAAGAATTGAGGACAGCCTGCTCGGCGTAAGAGTTGTCCGTTCGTTCACCAATGAGAAGATTGAAAAAGAAAAGTTCTCAAAGGGTAACGAGGCTTATGTTCATATCAGAAACAAGAGCCATAAATATATGTCGCAGTTTCACGCAACCGTTAAACTCATTGACGGCGTGACCTATATCTCGGTTATCGCTCTCGGTGCACTTCTTATGAAAGACGGCATTATGTCAACGGGCGATTTTGCGGCAAGCCTTCTGCTAATCTCAACTCTTCTCGGCTCAATCCGTACAATCGTTGATTTCAGCGAGCAGTTCAGCCGAGGTGTAACGGGTGTTGAACGTTTTGTTGAAATTATGAACGAAGTGCCCGAAATTGTTGACGGCGAGAATGCCGTTGATATTGAAAATGTTCAGGGCGAAATCGAATTCAGGGATGTTTCGTTCAGCTATGTAAAGGGTGAGAAGGAAATTCTCCATAATCTCAATCTTAAAATCAGAAAAGGCGGCAACGTTGCTCTTGTAGGCCCCAGCGGCGGAGGTAAAACAACTCTTTGCAACCTTATCCCCAGATTTTACGAAGCCGAAAGCGGTGAAATTCTGCTTGACGGCAAAAATATAAAAGATATTACTCTGCGTTCGCTCCGTTCAAATATCGGCGTTGTTGCTCAGGATGTATATCTTTTCTCGGGCACAATCCGTGATAATCTTATCTACGGTAAAGCCGATGCAACCGAAGATGAGCTTGTTGAAGCCTGTAAAAAGGCGGGTGCACACGAGTTTATCAGTGCATTGCCCGACGGCTACGATACATATATCGGCGAAAGGGGCGTGAAGCTCTCAGGCGGTCAGAAGCAGAGAATTTCAATCGCAAGAGTATTCCTCAAGAATCCTCCCGTACTGCTCCTTGACGAAGCAACCTCGGCACTCGATAACGAGAGCGAAAAGCTTGTTCAGGAATCGCTTGAACGCCTTGCAAAGGGCAGAACAACTCTCACCATTGCCCACCGACTTACAACTATCCGCAACGCAGACGAAATTGTTGTGCTTACCGAAGACGGCATTGCAGAGCAGGGAAGCCACTCCGAGCTTATGCAAAAGGGCGGTATCTACAGCAATATGTACAGTATGTATGCTACAATGTAAATAAAAGCAGAAAGGAAAATCACTATGCTTAAAAATATTTCACCCATCATTTCACCCGAACTTCTCAAAATTCTTATGGAAATGGGCCACGGTGACGAAATCGTTATCGGCGACGGCAATTTCCCCTCAGCTTCAATTGCACAAAGACTTGTTCGCCTTGACGGTCACGGCGTAAACGAAATTCTTGATGCAATTCCCAAGCTTATGCCCCTTGATACATATGTTGAGGCTCCTGTTGCCCTTATGGATAACGCAGACCCCTCAAATCCTCCTCCCATCTGGGATGAATATAAAAAGACAATCGTTGCCGAAGAAGGCGAAAAGAATATTGAACTGGTTGAGCGTTTCGCATTCTATGACAGAGCGAAGAAGGCTTATGCTGTTATCGCAACGGGCGAAACCGCAATCTATGCAAACATCATTCTCAAGAAGGGTGTTGTAATTCAGTAATGAATAAAAAAGTTTTAGCCATCGACTTCGGTGCATCAAGCGGCAGAGCGATTATCGGCTCGTTTGACGGCGAAAAAATCTCTCTTGAAGAGGTGCACCGTTTCTCAAACGACCCCGTAAAAGTGGGCGACACAATGTATTGGGATGTGCTCCGCCTTTTCTATAACATAAAGCAGGGTATCATCAACGCAAAGCTTGCAGGCGGATTCGACAGCATCGGTATTGATACCTGGGGCGTTGACTTCGGTCTTATCGATGAATTCGGCTGTCTGCTTGAAAATCCCGTTCACTACCGTGACGAAAGAACGGTAGGTCTGATTGAAGAATGTGCAAAAACCGTTCCCAACGATGAGTTTTACGGTGCAACGGGCATTCAGTTTATGGAGCTTAATACCGTTTATCAGCTCTATGCCCTCAAAAAATACAGACCCCATATTCTCGAAAGAGCAGACAGACTTCTCTTTATGCCCGACCTTTTCGGCTATATGCTTACGGGCAAAATGACAACCGAATATTCAATTGCAACCACCTCACAGATGGTTGATATCAAAACAAAAAGCTGGGCAACGGGTATTCTTGACAGGCTCGGAATCCCCTCACGCCTTCTCGGTGAAATCAAGCCTTCGGGCAGTGTTCTCGGCAAGGTGAGAAAGGATATCTGTGAAGAATGCGGCATTGATGAGGTTGACGTTATCAGCGTTTGCGGTCACGATACCCAGAGTGCACTCACCGCCGTGCCTGCAGAGGATAAGGACTTTGCGTTCCTTTCAAGCGGTACGTGGTCGCTTTTCGGAACAGAGCTTGACGAACCTATCGTCAACGAAAAATCCGTTGCGATGAATGTTACAAACGAAGGCGGCTACGGTGCAACCGTCGGCTTCCTCAAGAATATCATCGGTCTGTGGCTTATTCAGGAGAGCCGCCGCCACTGGAACAGAAACGGCAGCGACTATTCCTATGCAGACCTTGAAAAGCTTGCTCTTGCGGCAGAACCCTTCAAGTGCTTCATCGATCCCGATGCACCCGAGTTTGTGCCTCACGGCAACATTCCGCAGAGAGTTCGTGAATACTGCGAAAAAACAGGTCAGCCCGTTCCCGAGAGCGTAGGCGAGGTTATGAGATGTATCTATGAAAGCCTTGCGATGAAATACCGCCTCACCCTCGAAAATCTTGAGGATTGCACAGGCAAAACCTACCCCGCAATCCACGTTATCGGCGGCGGCACAAAGGATACTCTTCTTTGTCAGCTTACCGCTTCATCGTGCAACAGAAAGGTTGTCGCAGGTCCGATTGAAGCAACAGTTCTCGGCAATATTGCCGTTCAGCTTCTCTCCTGCGGTGCACTTGAAAGCATTGAGCAGGCAAGAAAAGTAGTCAAAGCAAGCGAAAACACAGTTGAATATACCCCCGAAAATCCCGACGCATGGGCAAAAGCCTATGAGAGATTCAAGGCGGTAATCAAATAAAAATTTAAATTCACCAAACATAGAAAGGAAGATGCTATTATGGCAAAAAGCAGACTTATCGGCGATTACCCCGTTATCGGTATCCGCCCCATCATCGACGGCAGAAGAGGACCCCTCAAGGTAAGAGAATCACTTGAAGACCAGACAATGAATATGGCAAAGGCAGCAAAGGCTCTCTTTGAGGAAAATCTCCGCTATTCAAACGGCGAACCCGTAAAGGTTGTTATCGCTGACACAACAATCGGCAGAGTTGCAGAAGCAGCAGCTTGTGCAGCAAAGTTCAAGAAGGAAGGCGTTGACATCACCCTTTCCGTTACTCCCTGCTGGTGCTACGGCTCCGAAACAATGGATATGGACCCCAACACAATCAAGGGCGTATGGGGCTTCAACGCAACTGAAAGACCCGGCGCAGTTTATCTTGCAGCCGTTCTTGCAGCTCACGCACAGAAGGGTCTTCCCGCATTCGGCATCTACGGCAAGGACGTTCAGGACGCTGATGACACTTCAGTTCCCGATGATGTTAAGGAAAAACTCCTTCGATTCGCACGCTCAGCCGTTGCAGTTGCAACAATGAGAGGCAAGAGCTATCTCCAGATCGGTTCAACCTGCATGGGTATTGCAGGCTCGGTTATTGATCCCGATTTCATCGAAGAATATCTCGGCATGAGAGTTGAATCCGTTGACGAGGTTGAAATCATCCGCCGAATGACCGAGGGCATCTATGACGAAGCTGAATTCCAGAAGGCTCTTGCCTGGACAAAGGCAAAGTGCAAGGAAGGCTTCGACAAGAACCCCGAATTTGTAAGAAAGAGCGTTGAGCAGAAAGAAAAGGATTGGGAATTCGTTGTTAAGATGATGTGCATCATCAAAGACCTTATGAACGGTAACCCAAATCTTCCCGAAGGAAGAGAAGAAGAAATGGTTGGTCACAATGCTATTGCAGCAGGCTTCCAGGGTCAGAGACAGTGGACAGACTTCTATCCCAATGCTGACTTTGCAGAAGCACTTCTCAACACATCGTTTGACTGGGAAGGCGTAAGAGAGCCCTATATCCTTGCAACAGAGAACGACGTTCTCAACGGCATCGGTATGCTCTTTATGAAATTGCTCACAAACAGACCCCAGATGTTTGCTGACGTTCGTACTCACTGGAGTGCAGACGCAGTCAAGAGAGTAACAGGCTATGACATCGAAGGCAAGGCTGCTGAAGCAGGCGGCTTCATTCACCTTATCAACTCAGGTGCTTGCTGCCTTGACGCTTGCGGCGGGGTTAAGGATGAAAACGGCAACGGTATCATCAAGGAATGGTACAACGTTACAGACGAAGATGCTGACAAGATTCTTGAAGCAACAACCTGGAACGCAGCAGATAACGGCTATTTCAGAGGCGGCGGATATTCATCACGCTTCCTTACCAGAGCAGAAATGCCTGCAACAATGATCCGTCTTAACCTTGTCAAGGGTCTCGGTCCCGTTCTTCAGATAGTTGAAGGCTGGACGGTTAACCTTCCCGACGAAGTTTCCGACATCATCTGGAAGAGAACAGACTACACATGGCCCTGCACCTGGTTTGCTCCCAGATGCACAGGCGAAGGCGCATTCAAGTCAGCATATGACCTTATGAATAACTGGGGTGCAAACCACGGCGCAATTTCCTACGGTCACATCGGTGCTGATATCATCACAATGGCATCAATGCTCCGCATTCCCGTTGCTCTCCACAACGTTCCCGACGAGAAGATTTTCCGTCCCGCTTGCTGGGGTGCATCCGGTACAAAGGATCTTGAGGGCGCAGACTTCAGAGCTTGCGAAAACTACGGTCCTCTCTACAAATAATCAAAAAAATAAGACCTGCACGGATTTTTTCCGTGCAGGTCATTTTTTTATCAGAATGTTTTTACAAGTTCTTTAAGATATTCCTTGAAGCCCTCGCCGATTTCAGGATGGTCAAGTGCAACCTCGCAGTTTGCTTTCATAATGCCGAGCTTGTTGCCCATATCGTATCTTCTGCCGTCAAAGTCATATGCGATGAGTCTGTCCTGCATACCGAGCTCCGACATAACGTCTGTGAAATAGAATTCCTGACCTTCGGGAGTTGCGGCAAGACCCTTTTCAATCATACCGAAAACCTCGGGGGGCATAACGACTCTGCCGAGAATCGCATAGAGCGAAAGAATCTGGTCGGGTGTGGGCTTTTCAATGATTTTACTGCAATTCATTGCTCTTTCTTCGCCTTCAATGGGAGAAACACCGAGCGTGCAGTAAAGTCTGATGAGCTCCTCGGGAACTTCCTTTACACCGACAACACCTTTGCCGTATTTTTCGTAGCAACGGCAGAGCTGTGCGGTAACGGGATCCTCCGAAATGATAACGTCATCGCCGTAGAGCACAACGAAGGGCTCATCTCCGACAAAGGATTTACCGCAGAGAATTGCGTGGGCAAGACCCTTTGTTTCCTTCTGGCGGACGAAGCAGATATTTGCAAGGTTTGCGCAGGCTTTTACATCCTCGTAGAGCTTTGATTTTGAGGGGTTACCTGCAAGCTGTGCTTCAAGCTCGAATGAATGGTCAAAATGGTCCTCGATTGCGCCCTTGCCTCTGTTTGTGACGATGAGGATATCCTCGATGCCTGCGGCAACGGCCTCTTCAACAATATACTGAATTGCGGGCTTGTCAACGATGTTGAGCATTTCCTTGGGAACGGATTTTGATGCAGGGAGAACTCTTGTGCCGAGACCTGCGGCAGGGATAATGGCTTTTCTGACTTTCATAGTGTTTCCTCCGTAATTATATTAAATCAAGTGAGATATTTTATCTGCGAGAGTGACAAACAGGTTGAGAAGAAGCTGCTCGCCGAAATAGCCTGCGAAATATGCGAGGAATGCGACGCCGCCTCTTCGGGCAATCATCATTCTTCTGACCTCACCGTTTTCAACGGTCCGGTCAATGATCTCCATATCGGATTTCGCCTTGCGATAATACAGCCTGTCGGCTATGAGACCGCAGATGAGATGCTGAACAAGAAGTATTCCCATAAGAATCAGCATCGGTTTCTGAATGCTTGAATAGAAATCCTCGGTGGCTTTCATAAACTTCGCATATTCTTCATCGGAAAGATTTTCTAAAGCCTGTGAGTTTTCGGCAAGCGGCTGTGATGCAGAAATGAATTTCTCTGATGCATCCATAATCTTATTCTGCAGCGGTGCGGTCATCATCGTTATCGACACGAAAACGATGAGCAGAATTATACCGACCTTATAAATCTTTCTGAAAAGGAACCAGCTCGGGCCGAAGAAGAAAGCCGCCCAGTTGAAGGAGAATTTCTTTTCTTCGGTTTTGCGGAATTTCGGGATATAACGCTTTGCATTGAGCTGGGTATAAAAAGCGTAGTCGGCAGCACTGTAGTTTCCTATCGTTTCGTTCTCATCAATTCCGAGCGAATCGGTGAACGGATTTGAGCCTTCATAAGGGTAAGGTGTACCGCAGTAAGAGCAGACCATACTGTCGGGGTGGTTCTCCGCTCCGCAATTGGCACATTTTTTTGTACCGTCCTCTTTTTGACCGAAAAAAGCTCCGCAGTTGCCGCAGTGAGTGGAATCCGACGGATTCTCACTTGAGCATATGGGGCAGACCCTGACGTCAGAGCTTTCGGTTTGCTCCTCAGCAGGAGCGGGAGGGGCAGTTTCGGTTTCAGGCTCGGCAGATTTTGTTTTTTCAGCCGTCCAGATGAAATCTGCGCCGTGGAGAGAGCTGTTTATGCATTGTCCGTTGCTGAACCAGCAATGGCGGTGATGGGGAGTAGCACACTCGGGACAGACCACTATGTCATCGCCGTCTTTGAATATTTCTTTGCACACGGGGCATTGCTGATTGAAATAATTCATTTTGCGTTTTCACACTTTCTTTCCAAATTATATACTATATCATTTTAACTAATAACGGATAAAATTTCAATTACTATTTTAAAAATATTTATTAATTGGGAATAAATAAATTATTAAAATAATTTTATTCTTTACAAGTGACTTTTTTTTCGCTATAATACACTATGAAATATTACGCATTAGGAGAAATTATATGATTCAGTTTGAAGAATTAAGGCTTTCGGTTCTCGATTACGAAGAGAAGCTCAAGCAGCTTCGCGATGCCCTGGGCCTTGATGCAATGAATAAAGAGGCTGAAGAGCTTGAGGAGCAGACTGCTCAGGACGGTTTCTGGAATGACCTTGCAAATTCGCAGAAGGTTCAGCAGAGAATCAGCCAGCTCAGAAGCAAAATCAACGCTTATAATTCACTTGAAGGTGAATATAACGATGCACTTGTGCTCATTGAGCTTGCCGACGAGGCAGAGGACCTCGATATGCTCGATGAATGCAAGGATGCGGTCAACGGCTTTATCACGAAGCTTGAGGAAATGACACTCAGCACCCTTCTTTCGGGTGAATACGATTCAAAGAACTGCATTCTCACCTTCCACGCAGGTGCAGGCGGCACAGAGGCTCAGGACTGGAATCAGATGCTTGTCAGAATGTATCAGCACTGGGGAGAAAAGCACGGCTTCAAGGTAAGTATGCTTGACTTCCTTGACGGTGACGAAGCAGGTCTTAAATCAGCCGTTCTTCTCGTTGAAGGCGAAAATGCTTACGGTTATCTCAAGGGTGAAATGGGCGTGCACCGCCTTGTAAGAGTTTCCCCCTTCGACGCATCGGGCAGACGCCACACCTCGTTTGCTTCGCTTGAGGTCATGCCCGAAATCGACGATACTGTTGAGGTTGAAATCAATCCCGATGACCTCAAGATAGATTATTACCGTTCCAGCGGTGCAGGCGGTCAGAAGGTTAACAAGACCTCGTCAGCCGTTCGTATCACACATATCCCCACGGGCATTGTGTGCGCCTGCCAGGTTGAGAGAAGCCAGCATCAGAACAGAGAAGTTGCAATGAAGATGCTCAAATCAAAGCTCATTGAAATCAAAGAGCGCGAGCACCTTGATAAGATTGACGATATCAAGGGTGAGCAGAGAGAAATTGCCTGGGGCAGCCAGATCCGTTCCTACGTATTTATGCCCTACACACTTGCAAAGGACCATCGTACGGGCTTTGAAGCAGGCAACATCAACGCCGTTATGGACGGCGATATCGACGGCTTCATCAATGCCTATCTTAAAATGGAATCTCTGAAAGGCTGATAAGAGCGGTTTTCATTATTTTACCCTGAGGGGGCGGAATCATGGAGATTATTGACATCACAAAAAGATTTTTCAGCGCAGACGTTTATCCGGGCGACCCGAGACCCGAGGCGGAGCAGATTGCCGAAATCGGAGACGATTCCGAATGCAATCTGACGGTTGTCCATGCGTGTGTCCACAACGGCACGCACGCCGATGCGCCGAGCCATTTTCTGCCCAACGGCATAACGATTGATGAAATGATGCTTGATGCATATATCGGCCCTTGTACGGTTATTGAAGTTCCGGGCGAAGTCATAACGGGGGAGTATGTTGACGAGTTCTTTCCCAAGGACTGCAAAAGACTTCTCGTAAAGGGTGGAGGCAGAGCGTATTTTATGGATTCATCTGCCCAGGAGCTTGCCGACAGAGGCTTGCTTCTGATAGGTACGGATTCGCTTTCAGTCGGCACAAAGGGAAATCAGACGGGTCCGCACAAAGCGTTTCTCAGTGAGGGTGTTGCAATTCTTGAAGGCCTTGAGCTTACGAGAGTTGAGCCGGGAGAATATTTTCTTTTTGCTCCGCCCGTACCCTATGACGGTCTTGACGGTGCTCCCGTCAGAGCCGTGCTGATTTCGGACTATATTTTCTGGTCAAAATAATACAGATAAACGTTACCTTCTGAGGTGCTAAATGAAACGCATATTTGATTTCACGGTGAGCCTTCTGCTCATCATATTATCGAGCCCCGTGTTTCTCGTTGTTGCTCTGATAGTGCTTATCGATTCGGGCTATCCCGTGATTTTCAAGCAGTACAGAGTCGGCAAAGGCAACAAACTGTTCTATATTTATAAATTCCGCACGATGAGAGTCAACACTCGCAACGCCGCAACCGATGACCTCGACGAGGCGGAGCAGGCTATCACAAAAAGCGGTCGCATCCTGCGTAAAACAAGCCTTGATGAGCTTCCGCAGCTTTTCAACGTGCTTACGGGCAAGATGAGCTTTGTCGGCCCCAGACCCCTGATTCCCGAAGAAAAGGAAATCAGACGCATCCGCAAGGAATATAACGTCTATTCCGTGCGTCCGGGTATAACGGGTCTTGCTCAGGTCAACGGCAGGGATATGCTTACTGCAGAAGAAAAAGCCCTGTTCGACAAGGAATATGTCGAAAAACAGAGCTTTATGCTTGATATGAAAATTTTATTCAAGACTGTTCTTGTTGTTCTCAAAAGAGAAAACATTCTTGAAGGCGGCGAAAAGGGTAACTCACGCAACCCCTAAATATTCCTCGAGGCATTCGCCGCTTGCCTTCATTTCCTTTGCGGCTTCAACACCGACGTATCTCCAGTGCCACGGCTCATAGATAATCTTTGTTATATTCTGCTTATCCTCGGGATAACGGAGAATGAAGCCGTAGTCGGCGG
Source organism: Acutalibacteraceae bacterium (assembly GCA_045592085.1). Taxonomy (GTDB): domain Bacteria; phylum Bacillota; class Clostridia; order Oscillospirales; family Acutalibacteraceae; genus CAG-177. The sequence goes on along the minus strand of JAZNUD010000076.1, from coordinate 19,598 downwards.
CGTTTTCGCAGAGCCATCTGAATTCTTTGGAGTCCTCAAAATTCTGTTCAAGGCTGCAGATATCCATTGCAAGGCCTGCGTTGTGCTCGCTCGTTCCGGGCGGCAGAATGATTGTTGCGGCTTCCTGTGTGGCTTCAACTTTGCTGTAGCCCTTATCCATATAGTAATCAATTTTTCTTTCAAAGTTTCTTTTCTGGCGGTCAACCGAGCGGTAACCCGAAATCGGAACAAGATGAATGCCGTCCTTGTAGGCCGCCTGATACATTTCGTTATAATATGGCGCAACTCTTTCGTCGAGATAAACGTCATCATATCCGCCTTCAACTGCGTTTTCAAGCTTCGGCTTGTAACCGTCGGGCAGGATGTAATCACGGTTAACGAGAATCATGCGCCAGTCGGCAACGGTCATATCGGCATAGGCGGGCATAAATCCTGCGTAGGCATATGCGTATTCGCTTTCTGTTGCAGAGCTTGAAGGTGTTTTGGTTGTATCTTTTTGAGATTCAGCATCCGTTTCCGATTCGGAAGATGCTTCTGTTTCGTCTGCGGATGAGTTTTCCGTAAATGACGGAGCGTCTGCAGCGTAAGAGGTTTTTCTCGTGCTGTCATCAGTCTCGATTGCAGGATTGCTGTTATCTTTTAACGCAAAAATGCCGCATCCGACAAGAACGGCGGCAAGAATGCCGAAAAGAATTGCAAAAAGAGTTTTTTTCATCGGTTTATCCCCCTGAATTTAATTCGCCATTTATTTTATACCCAAACCGTTCAAAAGTCAAACCCCTGAACCTAAATTTACAAATCGGCAAAATTTACTGTTATACAGTTTTACATAGAACCGTATCGGTGGTAAAATGAAAGGAGATGTTTGTTTTGAAAGCAAGCGAAAGCGTAAAAAACTACCCTTCGGAAAGAAGAATGTACGCTAATTACACGTTAAGAAGCATCAAAAAGGTCTGCAAGGAAATCGGTGGCAGATTTGCAGGCTCGGAAGAGGAGAAAAAGGCCATTGAATATATGGCAGAGGACCTCAGAACCTGCTGCGATGAGGTCGGTATGGATGAATATACCGTCAGCCCCATGGCATTCCTCGGCTGGATTCCCCTCAGCGTTGTACTGATGACCGTTTCGTCGCTGCTGTTTTTTGCAGTTGCATTTTTTAACCTTGCATGGCCGATTCTTTTTGTCTCACTCGCCCTTGTTCTGATTTGCCTTTTCTTTATCGTAACGGAGTTCCTTTTCTACAAAGAAACGCTTGATCCGTTTATGAAGAAGAAAACCTCATATAATGCCTATGGCTACAGAAAAGCCTCGGGCGAAACAAAACGCCGCATTATCTTCTGCGGACACGCCGATTCCTCGATGGAGTGGAGATTTACATACTACGGCGGCCCGAAGCTTGTTATCCCCGTTATCGGCGGAAGCCTTGTCGGCATTCTCGTAACCCTTGTTTGCGATATAGTCGTTATCGTCAAGAGCATAATTGACCCGGCGTTTGTCGCAACAAATGCTGTTGATATCATCAGCTACGTTCTTCTTGCATTTGTAGTAATTTTCCTTGCTGCATCGCTTTTCTATGATAAGAAAAGAATCGTTGAGGGTGCAAACGATAACCTTACAGGCTGTTTTGCCTCAATCGCAATGCTCAAATACCTTGCAGACCACGATATCCGTTTTGAAAACACTGAGGTATGGGCTCTTTGCGCAGGCTCAGAGGAAATCGGTCTCAGAGGTTCAAAGGCATTCTGTGAAAAGCACGGCGAAGAGCTCGGAGACGTTGAAACCGTTTTCATTGCCCTCGATACTATCCGCGATTTTGATTTTATGGCTATATATAATAAGGATATGACATTCACTGTCAACAATGATGCAGACGTTTGCAATCTTATCAAGGCAGGCGGCAAGATTGCAGGCTACGACCTTCCCTTCAAGCCCGTTTCTCTCGGTGCAACAGATGCCGCTGCAGTCACAAAGAGTAAGTGCGGAATCAAAGCTGCTGCATTTGCCGCAATGGACCCTGCTCCCGCCCGTTATTATCATACAAGACTTGATACTCACGAAAACCTTGACCTCAAGACCATTGAAGCAGGCGTGGATATCTGCCTTGAAACCTTATTCCTCTATGATGAAAAGGGTCTGAACGTATAATTGGTTGGCGAATTTCACCAAATATGCATTCCGATTTTTGATGCATTTAACAAAAATTTTTGTTTTTCAAAATTCTTCTGTCCTATTGCAGAGTAATATGCTATAATCAAAGAATAGCAACGGCATAAGCTGTTTGTGAAAGGAGATACATCATAATGAAAAAGAGAATTCTTGCAATAGTAAGCGTTATCCTTACCTTATCAATGCTGTTTATGTTTGCGGGCTGTAACAACAACTCCGCAGAGGATGAAACAACCACAACCCAGAAGGTTAAGACTGTTCTTCCTGCCGATATCACAAGCTCGGTAAACGAAGCAGGCGAAACAATCACAATGACCGACTATACTCCCGAGCAGCTTGAAGCAAACTCCGATAAGATTTTTGCATATTTCCTTGCTCAGAGCGAGGAGCTCAAGACTGCAAAGGCAGCCGTAAGCATCGGTCTTTCAAAGGGTATCACAAAGTCAACCGATGAAAACGGCGATTCCATCCCCTTCAGCGGCAACGATACTCTCAACGCAGCAGTAAAGACTCTTTCAAAATATATGCTTATTACAGGCGCAACACAGGAGAATCCCCAGGGTTACGTAGGCACAGAAAAGGGTCAGGTTGTCGTTCTTAATTCAGGCATCGAATACGGCGAGAAGAGCCTTACGGAAGTTCTTCCTCTTGAGCATCTTGCAACTCTTACCCGTGAAGAAGTCAAGAGTGCAACCTGCAAGGACGAAGGTCCTCTCAGAACAATCACAATCACTCTTAAGGACGCTTCCGCTCCCGCAACAATCGAAAAGGCTTACAGCATGGGCAACAAGGAAGAAATCCTTGCAGAGCTTGCAACAGCTAAGGATTATATGACAGTTTCATCCGACCCCGTCCTCAGCTATGATAACTGCCAGATGATCGTTACCGTCAACATCGAAACTGACGAAATCACCGCTATCGAATATATCAAGCGTATTAACGTCAGCACATCAGTTGTCGGTGCAGGCACACTTGCAGGTCTTGAAGAAACTCCCGTTAACTTCTGCTACGAGAGCTTCCTTAAGTATAACCTCGACAGAACAGACCCCAATGCACCTGTGGCAGAGGCTGAATAATCAAAAAATCCGCCGTATCTTCGGATGCGGCGGTTATGCATTACCGTGTTTTTTGGAGTGACTGAAATGAAAAAAATTATATCTTTACTGATTATTGCGGCGACCGTTTTGTCATTTGCCGCCTGTACTGATACAAAGTACAAGGGCAAGGTTGACCCCAATCTTTCCCAGGGCAGCGTTGATTCGATGCAGCAGAGCGTAATCAACAGCTTCGGCGTTTCAATTGACGATACGTGGATTGTCGGCTATAACAGGGAAAACGAGTATCTCGAATATATCGTTGTTAAATACGAAAACGGTAAGAAGGCATCGGAGGCGACACACCGTTTTTATGCGAACAAATCGTATTATGAGAATGCTCTTCTTGAAATGGGAGTCAATAACCCTGCCGCAGTAAAGGATGAAGAAAAGCTTTATATCAAGGTTGCATCAAACCAGGCAAATACCGGCAGCTACAAGACCGATTTCGAGAAGATTGATAAGTTATACAACGTAAAGACCACAACAGGTATTCAATAATGAGTTTTACAGCCGGTGCTAATGCATCGGCTGTTTGTTTTTGTATCTGTCGGTACGGCAAAGAAAAAGAGCTGTTTCAAAACGAAACAGCTCTTTTTTATTTTGTTTTAAATCAGCTGATTACGGGGATGAATGCGTTGTGAACGGCTTCAACAGCCTTGTCAGCATCCTTTGCGTCGATAAGAACGGAAATCTTGATTTCGCTTGTTGCGATCATCTGGATGTTGATGTCAGCCTCGAAGAGAGCCTCAAACATTGTTGATGCAACGCCGGGATGTGTTTCCATACCTGCGCCGACAACGGAAACCTTTGCAACGTCTGTGTCGCAAACGATGTCAAGACCTGCAACGAGGTCGAGATTCCTGAGGATTTCGATAGCTTCGTCACCGTGTGACTTTGCAACAGTGAAGGTGATATCCTTTGTGTCGCCTCTGCCGACGGACTGAAGAATGATATCAACGTTAATGTTCTTTGCGGCAAGCTTGCCGAAGATTTTATAAGCAATACCGGGGACGTTGGGTACGCCGATGATTGAGATTCTGGCAACGTCGGTATCCTTTGTTACGCCTCTGACGAGCATTTTTTCCATGGTAGTGACCTCCTTAACGATTGTGCCGGGTGCGCGGACAAGGCTTGAAAGCACCTCAAGCGTTACATTGTATTTTTTTGCCATTTCAACCGAACGGTTGTTGAGAACCTGTGCGCCGAGGGTTGCGAGCTCAAGCATTTCGTCATAAGTGATTTCGCTGAGCTTCTGTGCACCCTTGATTTTTCTGGGGTCTGCGGTGTAAACACCTTCAACGTCCGTGAAAATCTGGCAGCGGTCTGCGTGCATTGAAGCTGCAATTGCAACTGCGCTTGTGTCGGAGCCGCCTCTGCCGAGGGTTGTGATATCGTCGTATTTGTTGAGACCCTGGAAGCCTGCAACGATAACGATGTTCTTCTTGCCGATTTCGAGCTTGATGCGTTCTGCATTTACCTTCTTGATTCTTGCACTGCCGTAAACAGAGTTTGTTGAAAAACCTGCCTGCCAGCCGAGAAGGGAACATACGGGGAAACCGAGCTTTTCGATTGCCATTGCAAGCAGAGCAATTGAAATCTGTTCGCCTGATGCAAGGAGCATATCCATCTCTCTCTTTGATGCGGCGGGATTGATTTCCTTTGCTTTGTCGATAAGGTCGTCTGTTGTGTCGCCCTGAGCGGAAACAACGACAACAACGTCGTTGCCGTCCTTATACGTATCTGTGACGATTCGGGCAACATTCATAACTCTTTCGGCGTTTGCAACGGAGCTGCCGCCGAATTTCTGAACAATGAGTGCCATAAAAAACCTCCATTAGGGATGATTAATAGTCTGTGATTCTGATAATTGATTCTGCATTTGCGGCGGTAACTTCCTTGATTTTTTCGGCAAGTTCCTTTTCACTGATCGATTTTGTGACAAATGCGAATTCGCCGTCGGGAGCATCTGCCCTTGTGAGCATTGATAATTCACCGAATGCCTTGCTGACCTGAACGAGTGCTGCTGCGGTATCGTCGGAGGTCATGCGGATATATACGCTTGATTCGGTTTCAAGATAGCTTGCAACGTAGCCGTCCTCGCTGTCCTGCCAACCGAAGAACTTTTTGCCGTTCATGTGTCTTGCGCAGTCGATAACGTCGGCAACAACGGCGCTTGCGGTGGGCATTGCGCCTGCACCCTTGCCGTAGAATACAACGTCACCGATAGCATCGCCGCGTACGAGAATGGCATTGAAAACATCGTCAACGCTTGCAAGCTGGCTGTGATTCTGAACAAAAGCGGGAGAAACCATAACGGCAACCCTGTTATCCTCAAGGAGCTTTGCTCTTGCGATGAGCTTGATAACTCCGCCCCAGGCTCTTGCATACTCAACGTCTGCCAGCGCAATTTTGCGGATGCCCTCGGTGTAAACCGAATCGGGATAAACGTGTTTGCCGAAGCAGAGAGCGGCAAGGATGCAGATTTTTCTGCAGGCATCGAAGCCGTCAACGTCTGCGGAGGGGTCACGCTCTGCATAACCGTTTCTCTGAGCGAGGAGAAGAGCCTCGTCAAAGGTCATTCCGTCGCTGATCATTTTTGTGAGGATGAAATTGGTTGTACCGTTGAGGATACCTGCAATTTCGTTGATATCGTTTGCGGCAAGGCACTGGCTGATGGGACGGATGATGGGGATACCGCCGCCGACACTTGCTTCAAACAGGAAATTAACGTTATTTTCTTCTGCAACCTTGAGAAGCTCACAGCCCTTTGCGGCAACAAGCTCCTTGTTGGAGGTTACAACGCTCTTGCCTGCCTTGAGGCTTGCGAGAACGTATTCATATGCGGGGTGGAGACCGCCCATTGTCTCAACAACGATTTTAACCTCGTCGTCCTCAACGATTTTTGCAAAATCCGAAATAACGAGATGTTCGTAGGGGTCGCCGGGGAACGTGCGGCGGTCAAGAATATATTTAAGCTCCATGGCATCCTGCATACTTTTTTTAACGATATGCTCATGGTTCTTTTTAAGAAGGCTTGCTACGCCGGAGCCGACAACTCCGTAGCCCATAATGGCAACGTACATCAAACGCACTTCCTTTCTTAAAAATAATAATTGCATATATATTATCACACTTTTCGGGAATAATAAAGAGAAAAAATAAAAATTGTTAAGTTTTTATGTATTTTAACCTATATTAATTGCCTTTTTATTCAAAATGGTGTAAACTGAATTTAACATTTGTGAATAATCAATGTTTTAAACATATGCGGGAGGTGTCATCAGTTGACAATTGTTGAGAAAAGGAGAGCAACGCTTATCAATTTTGCGTATTACGCATTGCTCGCGGTGCTTTACTACGTTTTCATAAAGTATGCATTTGACGTGGTCTGGCCGTTTGTTATTGCGTTTGCGGTTTCGATGCTGCTTCAGAAGCCGATAAGATTCCTTGCAAAGAAAAGCAGGGTGCCGAAAAAAATTGTTTCGGTGGTAACCGTTCTTTTTATTCTATGCACGGTGCTCGGAATTGTTGTTTTTGTCGGATATAAGCTTGTGCTTGAATTCAAGGACTTCGGGCAGTTTGTGATACAAAAGCTCAACGATTTGCCGCGTACCATAGCTTCGGTTCGGGATTGGGTTCTCGGAATAATCGCCTTTCTGCCTGATAAGATTGAAGCTCCTTTCGCAGAAACAATCAACAGCTTTGCGGCAGACCTTATAAAAAGCACGTCGGAAAACGGCATCGTCGGTCTCGGCGGAGGAATGCAGCTGCCCGAGGGCTTCAGCGTTTCAACGCTCATCACGCCTCTCGGCGGATTGCTTTCAACTGCAAAGAGAATTCCTTTTATTCTTTCGGGTGTCCTCATCGGAATTATTGCGTGTTTCTTCATTACCACGGATTACGATAACGTTGTCGGCATTTTCAAGAGAAACGTTTCCGAAAAGTACGAAAAGATGTTTGTCGAAACAAAGCGTCTTTTCGGTGACGTTATCGGAAAAATGATAAAATCCTATGCAACGATTATTTTCATTACCTTCTGTGAGGTTGCGGTTGGTCTTAACCTTTTATCGCTGTTCAACATTTACAAAGGCGGATATATTATTGTTATTTCAATCATAACCGCACTGCTCGATATTCTTCCCGTTTTCGGTACGGGTACGGTGCTTATTCCCTGGGCAATTTACAGCCTTATAATGGGAGATATCCCGTTTGCAATCGGTCTGGTTGTTCTCTACATTCTTATTACGGTTATCCGTCAGGTTATCGAGCCGCATCTTGTTGCGATGAACGTCGGCATACATCCGATTTTTACGCTTGCAAGTATGTATATCGGAATCCAGCTTTTCGGAGTTATCGGAATTTTCGTTTTGCCGATAACAATCGTTCTTCTCAAAACGCTCAACAGTGAGGGAATCATTCACCTCTGGGGCAGGGAGAAAAAATCCGACGGTGCAGAAGAAGTGAAGGAAAATGAGCAGGAAACCGCACCCGATGACAATTCAGACGGAGAAAAGTCGGAAGAAAATGCATAATTTTTCCAAAAAAGACTTAATGTTTAATAAAAAATCACAAAAAAATTATTGAAATTGAAAAACTTTTGTGATATAATCACATTTAATGTGGCACTTTAATTCGTTGAATTAAAACACTGAAATTTTTACTGCCTACGGCAGTTTCGCCGCAAAACGGCAGCGGCTGTTTTGCAGAGCGTATTTAAGGAGGAAATTCTTTTGAAAGCCTACAGTGCAAAAGACATCAGAAACATCGTTCTCGCAGGTCATGGCGGCAGAGGTAAAACAACTCTCGCTGAAGCTATGCTTTATATTTCGGGAGCAACAGACAGACTCGGCAGAGTTGCAGACGGAAACGCCGTTATGGACTTTGACGCTGAAGAAAAAAGACGTAAGTGTTCAATTGCATCCGCAGTTGCATCATTTGAGTGGAAAAACACAAAAATCAATATCATTGACACTCCCGGTCTCTTCGACTTTGCAGGCGGTGTTAGCGAAGGTATGCGTGCAGCAGGTGCAGTTCTCATCGTTCTTGCATCAGGCAGCACACTTGACGTAGGTGCGGAAAAGGCATATAAGGCAGCTACCGACAGAGGCATCAACAAGATGTTCGCAATCACAAAGTGCGACGCTGAAAACGCACATTTCTATAAGACCTTCGATTCTCTTCAGGAAGAATACGGCAACAAGATCTGCCCCGTTGTTGTTCCTTACGTAGAGGGCGACAAGGTTATTGCTTACGTTGACTTCTCAAGAAACGAAGCTTTCTCATACAGCAACGGCAAGCGTTCCGATTACGCTATGCCTCAGGGTGACGAAAGAATCGACAGAATGAGAGAAGCATTCATCGAAGCAGTTGCAAGTGCAGACGAAGACCTTATGATGAAATTCTTCGACGGTGAGCCTCTTACCGATGAGGAAATCGACAGAGGTCTTAAGACCGGTATCCTTGCCGGCGATATCTGCCCCGTTTATGCTTGCTCAGGTTATCAGCTTGAGGCTGTTGACCTTATCAATAACAGCATCGTTCAGTCCGCTCCCGACGCAGCTTCCGTTGCATCAGAGGGCGATATTACCTGCGATGAAAACGGTCCCGTTGCAGCTATCTGTTTCAAGACGGTTGCTGACCCCTTCGTTGGTAAGATGTCATATTTCAAGGTTATTTCCGGTAAGATCACTTCCGATATTCCCGCTTATAACGAGCGTACGGGCGAAAGCGAAAGAATGGGTAAGATCGTATTCCCCAAGGGCGGCAAGCAGGAAGAAGCGTCTGCAATCGTTGCAGGTGATATCGGTATTGTTACAAAGCTTTCAGGCTTCAAGACGGGCGACACACTCTGTGCTCCCAAGTCAGATATCAAGCTTAAGGGCGTAAGCTTCCCCGCACCCTGCCTTCCCATGGCTGTTAAGGCTAAGAAGAAGGGCGAAGAGGATAAGGTTGCAGCAGGTCTCGTAAGACTCGCAGAAGAAGACCTTACAATCAGCTACACAACAAACGTTGAAACAAAGGAACAGATTATTGCAGGTCTCGGCGAGCAGCATCTTGACTCTGTTGTTACAAAGCTTAAGACAAAGTTCGGCGTTGAGGTTGAGCTCACAGTTCCCAGAGTTGCTTACAGAGAAACCATCAGCAAGAAGGTTGCTGTTCAGGGCAGACATAAGAAACAGTCAGGCGGTAGCGGTCAGTTCGGTGACGTCTGGATTGAATTCGAACATATCGAAGGCGACAGCTTTGAATTTGCAGAAAGAGTTGTCGGCGGCTCCGTTCCCAAGAACTTCTTCCCCGCAGTTGAAAAGGGTCTGCGCGAAGCTATCCTCAAGGGTCCGCTTGCAGGCTATCCCGTTGTCGGTCTGAGAGCAACTCTCTATGACGGTTCATCACATCCCGTTGACTCCAACGAAATGGCATTCAAGATGGCTGCAAAGATTGCTTATAAGAACGGTATGCCTCAGGCTAATCCCAAGCTCCTTGAACCCTACGGTGCACTCAAGGCTTATATGCCCGGTGATAACCTCGGCGATATCATGGGTGATATCACCAAGAGAAGAGGCCGCGTTCTCGGTATGGGTCCCTGCGAAGATGATCCCAAGATGCAGGAGCTTATCGCAGAAGTTCCCATGGCTGAAATGGGCGATTTCGCAACAGTTCTCCGTTCAGTAACAGTAGGCAGAGGTTATTTCTCATTCGAGTTTGACCACTATGAGGCAGCTCCCGAAATGGTTGCAACAAAGGTTATCGAAGAAGCAAAGGCTCTCGCAGAAGACGAATAAACAAAAATCACCGCCGAGGCAGAAATGCTTCGGCGGTTTTGACTTGAAGCACAAATCTCTTGACAATATGCTTTGTTTTTGATAGAATTATTTTCGCTTGATAAAAGTGAATATTTGCCCTCATAGTTAAATGGATATAACGGGCCCCTCCTAATTGTTTGTTATGTCGTTCACTTTTTGATGAAAAGTGATTGACAGCGAGTTATTTTGTTCCTATACAATACCATATTTTGCACCCATGCCTCCTTAGTTCAATGGATAGAATAAGCCCCTCCTAAGGGCTAGATATCGGTTCGATCCCGGTAGGGGGTGCCATTTTTGAAGTTGAAAACCCTTGATATATCAAGGGTTTTCGGCTTTTTTGTTTTTCATTAACTCATTGACATCCACCAAAATCGCATATTTTTGTTAGCAGAAATCGCCTCCCCAAGGCGGAATTACTTGAATTGTCCTTTCAATTTCAAGGTGAATGTCACTGCTAACATTTGTTAGCAGAAATTTTGAAATTTTGCTAACAAAATTTGCATTTTGCTAACACGAAAAAAAATCCCGAAGCTTTTTTGCTAACAAAAAAGTGATTGTTATTCAGTTAACTCGATATTTAATAAGGATATATAATAGTAAAAAGGCAATCCTCTCGGACTGCCTTTTCCATTTTTATAAAGATTTGGCTAATGCTTTTAGGAGTGCTGCTGCATCAGGGTTGGCTAATATCTTTGTGAGCAAAGCCACATTGTCATCTTCTTTTGGTTCTTCTGTGATTTCAGTTTCCTCATCTTCAACTACTGCCATTGTATCAAGTAATTCAATATTATTTGAAAATCTTGGCATTGGTGCCGTCTTACCTTCTTCGGTATTTCGTAATCCTTTTGTATTATAAAACTGTTCCTCAAATTTCTGTGCATTAAAACGCCTATCTTCATCAATTATATGGCTATATACATCTGCAACCATATCCATTCGTGCGTGACCTGAATCGCCTTGTACGGATTTCATATCTCCCCCGTTCCATTTTAGCTTGTATGTAATACTCGCATGACGGAAAGAGTGAAATACTATGGGCGGTAAATCATTGTCCGTAATGAGTTTTTTTAACGCTCTGCTGATTACTTGCGACTCCATTGGTCTGCCGGATGAATGACAAAAAACTAAATCGTAATCGGTGTATTCATCTCCGTATAACTCTTTCATTTCCTCAATTTGCTTTTTGCGTTCAGTAAGCATTGAAGCAACCGTTTTTGGTAAAAAGATTTTTCTGACACTCGTTTTTGTTTTCGGACTTTTAAGAACTAATGATGTATTGTTTCCCGATAGAATGTGCGGAAACACAAGTATTACATCTTTTTTGTCGAGCTTTTCCATTGTCTCCTTGTTTACCCTCTGGAGTTCCTTATTCACGAAGATAAAGGCATCGTTATCTTCTATCTTTTCTTTGGATATTTCAATGCAGTCCCAAGTTAATCCAAGCACTTCACCCATACGCAATGAGCAGGAAAAAGCCAAGTTGATTGCCAAAGCGAGAATATCATCGTCACAAACTTCAAGTGCGTGAAGCAATGTTTCCGCTGTCCATATATCCCTTTTCTGATATTCGTGTTTCGGAACTGTGGCGTTAAGCACAGGATTTCTTTGCATTAGTTCCCATTTGACCGCCTGACCAAAAGCACTACGAAGTAACTTGTGTATTTCATTTACGGTATGTGCAGTTATATAAGTTGTTTGAGCTTTGCGGTTTTTTGACGATTTGGCTTTAACCTTTTGCAAACTTTTGTAATAGGTATCCATCATTAACGGTGTTATATCTGTCAACTTATAATCACCGATTATAGGATTGATATAATTGTATATAAGACCTTTACGGGTCTCATAAGTGCTCATTGCCCAATTATTAACTCCGTATATTGCACAATACTCTTCCAGCAATTCAGCAACCGTTACTGCTGTAGGAACAACAAAACTTCCGTTATCCTGCTGATACTCAATCTCTGCTTTTCTTTTCTTTGCTTCTGCGTTAGTGTCAAAGGTTTCCCATTTCTGTTTACTTTTGCCTTCTTCATCGGTATAACGATATACTACCGAATATCTGTTCTTTCTTTTTAATATTGTTGCCATTGTTTATTCCTCACTTTCTTTTTCGTCTAACCATCTGTCAAAACTATCTTTCCTAATGCGGTATCCTTTCTCAACCTTCACGGCAGAAAAACACCCTTTATCTATGAGTTTATAAACCGACTGTCTTGTTATTCCGAGCAAGGATACTATTTCTTCAACTGTGTAGCTTTTCTTGACAAAAGGATTTCCGTTTATTTCTTTTACTCTTTCTTTAATCGACAAATCTCTCTACCTCCTTTATCTCCATTACTTTTTTATAATGGCTCTGAGATGCGTACCACTTTTCAAAGCTGTCCTCTAAAACTCGTCTTGTCCCATCAACCCATATCATTTCTATTGAGTTCCTATCGACTATATCTCTTGCCGTTGCCCTCGATATTCCCAAAACTTTAGCAATGGTTGTGGATGTAATTGTATGACCGTAGTTTCTGCCTGGTCTTTCGCCGTTCACTTTCTTATAGTGGAATTGGTTGGCATACCACTCCTCAAAACTTTCAACATCAACTCTCATTTGACCGAAAACTAAATATGTTTTGAATAATTGTTGATTGACAAGTCTGTAAACCGCAGTTTTTCCAAGTCCTAAAATCCTTCGCAAGTCAGGTACAGAGATTGTTTTATTCTCTCTGTAATTCAGCATTGTTTTAACTATTTTTCGGTTTTCTTCAACGCTTTTCCGATTAGCACGATATACATTACCTACTCTGTAAACCTTAAACAGACCTGATTTCAAGAGTTTTAATGTTTCTTCTTCTGTGAGTGATAAGAGCTTTTGCACTTCCTCAGAGGAGTATGATTCCCATATTGCTTCTTCCATTTCTGTGTCGCTGCCAAGCAGTTCTTCAAGATAACGAGTGTCATTCTCGGCATTCAATATCTCAATTCGTTCTTCAATGCTCATTTGTTTCGCCATTTTCATCACCTCCTTGTTTTCTTTCTAACCATTCATCAAAGCTGATTTTAGAAATTCTGTAAGCACTTCCGATTTTTACATAACTGAACTCTTTGGTTTTCAAAAGGTTATATGCACTCGATTTGCATATACCCAATATGCTTTGGATTTCTCCAACTGTGTAAATTCTTTTCTGTTCGCACTTCATAAAAACTCTCCTAATAAAAGCGGTATCATATAGCCGGAGGGCTTGGCTATATGATACCTAAAAAAGTAAGGATAGTGAAATGTGCGATTTTATTCAGCTACAGTTTCACTACCGGAGGACTCAAGCCAATTATCAAAACTCTTTTTTGAAATTCGATAATGACCGCCAACTCTGACAAAGTGAAATACACCTGAGTTTACAAGAGCGTAAGCGGTATTTTTTCCGATGTTAAGTATGTTCATTATTTCCTCAACCGTATATACTCTTTTTTCATAAACTTGTTCGGTTTTAGCTTTTTCATCAGACAACTCTACACACCTCCTTGTTCGGTGTGTGCTTATGCTTTTTAGTGATGAGATAATCATAGCCATAATAAGTTTGGCACTTATCGCAAAGGCTCTTTTCACTCTGCCAATGGTCAAGTCGTCTTACCATATTATCGGGGTTCTTCATCTGTTCTCTTTGGCATTCAGGACAAAGAGACAAGATTTTGCCCACACGCTCTCTTTTTGGCTTTTTAGGTATGCCTACAAGATATTTGAGTCCCTGCTTTATTTCCTGTCTTTTGCCTTCATTAGTTACGCATCCGACATATCTGCCGAGATCTTCAATCTTGTCTATTGTTCTCAACTGTTCTAATGCAACCATTGAAGGCTCACTCAATCCGCAATCTTCATCAAGAAGAACGTGTGTTGACATTGACTGCTTCTTGCGAACAGATGTAATGACGGCAACAACCATTGTGGGGCTTGATTTATTCAAAGAGTTTGTCTGAATGACAAGGACCGGGCGGTGTCCGCACTGAACAGAACCGTTCATCTTTCCCAAATCACAGTAGAAAATATCGCCCCATTTTATATTTTTGACTTCTTTGTTTTTCATAGTAATTACTTCCTTTCAAAGTTAAGATTTGAAGGGAATTATAAAAGCCCTTCACTATATATGCACTGGCAAGTGCCATTTGGGGGGGTTATTCATAAAATTTTTTTAATTTTTTTAAAGTTTGCTCGATTGATTCTCGAATCGACGAGCGATCTACACCTTCTTCTTTGCTGATTTCCGAGTAAGTCATCTGAAGAAAAAAGTGCTTATATATTCGACTTCTTTGAACATCGCTCAATGTTGACAATGCTTTTTCAAGCATTTTAAGCTCTTCCTTTTTTACAAGTGACTCCTCAGTATCATTGACGATTAGCTCGTGGTGATATTTGGCAAACTCCGCATCTGAAATATCAAAAGAACACCCGGTTCTGACCTCTCTCATTCTGCATTTGTTTTCATATCGGGTTCCTGCTTCAAATACTTCACCCTGAGATACAGAAAGCCTGACAAAAGGAATATACTGTTGGATTTCATCGCTGTATTTTTGCATAAGTTCTTCTTCGGATAGTTCCGTTACTATTGCCCATTGAATATCCTCGCTGTAGCCTTCGTACTCATATTTGAGGTTAATAACCTTGCACTCTCTGCGAAACTGTTCTAATCTTTCATTGACATTTATCGACATAATGTAATCTCCTTAAAGTTTTGAAATTTGGTTAAAATCAAAATTCGGAGATTACGGATATTTAGCTATGTAAGGGTTCCAATGCTTTCTCATTTTCGCAACAAAAATAGCCGAACACCAAGATACAATTCACCTGTAAAAACAGATGTCATGACACTTGATGTCCGGCTATTTGGAGATACAAAGTTAAAGCTAAGAACCCGTTGCTCGGAACATTAACTGTTCGTTATTTACTTTTCCTTTCCGTTATTTTACTAAAGATAATCTGTATTTGATACGATTCTTTCTGAATGAAAGGTCTATCTGTACCTCTTGTTTGCATTTTGGACACTTCATTTGAATTATACCTGTTGTTGGAGTAATCTTATCCATAATTCTCCAATTACAAACGGGACATCGTTTTATGATTCTCATTTCTTTAGTTTCGCTCACGTCAAAATCCTCCTTCAAGCGTAAATATCCATAATAGCAAAAGGATTATCAAGATATTCCTTTTCTAATAAGTTTAGTTGTTTCATTCTTATTGCTAATGCTGATTTTGATGCCCCTAAAAAATCTGCCAGTGCAGAGAATTTCTCATAGGTTTCTGCATTTGTAATGCGATTGAGGCATTTTATCTTTTCACCCAAGCCGAACAAGAACATACCATAATTAATCAAGTCTTTTGGTAGTAAAATTGCAGCAGCTAATGTGTTTGCCTGCCATTCTTCCCAATCCTTTATAGGTTTATTCTTTTCGCTATTAAATACGTGATAATGAACCGGAGAAGCTGTTTGCAATTTACAGCCATACTCATTTGGAAATAACTTCTTGAACACTTGATGACTTCCTTCGTGCATCAAAGTAAAGTTAAATCTTCCTATTTGAGTTGAATCATTATGTAAATCCTGCTCTACTATCACGGTATTGCCATCAAGCGATAAGAAGGTTTCTGTATCGTCATAATCAAATACTTCGACCTCAACTTCCTCAAATGATGTAAGCCCTAATATCGAACCATCTATAGAAAGGTGCATATATTCAATATTGAGTCCTAATACTTTTGTAAGCAACAATTCAGGCTCTATCCTGTATAACTTCTTCTTTTGCACTTCAGGTAGTTTTCTATATTGAATCAGTATTCTTTCGGCTATTTGTTCAATATCATAGCGTGATAATCTTACCAATGCTTATCCTCCGTTAAATATATCTAATTGTTTGTTTTTGCTTCGACAAACCATTTGCCGTTTTCCTCATCAAAGAGAAATGTTTCCTTGCCGAGAATAACAACTGTATATCTGAGTCCTGTACCTCCTACTTTAGTTGAAGCTGCTCGACAGCATTGCTTTACTCGGTCAATTTCGTATGTCTGGTTATCTTCAAATTTTATTGTTTCAGGTCTGCAACTGCCGTCCGGTAAATGCCTTGCTCTGACCTCAACATAAATCTTTCTTCTTGTCTGCATTGTTACACCCTCATTGATACTGGTTTATAGCCATGATGACTTTGCCGAAATATGAAGCATTTGGCACTTTATCTTTTGAAAGTTTATACTGTGGTGAACAATCCGGTTGTAGTTTAAAGACATTAAGCATACCTGCGATGAAACTTTCACTTGTGTCTATAAACAGTAGTGAATTTTCAACTATTCCTTCATCAATAAAGTTGTTTTCACCATTTGCAGTCATACACACAACATTATTAGTGTTAGTATAGCCATCACATCCGATAACATCTTTCATTTTACAAGGCTGATGATTTTGCAATAATTCTTGATTCTGCATAAAGTACCTCCTTATCCTATCATTCCCGTTGGCATTGTTATCTGTGCTTTTTCGGGTGGCATACGCAAATTCTGAAACAATACACCATTTCTAATACTGTCTTTGCCAAAACGTTGACGTATTGTTTCAATACATTCCTCTAATTTTTCTGTCTTTTCCATTTTTTCGATATTCATAAAGAACCCAATCTGACGAGGCGTATCCTGCGGTATTAAGTTTATAGCCTGAATGGTAACAGAACGAATAGGGTTACTCCAATCATATCTCTTTTCAAAAAGATTAAATGCTGCTCTCGCAAGAAACATTGGAGATTGCGTAGGCATATCCAATTTAACTTGCCACTGTTTACCGAACAAGGTGTTGTCACGAATATAAATAGCCACACTTTCGGCACATTTTTGATGAACCCTCAATTTGTGTCCGATTTCTTGTGTTAGTTCAAGAAAAACCGGCCATACTTGGTCAGGCTTTTCTAAATCTCTAACAGTAGTTATTCCGTGACCTACGCTCTTTATCGGAGAAATAAAATCTATGTTCTTTACTCGTGAATAATCTCTGCCATTTGCGAAATTCCAAAGAGATACTCCGTTTTTTCCAAGTCTTGTTTTTAGAAAATTTGGATTTGTATTTGCCAATTCTCCTATTGTGTTAATACAGTAACTATCAAGGACTTTCTGCGTAGCTCTGCCTACACCGAGCAAATCTGCGGCGGGCAGGTTCCATATTTGTTCTTTAAAACCATCTTTGGTAATAATTGTTACTGCGTCTGGTTTTTTCATATCAGAGCCAAGTTTAGCAAAAATCTTATTGAAAGAAACACCAACTGAAATCGTCAGTCCAAGTTCAAACTTAATTGTTTCTTTTATAAGGTGAGCAACTTGTTCCGGGGAACCAAATATAGTTTCTGTTCCTGATATATCAAGCCAACACTCATCCATACCATAAGGTTCAACAAGGTCTGTATATCTACTATAAATACTTCGTGCAAGTCTTGAATACTTTATATATTCCTCAAAATGAGGCGGCACAACAATCAAATCTTTACATTTTTGCTTTGCCTGCCATACCGCATCTCCCGTTTTCACATCGTATGCTTTAGCTTTGTAGTTCTTCGCAAGAACAATGCCGTGTCTTTCTTCAACTGAGCCACATACAGCAACAGGATAATTTCTTAAAGACGGATTAAGCATACATTCCACACTTGCATAAAAGTTATTCATATCACAATGTAGTATGGAACGGTTCATTTTTCTCACCTTCTTTGGAATATTTTGTGCAAACACTTGACAAACATAATGTCGTGTTGTATTATGTAACCACGACATTAATGTCGCTTTAGTGAGTTGATTATAGCACGACACTATTGTCGTGTCAATACTGTTTCGTGAAATAAATGTCGTGCTGTCAAATTTTTCAAAAGGAGCATTTATTATGAATTTCAGTGAGAGAGTTAAGTCATTAAGAGAGAAAAAAAATCTCACCCAAGAAGAACTTGCAAAAGTTGCAGGGGTTTCTTCTCGAATGATACAAAGATACGAAAACAATATTTCTCGTCCTCGTTATGATGCAGCGGAAAGAATTGCAAAGGCTCTTGATGTTCCTGTTTCACAACTTCTCGGTGAGAAAGATACACTCGTTGCCCAAGCTGCCGAAAAATACGGTACAAGAGGTGCAAAACAAGCACAGGAACTTATGGATGAAGTCACCGGCTTATTTGCAGGTGGTGAAATGGCAGAAGAAGATATGGATTTAATGATGAAGGCTATTCAGGACGCTTATTGGATTGCCAAAGAGAAAAACAAGAAATTCACAAGAAAAGACTATCGTAAAGAGGGTTAAGTCCGTTTTTTGGTACATATATGATGATAAAATAGTGGCAATAAACAATATTATAGTGTATAATAGGCGTAGAAAGGGGTGATACACTTGTATGTATGTACTTCAGATATAGTACAAAGAGCAAATAAGATTATTACTCTTTGTGGCACACGAGAACCATTACGGATTGCTCGTGAACTCGATATTGAGATTTTAGAGTATCCTTTTCAAAAACAACGTGGTGCTTATAAGGTTATAAATAGACAAAGATTTATTTTCTTGAATGAAAACCTTAATCCCACAATGAAAAACATCGTACTGCTTCACGAGATTGGTCACGACTCTTTACATCGTGATGAAGCAACTAAAATAGGCGGTTTCAAAGAGTTTAATATCTTTGATATGAGAGATAACCGTATGGAGTATGAAGCAAATGTTTTTGCTTCACAAGTAGCATTACCTGATGATGATTTTCTTGAATTAGCCGAAAGAGGTTATGATACACAGCAAATCGCACAAGCTTTTAATTCAGACATCAATCTCGTTGCTCTCAAAGCCGATACACTCATTTCACAAGGATACAGACTCCGCCCACAAGAACATATAAACACCTTCCTCAAACACAAATAAAAGGCAATGTAATCCGTTTGGATGCATTGCCTTTTATATTTTATTCTACATTTTTATCTGTCTTGCATTTTCTTATACATCTTCATAAGCTCAGCAACACAAGAGGATTCGGTCATTGTCTTTACTTCGAAGCCATAGGCTTGCATTACTGCTCTGTCATCAGCTAAAAACACATACACTAAATAAAGTTCAGGTTTTAACAAGCGAGCCGCACGGATTTTACGTCCGTGCGGCTTTGGTGGTTTTATGGGTTTATTAGTTTTTAAGTTCAGAAAGCAAAAATCTGCTTAAAGAGCCAAAGAATGCCGTTGTATTTCCAGGTGAGGCAATCCCAGATGAGATAGAAGAAACGGAGTGAGAAATATTCTTTGGGAGTGTTGATGATTTCGATGAGCTTTTCGGCCTGAGCCTTGTATTCATTGAGTTTTGCTTTTTCGGCTTCGCCCATATTCTCGTCTGCAAGGAGCTCGTCAATCTTTGCTTTGAGAGCTTCAATATCATCTTCCCGGAACTTTGTTACTCTTTCTTCGTCGAACTTTTCAAGTTCAATGCCGATGTCTGCAACATCCTTTTCTGCTGCTGCAATTTCATCAAGGAGAGCTTCAAGACCAGCTTTTATTTCT
>JAZNUD010000075.1:0-9308 GCA_045592085.1 Acutalibacteraceae bacterium | reverse complement strand
CATGGCTACGATCCGACTTGATAGCTTCTACAACTTCTTCATTAAGACCGAGGTTGAGGATTGTGTCCATCATGCCGGGCATTGATGCACGAGCACCTGAACGAACTGAAACGAGGAGAGGATTCTCCTTGTCGCCGAACTTTTTGCCGGTGATTTCTTCCATCTTAACGATGTATTCCATGATCTGAGCCTGGATTTCATCGTTGATCTTCTTGCCGTCCTCATAGTACTTTGTGCAAGCTTCAGTTGAGATTGTGAAGCCCTGAGGAACGGGGAGACCGATCTTGGTCATTTCTGCAAGGTTTGCGCCTTTGCCGCCGAGGGTGTTACGCATTGTTGCGTCGCCTTCGGAGAACAAATAAACATACTTGTACATGGGTATCTACCTCCATAAATAATTATTAACTGTGTTGGGAGATTTATCCGCCGATAAATGCAGAATAATCCATCAATGATTATATCATAGGAAAAAATAAAATTCCATATGTTTTTAAGAAAATCTATACGAATTTTTGAAAACATTTTTAGTAACTATTTACATATTGGGAGTGTTCTATTGAAAAAGACGTTGTGGGGGAGTATAATTTAATTCGGAATTATGAATTCGGAATTCGGAAATGAATTGAGTGCAGACGGAAAAATCGGGCGATTCGTGAATCGCCCCTGCGAAACGGACAAAGGCAGGATTGAAATGAAAAAATATAAATATCAATTGCACACTCACACGCTGCCGTGCAGTGCGTGCTCGGAGATGTATCCCGAGGAGCTTGCGAAGGCGCTTTATGAAGGTGGCTTCAGCGGCTGTGTTATTACAAACCATTTTATAAACGGCAACACGGGAATAAGCCGCTATTTGCCGTGGGACGAATTTGTGAAACAGTATGAGCTTGATTATCTGAAGCTGAAAAAATGCGGCGAAAAATACGGTCTTGATATCATTTTCGGCATCGAGGAGCACGTTGGCAAGGGACTTGAGATTCTCTGCTACGGTATCACTCCCGAGTTTCTTTACGCACATCCCGAATTGCGTGAAAGAAGCATGGAATTATGGTATAAAACGTTAAATAATCACGGTGCTTTGTGCATTCAGGCGCATCCCTTCAGGGAGGAATTTTATATTCCGAATCCGCAGGTGCTCCCTCTTGAATTCATTGACGGAATTGAGGTTTACAATGCGGATAATTCGGCAAAAAACAACCTTGAAGCGGAGGCGTTTTTTGAGTTTCACCCCGAGCTTATAACAACCTCGGGCGGAGACACTCACGTGCCTGCAACGGCGTGTCTGGGCGGCATTGCGGTTTCGGAAAGAATCCGCAACGAAAAGGAGCTTGTGCAGGTGCTGAAATCGGGAGAATATGAGCTGATAAAAGGATAAACAGACGCAAGTCGGTAAATATGCATAGCACATTCCAATCCTCAGTCTCGCTTTGCTCGACAGCTCCTTTCAAAAGGAGCCTGTAAGAGCTTGCGTTTGATTAGCCTCCTTTGAAAAGGAGGTGGCATTTTCGCAAGAAAATGACGGAGGATTGAAAAAAACTAGCGAAAGCACATAATATGCTTGACATTTACCTTGGGTTAAAATGTAGGATATCCCTGAAAGGAGGTCGGTTTTATGAAAATTAAAGAAGTAATTGAAAAAACGGGACTGACCGACAGGGCGATACGGCTTTATATAGATGAAGGTCTGATTGCTCCGAGCATCGGAGAATCCTACAGCGGAAGAAAGAGCATCGAGTTTTCGCAGGAGGACGTTGAAAGGCTGAAAAACGTTGCTATGCTCCGCAAAGCAGGCTTTCCGATTGCGGATATCAAAAGCATTGTTGACGATGAATCGACCATAAAATCAATCGTTGAAAAATTCATTGAGCAGACCGAGGAAAATATTGCTCACGAAACCGAAATCGTCGAAAAGTTGAAAGGGATTTCATTTGACACAGAGGTGACGCTTGAAACGGTTTGCCGCACGCTCTCCGAAACGGTTGAGGAAAAGCAACTGCCGAAAGAAGATGAAAAGCTGACGGCGGCAGAGAAAATCTTAAAGATAATTGCAATAATTATTGCGTGTCCGATGCTTGTTATTTCTGTCTTTTTTATTGTATTAGCCACTGTTTCTGTTTTTGACGTGCGGTATATCAAAATATGGAACAACTACGAAAATTTATTTTTATCTCCGCTTTATCTTGGTTGGGTTGTTATCGCAATATTTTTGCTGTATATAATTTTCAGAAATATCGGAAAAGGGTTTAATCGAAAGATGAAAGGCACGAATGCTGCCATGCTCACGATATCTGCCGCAGGGACATTTGTGATGGTTTGTATTTCGTTGTTTTGCTTTTTTTGCACGGTCACTCCGTTTTGCTCGCAAACAGACGACCCGAATAATTATTTGCAGCTTGATAAATATCTGATATATGAAGATGGGAATTTTAAAACCCTGGAAGGTGTGTATAAAATCTTTCCGAGAAGGATACCGCGTGAGGCGAAATACGAGTATCCCGATTCCGTAAAATATTTTTATGAATATATCCCTTTGTGGGGCGGGACTTACATCTCATACGATATCTGTGCGGAATGGACTTTGCCTGCCGGGGAATATGAAAAAGCAAAAAACGATTTACCCGGCAATTTTATTCTTGAAGAAAGAATAAATGAAATCAATGATATGTATGAAACGGAAAAAGTAAGAGACTATTATATAAATTCTGCAACAAAAAATGACGGATACAAGGTTGTTCAAAAAGGCGACTGGACTATGATTTATTATGACGGATACGGTCAGGTTCGCTTTGATTATAATCTTCCTGCGGGACGTAGTCCCGTAAAGCACTGTGAGGATGAACTTCTGTATGAAGAATCAAAAAATGAGTTTGAAATAAAGAATTGGGAAGGCAAATGCAATTCCTTGCACTTCAGGACAGAATATGATTTTCTGATATGTGCATATAACGATAAGGAGCAAAAGGTAAGGTATATTGCATCGTCTTGTCGCGGACCAACAACCAGACCCGACGGTCCCTATTATCTTTCGCTTGACTGGTAATATTCCTCTTGAAAAAACGGATTGTATGATATATAATTCGGTGTGGATTAATTCCGCACCGATTTATTATTTATCTTGTAGGGCGGCTTGCCCACAAGCCGCCGAAAAAACATAAAATTTGTAGGGGACGGCGACTCGACGTCCCGTAAAAAAACAAATCAGACCTGCAGTCTGACGGGTTGTCGGGGTCGCCAACCCCTACACAAAAATCCGAGTTGGTAAGGGTGGATTTTAATACGGGCGATTCGTGAATCACCCCTAAAAATATTCTTCACTAAATCAGGTGATTTTTTGGAAATTGTTACCCTGGCGCTGTTTTGCCTTGCCCTGCTTGTCTGCGTCGTTTTTGACGTTTCGGTGCTTTATGCACTCGGCGTGGGGCTGGCGGTTTTCGGCGCATATGCAAAGCTCAAAAACCATTCGTTCAAGTCAATAATCGGAATGATTTTCAACGGCATCAAAACCTCGAAAAACATTCTCATCAACTTTCTGCTCATCGGTCTGCTGACCGCATCGTGGCGCTTCGGCGGTACGATTGCTTTCATCATCAGCTCCGCCTCGGAGCTTATCAGTCCGCAGATTTTCGTGCTGATGACCTTCGTGCTCAATGCGTTTGTTTCGTTTCTTATGGGCACGTCCTTCGGCACGTCGGCAACGATGGGCGTCATCTGTATGACAATGGCGAAATCAATGGGTCTCAACCCCGTTATCGTCGGCGGCGCAATGCTTTCGGGCGCACTCTGGGGTGACCGTTGCTCGCCCGTCTCAACAAGCGCACTGCTTGTTTCGGAGCTGACGGAAACCGATATTTTCAGCAATATCAAAAATATGTTCCGCACTGCGGCAATCCCCACGGCAATAACCTGCGCAATATATCTGATTCTCGGCATATCGGCTGAAACCGACAGCGCAGTGCCCGATCTAAAAGCGATGTTTTCGGCGGAATTCAACCTGCATCCGCTTTCGGTTATTCCTGCGGTTGTGATTCTTGCTCTTTCGCTTCTGAAAATCAAAACGAAATACGTTCTGCTCGCAAGTCTTGCTTCGGCGTTCATTATAGGCGTAACCGTTCAGGAGCAAGGCTTTGCAGAGGCTCTGAAAATGCTGATTACGGGCTACGAAGCGGAAACCGAAGCTCTGCAGAAAATGATGAACGGCGGCGGTCTTGTGTCTATGCTCAACGCAACGGCAATCGTCTGCATCTCATCGGCGTATTCGGGAATTTTCGCCGCAACGGGGCTGCTCGATTCGCTGAAAGAAAAAATCGCAAAGCTCGGTGAGAAGGCAACTCCCTTCGGTGCAACGATGGTAACCTCGGCGCTGACTTCGCTTATTTCCTGCAATCAGACTCTCGCAATCATTCTCACGCATCAGCTTTGCGACGGAATGGAAAAGGATAAAAGCAGGGCGGCAATCAATCTTGAAAATACGGCGGTTGTCATATCTCCGATGATACCGTGGTCAATCGCCGCAACGGTGCCGCTGACCTCATCGGGTGCTCCGACGGCATCGATTCTTACCGCAGTTTTCCTTTATATATTACCTCTTTGGTCGTTTATGACCGCGATTATCAGACGAAGAAAGGATAATAAAAATGAACAGAATAACAAGCTTCACAGTTGACCATGACCTTCTTACGGAGGGCATTTACGTTTCACGCATTGACGGCGATATCACCACCTACGATATGAGAACGAGAATCCCCAACGGCGGCGATTTTATGGATACCACAACGGCACACACCGTTGAGCATATGTTTGCGACCTTCGTCAGAAATTCCGAAATAAAGGATGACGTAATTTATTTCGGGCCGATGGGCTGCCGCACGGGCTTCTATCTGCTTGTCAGAAATGCCGATAACGCAAAGGTGCTTGAAATCACAAAGAAGATTCTTGCGGATATCATTGCGTATGACGGTGAGGTTTTCGGCAACACGAAAAAGGAATGCGGCAATTATCTTGACCTCGACCTTGAAAAAGCAAAAGCCGAATGCAGAAGATATCTTGAGGCGTTGCAGGCAGAGCAGACGTTTGAATATAAATCATAATACAGAGCATAAGAAAAGCGGTCACGCCCAATGACGTGACCGCTTGTTTTTGTTTATTGATTATTTGAAGAAGCCGAGGATGAGCTTGGGAAGAGTATCAAGAAGGAAGCTGAGGAAGCTCTCGAAGAATGCCTTGATTGCATTGTATTCGGGGCTTACGTGAACGCTGTAATCAGCTGTTTTTTCTTCAACTGCAACCCAGTTTGTGCCGTCGAACTTCTGAAGCTCATATGTAACCGTAACGGTGATATCCTGAGAGGTCTCGGGAGTTTCAATCAGAGCGTTGACGGTGAGTGCGTTGCCGAAGATGGTTTCGCCCTGAGCTGCATATGTCCAGGCAACGGGGATGAGTCTTGTATCGCCGTACTGGTTAGCTTCTGCATAGGAATCACCCTTGATGCTGAAGTTGAAGGAGCTCTTTGCGTAAACCTTGCCGTTTGTTGTGATTTCAAACTTGCAGTTGCTGATAGCTGCTTCGTAGTTAGCTCTCTTGTTTGTGATTACGGAAACAGATTCGCTGATGCCGCTTGCATCCTGCTTTGCTGCATCGAAAACGTATCTTGCAACGAAATCATACTTTGTGTTTGCAGTGAGACCTGTGAAAACGCCTGTCTTGTTCCAGGTTTTGCCGCCGTCGATTGAGAATTCGGTTGCGATATTGTCGCCTGCACCGAGCTTGACGGAAGTGTTGTTCTTATCAAGAAGAACGGGCTGGGGAGCAACACCTGCGGAAGCCTTGAGAGTTGTGAGCTCAATGTAAACGGGAGCGCTTTCAAGGTAAGTATCGTTTGAAGGATACTTTGCATAGATAACGTATTCTGTTTCGGGAGCAAGATCCTTGAATACGTTGGTTGTAACCCAAACGAGCTCGTCTGTGCTGCCCTTTACTGCGCAGGCATAAACAACGCTCTTATCCATTGCCTTGACTTCGATTGAAGTGCCCGTAACCTTTGTGGGAACGGGAGTCGCGGGTGAATTCTGAGCAAGCTTGAGAGTCTTGGTGACGGTCTCTGACTTGAATTCGATGCCTGCAACGGTAATCTTTGCAGTGATTGCATAGGCTGAGCCTGCAACGAGGTTGCCGAATTTTACGCTTCCGTCAGCAAGAGAAGAAGCGTCAACGCCTGCGTTGGGAGCGATTTCGTACTTGACAACGTATGTCTGACCGTTGTATTCAACGATTTTGGGTGAGCAGACAATGTTTCTGAGCTCGTGGTTGACTGTGATATCTTCATCAGCAATTTCAACTGCGGGGTCTGCATCTGCTGCACCTGTTGTTACGTCAACTGTTGCGCTTTCGCCTGCAAGCTCTGTGTCTGTTGCTGCAAGTCTTGCGTAAACTGCGTATTTTGTTTCTGCTTCGAGACCGTCGAATACGGTATCGTCAGCGTACTCTGCAAGAGCAGCATCAACGGTGTCGTCCTCTGCGTAAGCAAGGATTGCATATTCGCAGCCTTCGATTTCTTCGATAACGATTGTATCGGAGAAGGCTGCAAGAACTTTGATTGCCTCGGGAGCGGCGGGTCTTACTGCATCTGCAGCGAATGCCGTTGCCATGCATGAGAAAGCAACGAGCATTGCGATAAGGACCGCAAGGGTTTTCCTGGAAACAGTTTTGATTGTTTTCATTTTCTTATCCTCCGTTTTATTTTTCCCCGTTTTTCGAGGATGGATAGCCACAGTATAACACATATTGCGGCAAAATGGAATAGTAAAATTTAAACAAAATATTAATTTTTGAAAAAAGCACCTCTTTCGTTGACATTTTTTGATTCATTTATTATATTTTAATTATTCAATATCAATGAAATGAGATGATGAAATGACGAGAAGCGAAAAAGCAAAAGAGCTTTTCGAAAACGGTTATAACTGCGCGCAGGCTGTTTTCTGTGCGTTTGAGGACGTAACGGGAATGGAGCACGAAACCGCATTGAGATTCTCCGCAGGCTTCGGCGGCGGAATGGGCAGGCTTCGTGAGGTCTGCGGTGCTGTCAGCGGAATGACGATGGTGCTTTCCTGCGTTTTTGCAGGTGACCCGAATGACCGTGAAAAGAAAAAGGAGCTTTATGCCCTGATTCAGCAGGCGGCAGGGGATTTCAAGGCGGAAAACGGCTCGTATATCTGCCGTGAGCTTCTCGGACTCTCCGAAAAGGTTTCCGACCCGAATCCCGAGGCAAGGACGAAGGAATATTATAAGAAGCGTCCCTGCTCTGAGCTTGTTGAATGCGCCGCAAAAATAACGGAAAAGTATCTGAACAGATAAATTATTCGAAAAAACATCTTGTATATGATGTTTTAATGTGTTACTATATATTGTACAACATTATTATTAAACAGGAGTGATATTAAATGAAACTTCCCGTTGCCGTACAGCTCTACTCTGTCAGAGATGAAATGGAGCAGGATTTTTACGGTACAATAAAAGAAATGAAAGAGCTTGGCTATGACGGCGTTGAATTTGCTGGCCTTTTCGGTGAAGAACCCGCAAAAATCAAGGCTTTCTGCGAGGAAATCGGCATCGTTCCCATTTCGGCTCACGTTCCCTATTACGATATGCTCGAAAATCCCGAGGCAGTGCTTGCTGATTATGCCGAAATCGGTTGCAAATACGTTGTTGTTCCTTACCTTACGGAGGAATGCAGACCCGGTACAGACGGCTTCGATGCAACTGTTGAAGGCATCCGTAAGATAGGTGAGGCTGCAAAGAAGCTTGGCTTACAGCTCCTTTACCATAACCACGATTTCGAGTTTGTTAAAATCGGTGAGGAA
This sequence comes from Acutalibacteraceae bacterium, assembly GCA_045592085.1. GTDB lineage: Bacteria > Bacillota > Clostridia > Oscillospirales > Acutalibacteraceae > CAG-177. The sequence goes on along the minus strand of JAZNUD010000075.1, from coordinate 1,452 downwards.
TATGCTCTCGACGTTCTTTATTCAACAGTCCCCGAGGATATTCTCAAGACCGAAATCGATACCTGCTGGGTAAACGTTGCAGGTGTTGACCCTGCCGAATACATTGTCAAGTATACAGGCAGAGCACCCGTCGTTCATCTCAAGGATTTCAGAAAGAGCGGCTCGGGTCAGGGCAAGTTATACGATCTCATCGGCATTGACGAGGAAGAGAGCGCAGAGGAAGAGGAATCCTCCTTTAGCTTTATGCCCGTAGGCTACGGTATGCAGGATATCCCCGCAATCCTTGCTGCTTGCGAGGATGCAGGTGCAGAGTGGGTTGTTGTTGAGCAGGATAATCCCGAGGAAGGCGAAACAAGAATCAATTCGGTTAAACTCAGCAGAGAATATCTTAAAACTCTCAGCTGGTAATTATAATCAAGACCCTTAAAACAAGGAGGAAAAAACAATGGCAAGCATTCTTGATAAATTCAAAGAAGCTCCCGCAGAAACAAAAGTCAGAGATATGAGCAAGAAGGTCAAGGTCGGCATCATCGGCACAGGCTGGATTGCAGAAGCTCACGTCAAGGCATATCAGAAATGCCCCGATGTTGAAATCGTTGCTCTTGCAGACCTCGTTCCCGGTAAGGCAGAGGCTTTCTGTGAAACCTACAACGTAGGCGAAAACGTTAAATTCTATCCCAGCCACAAGGAGCTTGTTGATGCAGGCGAATGTGATGCTGTCAGCGTTTGCACATACAATGCAACTCACGCAGAATGCACAATCTATGCTCTTGAGCACGGCATGAGCGTTCTTCTTGAGAAGCCCATGTGCGTTACTCTTGAAGAGGCTGTTGCCATCTGCAAGGCTGAAAAGGCAAGCAAGGGCGTTCTTTCAATCGGATTCCAGCCCAGATTCGATGAGAATATGAAGATGCTCAAGAAGGTTGTTCAGTCAGGCGAGCTCGGCAAGATTTATTATATTCAGACAGGCGGCGGCAGACGCAGAGGTATTCCCACCCCCTTCGGTACATCCTTTATCCAGAAGGATACTGCAGGCATCGGTGCACTCGGTGATATCGGATGTTATTCTCTGGATATGGTTTTGAATGCAATCGGATATCCGAAGCCTCTTACCGTTTCCGGTTATAAGTCTAATTTCTTCGGAACACGTCCGGATTATTATCCGACGCATCCGGAATATGCGGAGAAATTTGAGGTGGATGATTTTGCAGCTGCATTTATTCGTCTTGAGGGCGGAATTTTCCTTGATTTCAGAATTGCATGGGATATGCATCTCGACACTCCGGGTGACACAATCATCATGGGTACAAAGGGTTCACTCCGTATTCCCTCAACAGAGTGCTGGAACGGCTCAATCGGCGGTCCTCTCAAGATTTATCACGATGTTGCAGGTGAAAAGGTTGAGACAGTCATCCCCGAAAAGGATAATGATGTTGATAACTTCGACAAGAA
>JAZNUD010000074.1:0-6208 GCA_045592085.1 Acutalibacteraceae bacterium | reverse complement strand
ATCTTGATGCGTTCCAGATCTTATTTGCAAAGTTACGGCTTGCTTCAACTCTTTCCATATAGAAACGCATATCGTTTCCAGGAGCATTACCTGTTGCCAATGTGAAACGAAGAGCATCTGCACCGTATTTATCCACGGCATCGTCAGAGACGCACAGGGCAGAAAGATGTCAAAGTCTCTCGGCAACGGCATAGATCCTCTTGAAATCATTGATATCTACGGCGCAGACGCACTCAGATTCACTCTTGCAACCGGCAACAGCCCCGGAAACGATATGCGTTTCTCCGACGAAAAGGTTGGCGCAAGCCGTAACTTTGCAAATAAGATCTGGAACGCAGCAAGATTCATTCTTATGAATATCGACGGCAAGGATGTCAAGTGTGAGCTTCCTGCAGACCTTGCTCTTGAGGATAAGTGGATTATCAGCCTTTTCAATACTCTTGCAAAGGAAGTTACCGATAATCTTGAAAAGTTCGAGCTCGGCGTTGCTGTTGCAAAGCTTTACGATTTCATCTGGGATGTTTTCTGCGATTGGTATATCGAAATTGCAAAAATCAGACTCCAGAAGGACGGCGCAGAGGCACAGAATGCAAGACAGGTTCTCGTTTGGGTTATGAGCAACACTCTCAAGCTTCTCCATCCCTTTATGCCCTTCATTACCGAAGAAATCTGGCAGACACTTCCTCACGACGGCGAATCAATTATGATTTCCGCATGGCCCGAATATTGCGAGGCAAATGCATATGCCGCTGAAGAAGCTGAGATGGAAAGAATTATGACTGCAGTTCGTGCAATCCGTAACCGCAGAGCAGAAATGAACGTTCCTCCCTCAAAGAAGGCAAAGGTTTATATCGCAACCGCATATAAGTCAACCTTTGAGCAGGGCGGCGTATTTATGCAGAAGCTTGCAAGCGCATCCGAGGTTGAGGTTGCCGACAGCTTTGAGCTTGACGGTGCGGTCTGCATCGTTACCGCTGACGCAAAGATTTATATTCCCATGGGTGAGCTTGTTGATTTTGAGGCTGAAAGAGCAAGACTTCTCAAGGAGCTTGCCGCTGTTCAGAAGGATCTCGACTTCGTCAACAGCAAGCTTTCAAACGAAAACTTCGTTGCAAAGGCTCCCGCACAGGTTGTTGCGGCTCAGCGTGAGCAGAAGGCTCGTTATGAAGAAAAAATTGCAATGCTCAACGAAAGCATCGCAAAATTAGGTTAATTTATCAAGACCCCGAAGCATAACGCTTTGGGGTCGGTTTTCAGGTGTTGTTATGAATTGTAATGAAGCAATCGAATATATTCATTCACTCGAGAAATTCGGCATCAAGCCCGGTCTTGAGCGTATAAAAGCGTTGTGTGACCTTCTCGGAAATCCGCAGGATAAGCTGAAGGTTATCCACGTTGCAGGCACAAACGGCAAAGGGTCAACCTCAACGATGATATCGAATATCCTGATTAAAAACGGATTCCGTACGGGTCTTTATATTTCGCCCTACGTAACCGATTTCAGGGAGAGAATTCAGTTTAACGGTAATATGATCGGTCATTCCGAGCTTGCGGAATGTGTTGAAAAGGTCAGGAATGCGGTTAATATTCTTCTTGAAAAGGGAGAGCAGACAACCGAATTCGAGGCTCTGACGGCAACGGCATTTCTTTATTATGCAAAGAAGAATTGCGATTACGTCGTGCTTGAGGTCGGTCTCGGCGGCAGATTTGACGCAACAAACGTTATCAAAGCACCTTTTGTCAGCGTAATTGCAAGTATATCTCTTGACCACACCAACATTCTCGGTGACACCGTTGAAAAGATAGCCGCCGAAAAATGCGGTATTATCAAATTCGGCGGTGAAACTGTCGTATATCCCTTCCAGGCTGACGGTGCATTGAACGTAATCCGTGAAACCTGTGATGCAAGAATGAATTCATTGAAGATTCCTGACGTTACGAATCTTACAATCGGTAAACAGAGCATTGAGGGTACGGCGGTCAGCTATGACGGCATTGATTATCTTCTGCCCCTTGCAGGCGAGCATATGGTATATAATTCTGTAACTGCAATTGAAGCAATACGCTCTCTTTCAAGATTCGGAGTAAATATTCCCGATGAGATTATAGCTTCGGGTATCGAAGCTTCGGTTATGCCTGCAAGAATGGAGCTGATAAAGAAAAAACCCGTTGTTATCCTTGACGGAGGACACAATGAGGGCTGTGCGAATGCTCTTGCGGATTATATCAGAAAACATCTTTCGGGTAAGCGCATCATTATGGTCTCATCGATGATGGCGGATAAGGATTATCTTTCTTATCTTCGCATTGTTGCGCCGTTTGCAGACATATTTATTGCTACAAAGGCTGACGTGCCCAGAGCACTCTCAAGCGATGAGCTTTGCAGGGCTGCAAGCGAATTCTGCAGAGTAACCCACAGTATTTCCGACCCGTTGAAAGCGGTTACTGCGGCGGTAAATATTACCGAATCCGATGAGGCACTGATTGTCTGCGGCTCATTCTATCTTGCAGGCGAGGTCAGAGAAAATCTGCTTAATTTATAACTGCACTACAATTCAACATTTTTTTCATAATCAATCCTTTATCCTTTTGGGTAAAGGATTTTTTATTTTTCAGGAGGTTAAAATGGCAATAAAAATTTCGTCATCTGCCGCAAGAATGACAGTTTATTTAAGCGGTGAGATTGACCATCATAATGCGGCGGTAATCCGTTTTGAAACGGATGAAGCCATTCAGGCGTCACATCCTCCGTGTGTGAGGATTGATTTTTCGGGCGTTACCTTTATGGACAGCTCGGGAATCGGATTTGTGATGGGCAGATACAGACTTGTCAACATCTACGGCGGTAAAACCGAGGTAGTCGGTCTGTCGGAAAGACTTTATTCAATGATGAAGCTTGCAGGGCTTGAAAGGCTTGTGAAGCTTGAAAAAAAGCAAGAGAAAGGAAAGAATAATGAAACCGTTAAATGAAATGAGATTGAAAATTGAGAGCCGCTCGGTCAACGAGGGTTTCGGCAGGTCGGTTGTTGCGGCGTTTGCGGCACAGCTTGACCCGAATATAGAAGAAATATCCGATATCAGGACGGCGGTCAGCGAAGCGGTAACCAATTGTATTGTTCACGCATATGCAAACACCGTCGGTCCGATTTACATATGGTCGGGAATCTATGAAAACGGAATAATTAAAATCAAAATCCGTGATTCGGGATGCGGAATAGAGGACGTCAAAAAAGCTATGGAGCCGCTTTATACAACGCTCGGCGGAGAGCGTGCAGGTCTCGGCTTTGCGGTTATGGAAAGCTTTTGCGATAAGGTGAAAGTGCGCTCCAAAAAGGGCGTCGGTACCGTTGTAACGCTTGAAAAACGTATAAAAGGCAGGGATTCCGATGGTTAAGGAATCCTCATCGCTTGATGAAATTGTCGGCTGCAATCTTGGGCTCGTTCATTCCTGCGCAAACAGATTCAGGGGCAGGGGAATCGAATATGACGATTTGTATCAGGCAGGCTGTCTCGGTCTTGTCAAAGCCGCAAAAAACTTTGACAGCTCGCTCGGATTTGCTTTCTCTACCTATGCCGTACCCGTTATTCTCGGCGAAATCAAGCGGCTTTTCCGTGACGGAGGCTCTGTCAAAATCGGCAGAGCACTCAAGGAAAAAGCCCGACTTGCGATGATTAAGAAGGAAGAAATAACGGTGATTCTCGGCAGAGAGCCAACCGTCAGTGAGCTTTCGGATGAGCTTGGCACCGACCCTTCCGAAACAGCGATGCTTCTCAATGCATCTGCGCCCGTTGTATCGCTCACAAGCAATGATGAGGACGAAAATCAATTTGATTTACCCGTTGAATCGCACGAAATTTCCGTTTCGGATTCAATAGCTTTAAAGCAAGTTTTGCATTCTTTGGATGAAAAAGAAAGAATGCTGATAGAGCTTCGTTATTACAGAGGAATGACCCAATCCGCATCCGCCCGTGTCCTCGGTATGTCGCAGGTGCAGGTATCAAGAAAAGAAAAAGCAATTCTTGAATTTATCCGTAATAAATTAAATATATAGCATTGACAAATGACCTTTGTCGGGTTTAAAATCATCTTGTATTTAAACTTGAACGGAGGTCTCTTTTTATGATTAAATCAATCCCCGACGGCATTTACCCGACAATGGTAACGCCCTTCACCGCTGATAATAAAATTGATTATAACGGTGTTGAGGCAATTCTTAACTGGTATTCCGAAAACGGTGTTGACGGTATCTTTGCTATCTGCCAGTCAAGCGAAATTTTCTTCCTTTCTTTTGAAGAAAGACTTGAGCTTCTCCAGTTTATTATGAAGCATCTTCCCAAGGGAATGACAGTTGTTGCATCGGGTCACACTGCCGACGATCTCGACCGTCAGATTTACGAAGCAAACGCTTTCATCAACGAGGGAATCGACGCATATGTTTTTATTGCAAACCGTTTTGCAAAGCAGGATGAGGATGATTCGGTATTCCTCAGAAACTATGAAAAGGCGGTTTCTTCGATTCCCGAAATCGGTCTCGGCATTTATGAATGCCCCTATCCCTATAAGCGTCTTATGAGCCCCGAAACACTCCGTCAGTGTGCTCTTGACGGCAGACTCAAATTCCTCAAGGATACCTGCTGCAGAATTGACGATATCAGAGCAAAGCTTGCCGCCGTCGAAGGTCTCGGTCTCAAGATTTATAACGCAAACTCCGCAACTCTTCTTGAATCCCTTGAGGCAGGCTGTGCAGGCTTCTCGGGCGTTATGGCTAACTTCCATCCCGAAATCTATTCCTGGCTCTGCAAGAATTTCAGAAACGAGCCCGAAAAGGCAAAGGAAGTTCAGGCGTTTCTTGCTTTTGCATCTCTTGCCGAATGCCAGTATTATCCTGTCAACGCAAAATATCATATGGGTCTTTGCGGTCTCGGAATCGGTTATGATGCAAGAGTTAAGGATGCTTCTCTTTTCACCGAGGGCAATAAAAAAGAGATTGACCAGATGTTTACGGTTGAACAGATATTCAAAAAACTGTTTAACATTCATTAATTATTCATTTTTAGTCCATAATTTTATAAAAAATTATTGATTTTATTTTTTCTTTATGTTAACATAATTTGTGGTAATTTGGCACTAAATAACTATATTTGGAGGAATTCAAAATGGCACAGAAAAAGACCGTATTCCTGACCGGTGCTTCGGGCACAATGGGTTGGGAAGGCTTCCAGCAGTTCTATGCAAAGAAAGATGAGTTCACAATCGTTGTTCTTCTTCGTGACAGCAAGAAGAACAGAAAGCTCTTCGAGCCCTACATGAACGATCCCGCAGTTAAGATCGTTTGGGGTGACCTCAAGAATTACGAAAGCGTTCTTGAATGCGTTACCGGTTCGGACTACGTTCTTCACGTCGGCGGTATGGTTTCACCTTCAGCTGACTATCTTCCCATCGCAACAATCAAGACCAACGTCGGTGCTGCTCAGAACATCGTTAAGGCTGTCAAGGCACAGCCCGATCCCGATGCAATCAAGGTTGTTTATATCGGTACCGTTGCTGAAACCGGCGAAAGAGACGATCCCATCCATTGGGCAAGAACAGGTGACCCCATTAAAATCAGCGTTTATGACCACTATGCAACATCAAAGGTTATTGCTGAATCGGTATTTGCCGAGTCAGGTCTCAAGCATTGGGTATCACTCCGTCAGTCAGGTATTCTCTATCCCGAAATCGTTCATAACATGGAACCCATTATGTATCACGTTGTTATCAACGGCGTTCTTGAATGGGCAACTGTTGAAGATTCAGGCCGTCTGCTCGTAAACGTTTGCGGCGACGATATCCCCGAAGAATTCTGGAGAAGATTCTATAACATCGGTTCAGGTGCACAGTACAGAATCACAAACTATGAGTTTGTAGAGCTTCTTCTCGGTAAGTACGGTCTCGGTCTCGGCGATCCCAAAAAGCTCTTCGATCCCGACTGGTTCATCACAAGAAACTTCCACGGTCAGTGGTATCTTGACTCTGACGTGCTTGAGAGCTATTGCCATTTCCGTGCAAATATGCCCATCACAGAGTATTTCAAGAGTGTTATGAACAGAGTTGAATGGTTCTACAAGCTTGCAAAGCTTGCAAAGCCCTTCGCATTTGCTGTTAAGCCCTTTATGAAGAAGATTGCAAAAACTCCCGTTTACGGTACTCTCTGGTGGAGAGAGAATA
>JAZNUD010000073.1:0-7189 GCA_045592085.1 Acutalibacteraceae bacterium | reverse complement strand
GAAGAAAGGTAAGCCTGTAGCGGATGCGAGCCTTCGTGACACAGAGAACGTTCCTCTTGTTGAGGATATTGACAGATATTTTGAGCGTGAGGTATTGCCCTATGCGCCCGATGCGTGGATTGACAAGAACAAAACGAAGGTTGGCTATGAAATCCCGATGACAAGATATTTTTATAAATATCAGGCACCCGAATCCGCCGATGCAATTCTCGAACGCATCATCGGACTTGAAAAGGATATAAGCAAAAGTCTTGAAATGATTTTGGATTAAAGGAAAACAGTATGATTTCAAATTACCCACTTTTACTCGTTGCAAAAAAAGAATACCTTGAAAGTTTTCAGCAAGGTAATTTTTTTATGAAAAATTGCTTGTACTATCAAAGTTTGGAAGACGATGATTTACAACGCAGTGATAAATATGATTCTGCTTTAAAATGCGGATATGATGAATTTGGAATTCCAAAACAAGTAAAAGAAATTACACGAAATCCGAGATTAGTTTTGGGTGACAGTTATATAAAGTGTTTTTTTGCCTATTCAAAAGAAAACATTATTGATATATCTCCGAATCGTATTGCATATTTTATTCCTCCGAAATCACAGGAAGCATTAATTGGCTTTTCAGAAGAATATGCTTTGATTATTGATAAAAATGAGTTGATTAATCGTTTTTCAAAATCCTGTGAAGATCATAATTATAAATATTATTTTGACGATGTGGAGTATTTGACCCATGAAGCTCTTGAAACGAAAAAGAAACAGATAATTGAAAGTGTCATAAATAGATCAGCAGTTAATTTAAAACACCTAACATTTTATAAACAGTTAAAATTCTCTGCCCAACAAGAGTTCAGGTTTTGTGTAAAAAGGGATTTTGATTTCAAAAGTACCAAAACATATAATAATAATTTTTTAACTGGAACTATAAATTACAATGATTCAATAACATTGGATTTAGGAAAACTTGATGACATTTCAACGCTTGTTAAGTTGAAAGACTTAATTGATTATCCTGTAATTTATGATAACAAGAAAAAGGAACATTTTATATATTGTTCAGATTTAAAGTGAGATGTGATTATGAGATTAATGAAAAACAGCGGAATAGAGTGGATAGGCGAGATTCCGAGTGATTGGAAATTACCAAAAGTAAAAAAGCTTTTTAAAATTGGAAGAGGCAGAGTGATTGCTGTTACAGAAATGAACCCTGACGGAAAATATCCTGTGTTTTCTTCACAAACAAAAAATGATGGTTGTTTAGGTTATATTGATACATATGATTTTGACCAAGACCAACTAACATGGACTACTGACGGTGCAAATGCTGGAACAGTGTTTTTGAGAAGAGGTAAGCATAACTGTACTAATGTATGCGGAACACTACTTCCTTACACAAACGATAACGATTTACGCTTTTTGAAATATTCCCTTGAATATATTGCAATTTTTCACAAGAGAGCCGATATTAACGGATTTAAAATCATGAACAATGAGATGGCTGATATTGTTATTACTTTACCTCCGTTATCTGAACAAATAGTCATTGCAGATTATCTTGACAAAAAGTGTGCGGAGATTGATACGGTTATTGAGCAAACGAAGGTGACGATTGGGGAATATAAAAAGCTCAAACAGTCGGTTATCACTCAAGCCGTCACCAAAGGCATCTGCTCTAACCGCCCGATGAAAGATTCAGGCATCGAATGGATAGGCGAAATCCCTGCTGATTGGGATAAATCTAAAATTAAAAATATTGTGTTATCATTGGAAAGTGGAGTAAGCGTAAATGCCGCTGATATACCTGTCGAAAACAGCACTCAGTTCGGAGTTTTAAAAACAAGTTCCGTATCTAAGTTTTTGTTTGTTCCAAGTGAACATAAACAGGTAAATATAGAAGAATACGAAAGAGTTTCATGTCCCGTAAGAAAAAACACAATAATTGTTAGCAGAATGAATACACCAGAGCTTGTTGGTGCTTGTGGTTATGTTGATGACGATTATCCAAATTTGTTTTTACCAGATAGGTTATGGCAAATAACTTTAAGCGAATCAATCGTTACTAAATTTGTGTGGTACTATTTAATCAACCAAAAGGTCAGAAGCTATATTTCATCATTATCCTCTGGCACAAGTAGCTCTATGCAAAACATTTCTAAACCGCAATTTGATAGTATTATTTTACTATTGCCCAATAAAAGTGAACAACAAGAAATAGTAAATTATCTCGATAAAAAATGTTCCGAAATAGACGAGCTTATCGCAAAGAAAACAAGTCTCTTATCCGAACTCGAAAGCTACAAAAAATCATTAATTTATGAATATGTAACAGGCAAAAAGGAAGTGAAATAATGAATCCAATATTTGATATTTTTAATTATCAGTACATAACGCAACAAAATGCTCAGCAAAAGCATTTTAACCAAATAACTGAGGTTCAGAAATGTGCGAAAGCATTAAAAGATTTTTTGGAAAGCTCAGAAAAAATTGAAGAATCATATCGTCAGATGGCTTTTGATGCATGCTGTTCCGTTTTATGTGAATATATAGCTAAAAATAATAGATAAACCGTATTTTGCTAATAAAAAGGAAGTGGAAGAATGGCAGCAACTACCGTTGTTCAAGAATCGATTTCAGCGATAAATCCAATAGTAAAAGATATTGTTGTGCCTATTATAACTGCAATAGTTGGTGCTTTAGCTGGTGCATTTATTACCTTTGTTTTGCAAAACAAAAAAGACAAGAAGCAAAAAAGAGAGTCTTTAAAGCCAATAATATTGAACTATGATGTTTCTGGTGGTTATGCTCCACGAACTTTTGAAGAATACGAGATGTATAGTTGTTCTGAAAATGATATCGATGCAAACGCTGTTTATTGTGGCTATTTCACCAACACTGACAAAGCGCTTTTTACGATCGAAAAAGTTGTAAGTGAACACAAAACATATGCCCCCTACGGAAACAAAATCGTTAACAAAGATGCAAAGTTTATGATTAAAATAAATCTTGTTTCAGGTGAAAGTCTCAAAAACATGAAACTGTTTGTTAGAGATATTAATAGCAAAGAATACTCTTTTAAAATGATACAAAAAGGAAATAGATTTATAATTGATGAAAAGCCTTTGGAGGAATGAACAATGATCACCACCGAAAAACGATTTGAAGAAGATATCGAATCCTTCTTTCTCTCTCCTGCGGGCGGATACACCAAAACCGCCGATAAATACGACGCAAAGCTCGGTTTATATGTTGATACCCTCATCGAGTTTATTCAGAAAACTCAGCCCAAGGAATGGGCAAGGTTTGTTAATCAGAATTCAGTTGAACCCGTGCGTAAATTCTGCCTCGCTTTCAACAACGCCTGCGATGCGGACGGACTTCTCTATGTCCTTCGTCACGGTTTCAAGCACAGAGGCATAACCTTCCGTGTCTGCTATTTCAAGCCCGAATCGGCTCTCAATCAGACCGCAGCCGCACTCTACGCCAAAAACATTGTCAACTGCGTGCGTCAGTGGCATTATTCCGCAGAGAATAACAAATCCGTTGATATGGTGCTCGTCCTCAACGGTATTCCCGTTTTCGCTTTTGAACTCAAAAATCAGTATACAGGTCAGAACGTCAATAACGCAAAGGTTCAATGGATGGATGACCGTGACCCCAGAGAAATCTGTTTCCAGTTCAACAAGCGTGTTTTAGCCTATTTCTGCGTTGACCACTATGAAGTGTGGATGGCAACAAAGCTCGCAGGCAAGAAAACGTTCTTCCTGCCTTTCAATCAGGGCTCAAACGGTGCAGGCTCCGACGGCGGTAAGGGTAATCCCGCAAACCCCGACGGCTATCCCACCGCATATCTCTGGGAAAACGTTTTCCGGAAAGAAAGCATGATGGATATTATTCAGAAATTCATCCACCTCAAAGACGGTAAAACCCTCATATTCCCTCGTTTCCATCAGCTCGACGTTGTCAGAAAGCTCCTTGCCCACGTTTCCGAAAACGGTTCGGGGCATAACTATCTGATTCAGCACAGCGCAGGCTCGGGCAAATCCAACTCAATCGCCTGGACAGCCTATCGTCTTGCATCTCTTTTCAATGCAGAGAACAAACCCGTTTTCTGCAGCGTTATTGTTGTAACAGACAGAACAGTTCTTGATGCTCAGCTTCAGGAAACAATATCTTCATTTGACCATACTCTCGGTGCGGTTGAAACCATAGGCGAAGATAAAACCTCAAAGAATCTGCGTGATGCCATAAACGACGGTGTCCGCATAATCGTAACAACCCTTCAGAAATTCCCCGTTATCTATCAGGAGGTTGAAAACACCGCAGGCAGAAATTTTGCCGTTATCGTTGATGAGGCTCATTCGTCACAGACGGGCAGTTCCGCATTGAAGCTCAAAGCTGCTCTTGCCGATACGGAAGATGCTCTGCGTGAATATGCAGAAATCGAAGGCAAAACCGAAGCCGAGCTTGACCCGAATGACAAGCTGATGAACGAAATGCTTGTTCACGGTAAACATAAGAATCTCTCGTTCTTTGCATTCACCGCAACTCCCAAGGATAAAACCCTTGAGCTTTTCGGCGAGGAATATTCCGACGGCTCGTTCCATCCGTTCCACATATACAGTATGCGTCAGGCAATAGAAGAAGGTTTCATTCACGATGTTCTTCAGAATTATATGACCTATGACACCTGCTTTAAAATTGCCAAAACAACTCCCGATAATCCCGACGTGCCCGCAAGCAGAGCTGCAAAGATTATCCGCAAATTCCAGGAGCTTCATCCCTACAACATCAGCCAGAAAGCACAGATTATCGTTGAAACGTTCCGAGAAACAACAAGGCATAAAATTAACGGCAGAGCCAAGATGATGGTTATAACCTCATCAAGACTTGCTGCCGTAAGATATTATCACGAAGTCAAGCGATACATAGAAGAGCAGGGATATGACGATGTTCAGATTCTTGTTGCTTTTTCGGGTGCTGTTGAAGACGGCGGCGTTGAATACACCGAGCCGAAACTCAACAAGCGTGCTGACGGCACAAGCATTGCCGAATCGCAGACAAAAGCTGAGTTCAACAAGAATTTCAATGTTCTTATCGTTGCCGAAAAATATCAGACCGGCTTCGATGAGCCGTTGCTTCACACAATGATTGTTGACAAGAAACTCAAAGGTGTTAAAGCTGTGCAGACTCTTTCACGCCTTAACCGTACCTGTGAAGGTAAAGTTGACACGTTTGTGCTTGACTTTATCAATACAAAAGAGGATATTCTTGATGCATTCCAGCCTTTCTATCAGGAAACATATCTTGAGCAGGAAGTCAATGCAGACCTCATCTATAAAACTCAGAAAGAGCTTCGCGGATTTGCTATTTACAGCGATAACGATATTGATGCATTCGAAAAAGTGTATGTTCAGGGAAGTGCAAAGCAGGATGATAAGTCAATGGGCAAGATGTCAAGCACATTGAAACCCGTTGCAGACCGATATGACCTCAAATCTCCTGATGAACGTTATCAATTCCGCAGACAGCTTCGCAGCCTTATCAAGTGGTACGGCTTTGTATCGCAGGTCAGCAGAATGTTTGACAAAGATTTGCACAAGGAATATCTTTTCTGCTCATATCTTATCAACTTTATCCCTGCCGATCCCGTTGATAAAATTGACCTTGACGGTAAGCTGAAGCTTGAATACTACAAACTCCAGAAAACTTTTGACGGAGCTATCGAACTTCAGAAGACTAAAGGTGTATATGAACCCGCCAAGCAAAAAGGCGCAATGGGCATTGAATCCAAAGAACCTCTTGATGAAATTATCGAAAAGATAAATGAGAAATTCAAGGGTGCATTCACAAGCGGCGATAAAGTTGTGTTCAAGGCTTTGTATTCAAGGCTTATTGAGGACAAAAAACTCGCCAAGGATGCTGCAAGCTCAGATCCGCAGATATTTACCGAAAGTATCTTTCCTAAGGTGTTTGGTGAAGCTGCGCAGGACAGCTATATGGAAGAACAGGAAGCATACGCTTCTCTATTTGAAGATCAGCATAAGTATAACGCTATAATGAGCGCTCTTGCTGAGATTATTTACAGAGAGTTAAGGAAGAAAAAATAACCACATTGATTGGGGTTTGATAATATGCTATGAGCAATGAAGAAACCCTTACAAAACTGAAAGAATGCACTCGCTGCCATTTTGATGCGCCCTGTGCAATGCTTATCTGCTGCAACAAGGATGAATGCTGGACAAGACCCTATGACGGTGCGCAGTGCGGCATTGTTGATGCAAGCATTGTTACAACTCATATGATGCTCCGTGCCCGGGAGCTCGGTGTCGGCTCAACATGGGTTATGCACTTCAATCCTTTCAAGATGCGTGAAGCGTTTGAAATCCCCGAAAACATCGAACCCGTTGCACTTCTTGTTATGGGTTATCCCTCCCCCGATTCAGTTCCCAATGAAAGGCACACGGCTTACAGACCGATGGAAGAAACTGTTTTCTTCAACAAATTTTAAACCAAAAAGAGGGAATAAAATGCTTTTGAAAATAATCTCATTCATTGCTTCGATAATCCTGATATTCACACCGTCTGTCGCTGCGCCCGAAAAAGGCGATGTGCTTATTGAAACACTTGCCTGCACAAACGAAAGCAGAACGGCAGATAAGATAGACGGCGCAAACGGAACAACATTTTATATTCAGCGCCCAAAGGCTGATAAACTCAATACGGTAAAAGCTTCCGACTTCGGACTTTCGGAGAACAATGAGGATAATTTTGAGGCGTTTCAGAGTGCACTCAATTATTGCTCGCAGCATCCGCAGACGAAGCTTGTCATCGACAAGGGCACATATTATTTCAAAAGCTCCGACGGTCTTGATGCAAACAGCTGCACCGATTTGCTGATTGAAGGCTCAGACGCAACCTTTGTTTTTTCTTCAACGGGGTATAAATTTTTTATCAGAAACAGCGATTGCGTTGAAATACGCAACCTGAATTTTGACTGGAACTGGGCAGAAAGCCCGCTCGCTTCGGTTGTTACCGTTCAGAACAGCAATGCCGATGCCGATACAATTGACCTTGTGTTCAAAAATGCGGAATACTGCAGCGAAAGCAACCGTCTTGCAGCAATCACGCAATGCGACCCCGAATCATTTACTTTCGGTTCAAAATACTCCTCAAAAGAGGTTTATCTTTA
>JAZNUD010000072.1:0-27669 GCA_045592085.1 Acutalibacteraceae bacterium | reverse complement strand
GCTCTTATGCTCGCAAGCCGCGATATCGTCGGCGGTATCGCTTGGGCAAATACCCTTACCGAAAATGTTGCGAAGTCTGTTGAGGCAGGTAAATCCCAGTTCGGCGGAACCGAGATAACCGGAAAAACTCTCGGTGTTATCGGTCTCGGTGCAATCGGCGCAATGGTTGCTGACAGTGCGAAGGCTCTCGGTATGAGCGTTATCGGCTATGACCCCTTCGTTTCAGAAAAGGAAGGCATTGAGGTTGCTTCCGATATCAGCGAAATCTACGCAAAGAGCGATTATATTACCCTCCATCTGCCCCTCAACGACGGCACAAGAGGTATGATTAACGCAGATACACTTGCAGCAATGAAGGATGGCGTAAGAATCCTCAACTTCGCAAGAGGTGAGCTTGTTGATTCAAAGTCAATCCTCGCGGCTCTTGAAAGCGGTAAGGCTGCGGCTTACGTTACCGACTTCCCCACTGACGAGCAGCTTGGTGCAGAGGGCGTAACAGCGATTCCTCACCTCGGTGCATCAACTCCCGAGAGTGAAGAAAACTGTGCAATGATGGCAGCGGACGAGGTTGCCGCATATCTCACAAAGGGCGAAATCAAGAATTCCGTTAACCTTCCCAACACCTGCCTTGCAGAAAGCTTTGCAGTACGCACCTGCTTCATTCATAAGGAGAATGCAGATGAGTTTGCCGCAAAGGCAGAGGCTGCGGCGAAGGCAGCAGGCGCAAGCGTTACGTCAATCTTCACCGCCAACAAGAAGGATATGGGTTACACGGTAATCGATACCGACAAGGCGTTTGATGCAAACGTTGAAGGCGCAATCAGAGTAAGAACAATATAAAAAATCAACCGGTGAGTTTCGGCTCACCGGTTTTTTTCTTTTGCATACGGATAAATATTGACCGTGCGGATTACGTCGATTATAATGGAATAAAAACGATTCACGGGGTAATAATTATGAACAGCCGTATGTTTTCAAAGCACGTTGAGCTGAGCAGAATCAGACTGACAGACTCTTTCTGGAAGGGCGAAACGGAGCTTGTCAGAAAAGAGGTTATACCGTATCAGTACGAGGCTCTGCACGACAGAATCGAGGGTGCTGAAAAAAGCTATGCCGTTGAGAATTTTGTCAAGGCAGGCAGGTTTGCCGCCGCACTGAAAAGGGGAGAGGACGTCCCCGTTTTTCCCGCGGATAAATGGTGCTACGATGATAACAACGCTCACCCCGATGCGTTTCACGGCTGGGTTTTTCAGGACAGCGACGTTTATAAATGGCTGGAAGCAGTGGCTTTTTCGCTTTCGGTAAATCCCGATGCCGACCTTGAAGCAAAAGCTGACGGAATCATCGACCTCGTTTGTGCCGCACAGCTTGAAAACGGATATCTTGATACGCTTTACATAATCAACAACCGTGATGAAATTTTCACTAATCTCAAGGATTTCCACGAGCTTTACTGCTTCGGTCATCTTGCGGAAGCGGCGGTTGCCTATTACAATTCAACGGGCAAAAGAAAGCTGCTGGATGCGGCGTGCCGTTTTGCGGATTTGATTTGCGACACCTTCGGTGAGAATAAAATCAGGGGCTACGGCGGCCACGAAATCGCAGAGCTTGCGCTTGTGAAGCTCTATGATGCAACGGGCGAGAAAAAATATCTTGATGCGGCTGAATTTTTTGTTAATGAAAGAGGTAAAAAGCCTTATTATTATGACCTTGTGCTCGGCAGAAAAACCGTCCACGATAACTATCATTACAATCAGGCGCATTGCGAGCCGAGAAAACAGAATGAGGCTGTCGGTCACGCAGTAAGAGGCGTTTATCTTTACAGCGGAATGGCTGACGTTGCGAAAAGATGCTCGGATGAGGAGCTTTATTCGGCGTGCAGAAGCATAATGAAGAATATCATTGAAAAGAAGCTGTATATCACGGGCGGAATAGGCTCAACGGTTGACGGCGAGGCTTTTTCGTTTGATTACGACCTGCCGAATGACCTTGCCTATGCCGAAACCTGCGCTTCAATCGGGCTGATTTTCTTTGCACGCAGGATGCTTGAGATTGAGCCCGATGCCGATATTGCCGATGCGGCGGAGAGGGCACTTTACAACACCGTTTTGTCGGGAATGTCGCAGGACGGCAAGAGCTTTTTCTACGTCAATCCCCTTGAGGTGCTTCCCGAGGCATCGCATAAGGATTCACGCAAACGCCATATCAGACCAGTCAGACAGAAGTGGTTCGGCTGTGCCTGCTGCCCTCCGAATCTTGCGAGGCTGATATCATCAATCGGAGAATATTGCTTTACGGAAAACGAAAACACGCTGTTTGTCCATCAGTTTATCGGTTGCGAGGCTGAAACCGAAAACGCAACCGTGAAGGTCAATTCGGAATATGCCGAAAACGGCAAGCTGTCCTTTGAGCTTGAGCCGAAAAAGCCGTTTACCTTTGCGGTAAGGATTCCGAAATGGTGTGAAAATTATTCTTTTTCATTGCCCTGTGAAATCAGAAACGGCTATGCTTATTTTGAAATCAGCTCTTCGGCTACGCTTGAAGCGGAGTTTGAAATGAAGGTAAGGCTGATGAAATGCTCGAATCTCGTCAGAGAAAATGCAGGTAAGGCGGCGGTCACGAGAGGTCCGTTTGTCTATTGCGTTGAGGAGGCGGATAACGGCAAAAACCTCCAGCTTCTGCGAATTTCCCGTAATCCTTCATTCAGATTTGACGGCGAAACAATAATTGCCGACGGATTCAGGGAAAAGGAAAATGCGCTTCTTTATTCCGAATGGAGTACACCCGACGAAGAAGCCGCCGAAATAAAGCTCATTCCCTATTATAAATGGGGAAACCGAGGCGAAAACGAAATGAGCGTTTATATCAGAATATAAAAAATCATCCCACGTCTCCAAAACGGAAACGTGGGATTTTTTGTCAGCTCAAAAGCTCTTTGATTTCTCTTGAAATGAGGATGAAAACGTTTTTGATTGCGCCGATAAATGCGGCGATGGGGTTGGAATATTCAACGTAAGGCTCGTCAACCTGAAGCTCGAATCTTGCGTTGCCCTTTTTGACGCTGCCTTCATATGTGTAAAGCTCGTTGTCGTAGTTTTCGATATCGTCCTCGTGGAGAGTGAAAACCCTGATTCCGTAGGGACCGGGCTTCGCAAATTCGCAGCCGTAGGTGAAGCCGAGCTCAATGCCGTCCCATACGCCCGTCCAGCCTGCGGTGTGCCAATGACCGAAATATGCGCCGAGAATATCGCCCTGCTTTTTCCAGGATCTGAATTGTTCGGTTGTCTGACCGGGAAGGATTGCACCTGCGTAATAGCCGTCGGCAAGCTCCTGATTCAGGCGGTAGCATTTGCCGCCCTCGATAACTGCACCCTCATCCCAGAAGTTGCATTCCTCAAAAAGGTTGCCCATATCGTCAACGGGGATGTGCTGAAAAAGAATTGAGGGCACGGGCTTACCGCCGTTTGAAGCGGCAAGGGCATTGCTCTGCGATTCGTACCACGCAATCTGCTCCTCGCTGATTCCGTTTCTGCCGTTATCCATCATCCAGACGTTGAAGGCGGTCTTGCCGTCAGAACCGAGGATTTCGAGGTTGAAGTCGATTTTACCGTCGGCATCGTTGCTCATATCGGTGGTGAGGCTGTATTCATATGATGAATAAATCTTCAGCCAATCCTCGTTGGTTACGCCGCTGGCATAATCATTGTTGCCCTGAGCAACGGCAAAGGGTATTTTTGCATCGTTGATGATAGAGAAAATATTATTGGTTGCGACTTTAACGTTATCGAGGGTTTCTTCGTAGGTGTCAACCTCTACACCTTCGCGGAAATTTTCGTCATCGATTCCGAAATCGCCTGCACGGCTGTCCTCAACGATGTCACCCGAAAGAATAACGAGGTCGGGCTTCGTTTCTTCAAGAGCAAGTTTTACGAAATTGATGAGGTCGTATGCAGCGTAGCGGTCATCCTGCGGGTCGGAAATCTGCAGGATTGTGAATTCGCCGTCGGTAAACTGAAGGGCGTTTGTCTGTGCGCTTGCGGCTGCGGGAATGCAGAAAAGCATCGAAACCGCAAGAATGATGCAAAGCAGTTTTTTCATTGTTTCTTCTCCTTATATGAATTTTTCAGGGGCGGATTTAATGAAATCGCCCGCTTTTTGGCAGATTAATTCAACGGGGGCAAGCTCCCTGAAGCTCTCATCGAGCTTTTTGATATCCTCGGGAATGAAGGAAACGGTTTCGTTATCGTCATCGTATGCGTCGAATTCTTTTCTGAAAATCTCAACAGCCTCGCCGTCAAGGAGTCTTTCGATTGCTCTGAGGGCAACATCTGTCAAAGGCTTGCCGCAGACCTCGAAAAAACCGCTTAATTTGCCTGCGCCGTCGTCGATAACGGAATAAAGTGCGTAAATTTCCTGCTGCTCATCGGTAAGGGAAGCGAATTCCGCATTGATATCCGATTTTGCGGCAACTCTTTTCTGGAGATTGAGAGCAACGCCCTTGAAAAGTCTGTCACTTTCGGCAGACGAAATAAGGGTTTCGGTCAGGATTGCAAATTCGTTGCAAAGCTCGTTTTCTTCCTTGATTTTTTTCATCGTTTTTTCATTGGCGGCATATCTTTTTTTGCTTGACTGCGCCGCTTTGAAGCAGACGAAAACCGTCAGAAGTATAACTGCCGCAAAAACGGCAATCCATATGGGATGGTCGAGAAAATACTGTATCATCTCTTATTCCTCCTCTGTCAGAATTTTATAAATATCGCCTTTTTTAAAGCCGCTTTCCTTTGCGGCGGTCTTGGCGGCGGACGTTTTGGTTTCGCCCTTTGCGATAAGCTCGTTTGCGTAAGCAACCGCTTGCTCAAAGGTCATTTTCTCTGCCTCTTTTCTCGGTGCGCCCGTGATGATGAGGACTATTTCGCCCTTCAGAGGCTCGACAGAATATTTTTCTGCGGCGGCGCAAAGAGTTGTTTTGATTACCTGCTCGTGGATTTTGGTCAGCTCACGCACGATTGCGATTTCTCTGTCACCCAAAGCAGCGGCAAGGTCGGAAAGCGTTGCCGCAAGCTTGTGCGGAGCTTCGTAGAAAATCATCGTCCTTTCTTCGTTTATAAGAGAATTGACGATGTATTTTCTTTCGCTTTTCTCAACGGGCAGAAAGCCCTCAAAGGTAAAGCGCCTTGACGGCATACCCGAAACGGCAAGTGCGGTTGCGAATGCACACGGGCCGGGGACAGCCTCAACCTTTATGCCCTTTTCGATGCAGAGCTTAACAAGGTCCTCGCCGGGGTCAGAGATTGCGGGCATACCCGCATCGGTTATGACAACTCCGTTTTCGCCCGAAAGAATTTTTTCGGCAATAATGGGGCCGCGTTCAAATCTGTTATGCTCAAAATAGCTTATCATCGGCTTTTTGATTCCGAAATGATTGAGCAGCTTGAGGCTGACTCTCGTATCTTCGGCGGCGATGAAATCACATTTCTCCAGCGTTTCAAGCGCACGGGGAGAGATATCACCGAGATTGCCTATCGGAGTGCCGACAACGTATAAAATTCCGCTCAATTATTTTCACCTCGGTTTTCAAGGAGATAGTCTCCGTAAATTCTTTTCATTTCATCGGAATATCCGTTTTCACCGTGGACAAAAAGCTCGGGCTCAACCGTCATTCCGCTTTTGCCGCCCCGTCTGCCCTCAACAAGGGCAAGCCACGGTGCTTTGCCTGCGCACTTTGAAACGAGGCGAAGCCTTTTCGGCTCGATGCCTGCAGCCTTCATTTCGCAGAAAAGCTCACAGAGACGCTCGGGTCGGATGCACATACACAGCTTTCCGCCGAAATTGAGCAGTTTTGCCGCAACGGTGCAGATATCGGTGAAGGTGCACATTGTTTCGTGCCTTGCGATTTTGTCCGCACCCGATGAGCTTTCAATTCCTGCACCGCTTTTTTTATACGGCGGATTCATCGTTACAAGGTCGAAGCTGCCGAAGGGGATGATTCCTTTGAGTGCCTTTAGGTCGGCGTTGATCGCCGTCAGTCTTTCGGAAAGATGATTGAATTCAATCGCCGCTTCGATTTGCTCTGCGCCGAGAGGCTGGATTTCAACGGCAGTTATTCTGCCCGTTTCTTTTTTGCACCAGAGCAGGGGAATGATTCCGCACCCCGAGCCGAGGTCGCAGCAGACGGATTTTTTTGTCGGTGACGCAAAATCCGCAAGTAAAACGGCATCCGTGCCGAAGGTATGAGCCTCGGAAACAAATGCGGTTATGCCGCCGCCGAGATATTCCTGCCGAAATTCCATAACTGCCTCCCAAATAATAATTACAAATATTATACCATTTATATAGAAAAATGTAAAGAAAAAGAAACCGTATGCGTGATACGGCTTCTTCGGTAAGTTATTCTTTTTTCTTTGAGGTGAGAGCGATGATGAATATTGTTGAAATGATCATCGCCATACCGATGATATCTGTGAGCGAAAAACTGCTTGAGAGCCACACCGCCGAAATCACGCAAGCCGAAACAGGCTCAATGCTTGAGATGATGCTTGCTCTTGTCGGACCGATAAGCCGTATGCCTTCAAGGAAAAATGCGTATGCGATGACGGTGCCGAAGATGATTATCGCCGCCGTTGAAAGAATGAGCTGTACCGAAAGCTGCGGAGCCGTTTCCCACGGTCTGAAAACGGGCAGCAACCCGATACCGCCGAGGGTCATACCCCAGCCGAGCACCGTCGGAGTGTCGGAAACCTCGAAAAGCGATACGGGCAGGAGAGTGTAGCAAACGAGAAACACCGCCGCAAGCAACCCCCAGACGAAAGCTTCTGCCGAGATTGCAAAGCTGCTCAGCGAGCCGCCCGTTGCGATGAGAAAAGTGCCGCCGATTGCGAGAATGATTGAAATTGCTTCCTGCCATACGGGCAGTTTTTTGCTTTTAAGGCAGGTGAAAACGAGAATCATTGCAGGGGAGAGATATTGCAGAACCGTTGCTATGCCTGCGTTTGAAAGCTCGATTGCACGGAAATATGAGAATTGGCACATCACAAGACCGAGCAGAGTAAAAAGGAGCATAACGGCGATATTCTTTTTGCCCTTCCATACTCCGAGGATTTTTCCTTTGTTTTTTACGGTGCAGACAATGAGAAGTATCAGCCCTGAAAAAAGCATTCTTATCGGCACGAGCCAGCTTGAGGTTGCGCCGCATTCTGAAAAAATATACTGACCGCAGGAGCCTGAAAAGCCCCAGAAAATGCCGCTTATCAGGGTCAGCGCAAGACCTGCGGCGGCTTTTGATTTGTTTTGTTTCATTGCAATTTTACCTTGATAAAAATTATACTTTTTGAAACGGCAATTAATATGGTTTTGAAAGGTATCTTTTCGCCACACCTGCGTTAAAAATCTTTGAAATAGCCTTGTATTCCTGCAGATTTTCGCCTTGTTGTGACGAAAATCTTCTCTTTCAAAACTGCTTCGCATCTGAAACGCAATTTATTGCGTTTCAGACATAAAGAATTGCTGTTTCGAAAAGTATGTATTTCAATGAATGATACCATAATATATTATAAATTGCAACAGATGAGTGATTATATAGGGCGGATTTGTGCGATACTTTTATTGAAACGAAAGTCAAAGGTCAAAAAATAACAGAATTCAAAAAATCGAGAAAAACGAAGAAAAAATGAGAAAACTGAAGATAAATCCTGAAAACAAAGGTCAAACGAATGAATTTGACCTTTTCTGACCTTTGACCTTCTGACCTTCAGGGTCTATAATACAGACAAAGGTCAAAGAAAGTCAAAGTCAAAACACAGAAATATACAAACCTCAACAAAAGGAGCTGATATAATGAGCCTGAGCAATGAAATAGCAAGAATGCTTATGGAAATGCTTGAGCAGGACGGCACAACCGAAATTCAGCGAAACGAGCTTGCGCAGACCCTCGGCTGCGTGCCGAGCCAGATAAACTACGTTATTTCGTCAAGATTTACGCCCGAGCACGGCTACATCGTTGAAAGCCGCAGGGGCGGCGGAGGTTACATCAAGATAACGAGGGTCAGCTTTGATAAACCCTCGGCAATTATGCACACGGTAAACCACGTTGGCGACGATATTGATTTTTCGGTTTGCAGGGCACACGTTATGAATCTGCTCAACGCAGGGGTAATTGATAAGAATTCGGCAAGGCTCATTGCCGCCGCAACGGGGGATAATGCACTGCGTATGCTTCCGCCGCAAATCAGGGGCAGAATCAGAGCGTCGGTATTCAAGCAGATGCTTCTTGCAATCGATTCAGAAAGATAAAAAAAGAAAGGGTGACAGGTTATGTTATGTCAGAATTGCGGAAAGAATGAGGCTACAACTCATCTTAAACAGATAATCAACGGCGATATGGCTGAGAGCCATCTTTGCCAGGAATGCGCCGCACATCTCGGCTATTCCGATATGTTTTCGGGCTTCGGATTGAATCTTTCGGGGCTTTTCAGCAGCCTTCTGGGCGATATGATGCCCTCGATTTCGGCTTCGTCCGCTCCGAGATGCCCGAAATGCGGTATGGCATTCAGCGATATTGCCAAGGAGGGCAAGGTCGGCTGTGCAGAGTGCTACAGGACTTTTTACGATAAGCTCCTGCCCTCAATCCAGAGAATCCACGGCAAAATCAAGCACAGCGGCAAAACCAGCCAGGGAGCTCCTGCCGAGACAAAGATTGAAACAAAGGAAGAGAAAATCGAAAAGCTCAGAGCATTGATGAATGATGCCGTTGCAAAGCAGGAATTTGAGATGGCGGCTAAAATCAGAGACGAAATCAAGGCTCTTGAAGAAGGAGGCGAAAACTGATGAGTAAATGGTATATTGAAAAAGGCGACCAGGGCGACGTTGTTTTAAGCACACGCATCCGCCTTGCACGAAACCTTGACGAGTTCCCTTTCCCCTCAAGGCTTGATGCCGAGGGCAAAAACAGAGTGAACAGCCTTATCAAAACGGCTCTTTTTGAGAATGACAGCAAGGATTTCAGCTATATTGAAATGAAGGACCTCACACGCAGGCAGGCAGTTTCTTTTGCCGAAAGACATCTTATCAGCCCCGAATTTGCCGCCAAAAAGGACGGAAGTGCACTTATGCTTTCGGGAGATGAAGGTGTGAGCATTATGCTCTGCGAGGAGGACCACATCAGGCTTCAGGTTATGAAGGCGGGTCTTGCGCTGGAGGAGGCATTTGACATTGCTGATAAGCTCGACAGTCTGCTCGATTCAAGGCTCAGCTACGCATTCGACGACAGAATCGGTTATCTCACCGCCTGTCCGACAAATCTCGGCACGGCAATGAGAGCATCCGTTATGCTTCATCTGCCTGCACTCACAAGATGCGGTCAGATTTCACGCCTTGCAAGCACCGTTTCAAAGCTCGGTCTGACCATCAGAGGGGCTTACGGCGAAGGCTCAAGAGCAACGGGCGATATTTATCAGATAAGCAATCAGATTACTCTCGGCATAACCGAGGAAACGGCAATCGCTAACCTCAAATCCATTGTTTTGCAGCTTGTAGGTCAGGAAAGAGCCGCGGCGGCAAAGATGGTCAAAAATCCTGCGGACGAGGACAAGATTTTCAGGGCATACGGTATTCTCAAGCACGCCCGTCTGCTCACCACCGATGAGTTTATGGAGCTTGCGTCACTCGTGCGTCTGGGTGCGGCAAGAGGAATTCTTGACGTTAATATTGAAAAAATAAACGAGCTTATAGTCAATATGCAGCCTGCAACCGTCAGCGCGGCAAATGAAAATGCAGATACCGCTCCTGAAAGGGACAAAATAAGAGCGGCTGCCGTGCGTGAGGCGCTTGCGGACTGATATATAATCTGGGGGGATTTGTATGTATAGATTCACAGGCTTTACACAGAAAGCAAATTCAGCGCTCAACAGCGCAATTTCGGCGGCGGAAAACTTCGGGCACACCTACGTTGGCAGTGAGCATATTCTGCTCGGTCTGCTTTCGGAAAGCGGAGGTATGGCTCATACCGCACTCACTGCAAGGAAAGCTACCTACGGCGAGGTTGAGTCGATAATCCGCAACAGCATCGGAATCGGCTCTCCGACTGTGCTTTCGCCCAACGATTTTACGCCAAGAGCAAAAAATATCATCGACACCGCCATCCTTCAGGGTAAGGGAATGGGGCATTCGTATATCGGTACCGAGCATATTCTTATGGGCATTATCAGAGAGGGTACGGGTGCAGCGATGGAGATTCTTTCGCAGCTCGGAATTCAGCCGCAGGATATCCTCAACGACCTGACGAATGCGCTCGGCAACAGCTCTTCGGGTCAGAAGGGCAAGGGTACGAACGAAAAGAATAAATCCGATGCTCCGACCCTTACGCAGTACGGCAGAGACCTCACCCTGATGGCGAATCAGGGCAGGATTGACCCCGTTATCGGCAGACAGAATGAGATTGAGAGAGTAATCCAGATTCTCAGCCGCAGAACGAAAAACAATCCCTGCCTCATCGGTGAGCCGGGTGTCGGTAAAACCGCCATCGCAGAGGGACTTGCACTCAAGATTGCAACGGGTGAGGTGCCTGAGCTTCTGCGAAACAAGAGAATCGTTACCCTTGACCTCACGGGTATGGTTGCAGGCACGAAATACAGAGGCGATTTCGAGGAGAGAATCCGCAACGTTATCGAGGAGGTCAACAAGGCAGGGGATATAATCCTCTTTATTGACGAGGTGCATACCCTTATCGGTGCAGGCTCGGCAGAGGGTGCTGTCGATGCGGCAAATATTCTCAAGCCGTCGCTTGCAAGGGGAGAAATTCAGGTTATCGGCGCAACAACGCTCGAGGAATACCGCAAACACATCGAAAAGGATGCGGCTCTTGAAAGAAGATTCCAGCCCGTAACCGTCGGTGAGCCTACCGAGGACGAGGCGGTTGAAATTCTCAAGGGTCTGCGTGATAAATATGAGGCGCACCATAAGGTCAGGATTTCCGACGGCGCAATTTCGGCGGCGGTCAAAATGTCATCGAGATATATCGGCGACAGATATCTGCCAGACAAGGCGATTGACCTTGTTGACGAGGCAGCATCAAGAGTCAGACTTCGTGCTTTCACCGCACCGCCCGACCTCAAGGCACTTGAGGATAAGGTGAAATCGCTTGGCGAAGAGATGGAATCGGCGGTCAAGTCACAGGATTTTGAAAGAGCCGCAGCAATAAGAGATGAGAAAAACGGCGTTGCGCAGGAGCTTGAAAACGAGAGAAAGCTCTGGAAAGAGAAAAACACCCGTGTTTCGGGTGAGGTTACGGAGCAGGAGATTGCGGCAATCGTTTCGCAGTGGACGGGAATTCCCGTAGTACAGCTTACCAGAGAGGAAAGCGAAAGGCTGCTCAATATGGAAAGCGAGCTTCACGAAAGAATCGTCGGTCAGGATGAGGCGGTCAGCGCTGTTGCAAGAGCAATCCGCAGAGGCAGAGCAGGTCTCAAAGATCCGAAAAGACCGACGGGCTCATTCATTTTCCTCGGTCCGACGGGCGTAGGCAAAACCGAGCTTTGCAAAACCCTTGCGGCATCGATGTTCGGTGATGAAAATGCGATGATAAGGCTCGATATGAGCGAATATATGGAAAAGCACACCGTTTCAAGGCTTGTCGGCTCGCCTCCCGGCTACGTCGGCTATGACGAGGGCGGTCAGCTCACCGAAAAGGTGCGCCGCAGACCTTATTCAGTCATTCTTTTTGACGAAATCGAAAAGGCGCATCCCGACGTTTTCAATATGCTTCTGCAGATTCTTGAGGACGGAATTCTGACGGATTCGCAGGGCAGGAGAGTTGATTTCAAAAACTGCGTAATCATTATGACCTCCAACGTCGGCGCAAAGCAGATTGCAGGCAGCGGCGGCGGTACGCTCGGATTCTCGGCAGACGGTGCGCAGACTCGCACCGATAAGAGCATTCACGATGCCGTTATGGCGGAGCTTAAAAACGTTTTCCGACCCGAATTTCTCAACAGAGTTGACGATATTATTGTATTCCGTCAGCTTACGAAGGAGAATATCAACGAAATCGCACGCAGGATGCTTTCGGGTCTCTCGGAAAGGATTGCACAGCTTGATTTTGAGCTTGAATTCAGCGAGGAAGCGGTTGAGGCAATCGGCAACGCAGGCTTCGACCCCGTTTACGGCGCAAGACCTCTGCGCAGAGCAATTCAGCAGAGAATCGAGGATAAGCTCTCCGAAAAGCTGCTTGAGGGCACGATGGAAAACGGCGGAAAATATATCTGCCGATACGAAAACGACGAGTTCATCTTTGAAAAAACAAAATAATTTATAGGCGGTCGGTTTCTCGACCGCTTTTTTGTTTGTAAAATTTCTTTTTATAAATAATTGACCAAACAGCATTTTGAATTGTATTATTAATGAGGGGGTGTGAAACGTGCAAAAAGATATCCCGTTTAAAAACGACGTTGAAAAGGCAGTCAGGGAATATGCCGATATGCTTTTCAGGATATGTCTTGTTATTTTGAAAAATGAAGCCGATGCACAGGATGCCGTTCAGGAAGCTTTTTTGAAATATATTCAGAAAGCTCCGCGGTTTGAAAACGTTCAGCATGAAAAGGCGTGGCTTATCAGAGTTGCAACAAACTGCAGCCGCAATATGCTGAAAAAGAAAAGAAGATTTTTGGATATCGGTACACAGACTGTTGCTGCAGACAGCTTCAGCGATGAGACGGTTTTTGTGCTTGAAGCACTGGTTTCCATTCCCGAAAAATATTCTGTTGTTATTATTTTACATTACATAGACGGATATAAGGTTGACGAAATTGCAGCTATGATAGGCAAAACTCCTTCTGCAGTTAAGATGAGATTGCAGAAAGGCAGAAGGCTTCTTGAAAAGGCTTACGGAGAGGAGTGATGAGGATGGATTTTAACAAATTCAGCGAAGCGGGCAGAAATATAAAGCTGACCGAAAATAAAAAGAGAGAAATAGTCAACGCTTGCAGAAATTGCGGAATTGACAGACACAAACCGGTTTCTCCGAATTTAAAAAGAACGGTTGCCGTAATATGTGCTCTAACAATTGTGCTGATGGCAGGTGTTGTTTTGACAAAACATATCGGAAATGGCAGACAGATACCCGTCGGCGAAACCGACACCTCAACGGTTTTTTCAGAAAGCACTGTTTCGGATATTGTTTATTCTGAAAAAAGCAGCGAAACAACATCAGATAATCTTATCATTTCGAAAAATGCGCAAACAGAAGAATTTACAAAAAACTCACAGGAGTCCATAGACGCCGGGGGCGCATTTTTGACAACACGAAAATACAGGGTGAGATATTATTCCGTTCCATATCAATTTAAGCTTTTGGTTGGAGAAGAAGCATACCAGGAATTCGAAAATCAAACAGACAAGACAACAGATGAGTTGAATGAGATGAAAATCAAAAGGTTTATTCAATATTTCAATATAAGTCGCGAAGATTTTGATAAGACAAATCTGGAGTTTGCAAAAGTATTAAAAGGTAATTTAGATATCAATCTTATGATGAATCCTAAGGACTATGCTGATCAAGAAATCGAAGAGATTTTTAATGCAGACATAATATACACATTTGACGATGAAATAATCAATGAATATTATTTATCTCCAAATTATATGTTTGGCATACAAATCGAGTATCTTGAAGCATTGGAAAACGGCACGTATCAGACCAGAACAACCGATTGGATTGACATTGAGCAGATGGAAGCAGAGATAATCGCAAAATACGGTGAAACGGAGATTATTCCCGAAACCGCAACCCTGCCCGAAGAAACAACCGTATAAAACAACAGCGCCCCGAGGAAATCCCTCGGGGCGCTTATACGATAAATCAGTTTTTAAGGCTCTGCATCGGAGCGGGGATTCTGCCGCCGCGGTTGATGAATTTTGCAGGGGAATAGGTCGAAAGGGGCATAACGGGTCCGCTTCCGAGAAGTCCGCCGAAGCTCAATTCTTCACCGACCTGCTTGCCGATTGCAGGGATAACTCTGACGGCAGTGGTCTTGGAGTTTACCATACCGATTGCCGCTTCGTCAGCGATGATTGCGGAGATAACCTCTGCAGGCGTATCGCCGGGAATGTTAATCATATCAAGACCTACGGAGCAGACTGCCGTCATAGCCTCAAGCTTGTTGAGTGTCAGGCATCCGCATCTTGCGGCATCAATCATACCTGCGTCCTCGGTAACGGGGATGAATGCGCCCGAAAGACCGCCGACGTGGGACGATGCCATAACGCCGCCCTTCTTGACTGCGTCGTTGAGCAGGGCAAGAGCTGCCGTTGTGCCGTGACAGCCGCAGCATTCAAGACCCATTTCTTCAAGAATATGCGCAACCGAGTCGCCGATTGCAGGCGTGGGAGCAAGTGAAAGGTCAACGATGCCGAAGGGCACGCCGAGTCTGCGTGAGGCTTCGCTTGCAACAAGCTGACCCATTCTTGTGATTTTGAATGCGGTTTTCTTGATAAGGTCGGCAACGGCAGTGAGGTCGCAGTCGCCTGCCTTTGCAAGAGCCGCCCTTACAACACCGGGACCCGAAACGCCGACGTTGATAACGCAGTCGGGCTCGCCTGCACCGTGGAATGCACCTGCCATAAAGGGGTTATCCTCGGGAGCGTTGCAGAAAACAACGAGCTTTGCAGGGCCGATGCAGTCTCTGTCCGCAGTTAATTCCGCACTTCTTCTGACGACCTTGCCCATAAGTCCGACGGCATCCATATTGATGCCCGTTTTCGTTGAGCCGATGTTGACGGAGGAGCAGATGTGGTCGGTAACGCTGAGTGCTTCGGGAATTGCCTCGATAAGCTCTCTGTCACCGGGGCCGAAGCCCTTCTGCACAAGTGCCGAAAATCCGCCGAGGAAGTTGACTCCGCAGGCAACCGCAGCTCTTTCAAGCGTTTTTGCGAGCTTGACGGCGTCCTTATCCTCGCAGGATGCGAGAATCATTGCCGCAGGAGTAACGGAAATTCGCTTGTTGATGATGGGGATGCCGAATTCCTTTTCAATCTGCTCGCCCGTTTTGACAAGGTCCTTCGCATAGCGTGTGATTTTGTCATAGACCTTGCCGCACATAACGTCAATATCGCTGTGGCAGCAATCGAGCAGGGAAATGCCCATCGTTATTGTACGCACGTCCAGGTGTTCATCCTGAATCATGGTTATTGTTTCAAGAATATCTCTTGCGTTAAGCATTGTAAATTCACCTCAAAGTAATTGCTCAGATGGTATGCATTGCGTTGAAGATGTCCTCGTGCATGGCGTGGATGGAAAGACCCATTTCGTCGCCTGCCTTCTGGAGCATTTCGGCAAATTCGGTGAAGGGAATGTCTGATTTTGTGATGTCAACCATCATAATCATTGCAAACATATCCTGAAGGATGGACTGGGTAACCTCAAGGACGTTGATATTGTGGTCAGAGCATTCTGCGGAAACCTTTGCAAGAATACCGACCATATCTTTACCTATAACTGTGATAACTGCTCTCATATTAAACCTCCGGTTCAGTGAAAAATGAAAAGTGAAGAGTGAAAAGTTAAGGAAGGGCTTCGCCCTTGCCCGATTTTATTTTATTTCCAGAATCTCCGATATATCGTGCACGACGAACTGTGCGGCGGTATCGGGGTTTTCTTTTTTGGTGTAAAGGCAGCCGAAGCAGCCTGCGTTGATGCCCGAAAGCACGTCGATTTCTCTGTCGCCAATCATAACGGTTTCGCTTCTGTCGAGGCCATAGGTATCGCAGATATAATTCACCGCATCGGGGGCAGGCTTCGACGGGAAATTATTTGAGGAATCCACAAACGCCGTGAAGAATTTCTTCATACCGTATTTTTCAAGATAATACTGCGAGGTTTCAAAGCCTCTGTGGGTATAGAGAAAATGCTTTTTGCCGCTGTTGAAAAGCGATTCAAGCGTTGCGTAGGTATTCTCAAACGGCACTGCTATCGGACGGAGCTGATAATCGTGCTCGTATTTTCTGAAAAGAGCCTTTTGCTCCTCGGTGACTCCGTAATGCTCAAAGCAATCGGCAAAGGTAATTTCAAGCAGAGCCTTCGCCTCGTCATAGTCAGGCTCGGTGCCCGATTCCGCCATTGCCTTGATGAATGCGGAGGTTATATGCGGATAGCTGTCAAACAGCATACCGTCAAAATCCCATATGTAATTCTTCATAATCAGAAACCGTTGGGATTCATTGACTGCCAGCGCCAGGAATCCTCACACATTTCGTCAATGCCTCTCGTTGCCTCCCAGCCGAGCTCTGCCTTTGCCTTCGAGGGGTCGGAGAAGCAGGTTGCGATGTCGCCGGGACGGCGGTCGCAGATTTTGTAAGCAACGGTTCTTCCGCTTGCCTTTTCGAATGCCTTCACAACGTCGAGCACGCTGTAGCCCGTACCTGTGCCGAGGTTATAGGTTGAGCAGCTCTTTTCTGCAAGCACCTTTTCAACCGCCTTGATGTGGCCGAGTGCAAGGTCAACAACGTGGATGTAGTCACGAACACCCGTACCGTCGGGAGTATCGTAATCGTCGCCGAAAACGCTGAGGAATTCTCTTCTGCCGATGGCAACCTGAGCGATATAGGGTACGAGATTGTTGGGAATACCGTTGGGGTCCTCGCCGATTTTGCCGCTCTTGTGAGCACCGATGGGGTTGAAATAACGCAGAAGGCAGATGCTCCAATCGTTATCCGAAGCAAAGAGGTCCTTGAGGATTCTTTCAATATAGAGCTTGGTTGTGCCGTAGGGATTGGTTGTTTTGCCCTCGGGCATATCCTCTCTGAGGGGAGAGGGGTTTTCGCTTCCGTAAACAGTTGCGGAGGAGCTGAATACTATCTTTTTGCAGCCTGCTGCCTTCATTGCTTCGCAAAGAATAACAGTGCCGCCGATGTTGTTATCGTAATATTCAAGGGGCTTGTCGCAGCTTTCGCCGACTGCCTTGAGACCTGCGAAATGGATAACCGCCTCGATGGTGTTTTCTGCAAAGATTTTGTCGAGACCTGCACGGTCACGTATGTCGCATCCGTAGAATTTAACGTCCTTGCCCGTAATTTCTTTGATACGTTTTACACTTTCGCTCTTGCTGTTGCAGAGATTATCGAGTATAATGGTGTCATAGCCTGCATTGAGGAGCTCAACAACGGTGTGTGAGCCGATGAAGCCTGCACCGCCTGTAACGAGAATTGACATATTTCAACCTCCATTTTGATATTTATACAGATTTTATTATAAATATATTTTAAAGAAAAATCAACGGAAATGCAGACAATATTTTTGATAAGGGATGTGTATTTTTTGGTCAGCTTTGAGAATTTGAGAAAAGACGCTGAAATTCTGGCATATATAAAAGCGGCGGACGGTGTGCTGGACGCAATCGGATTCACCGAGCACGGCATGGCACACGCCGTAAAAACGGGTGAGGATGCAACGTACGTGCTGAAGACACTCGGATACGATGAGCATACCTGCGAGCTTGCAAGAGTTTCGGGTCTGCTTCACGATATCGGCAATACCGTCAACCGCTGCGACCACGCCCAGAGCGGTGCGCTCCTCGCGTCCGATTTGCTTCGTTCAAGAGGCTGTGATTTCAATGACGTTATTGCGGTTACAACGGCTATCGGTCATCACGATGAAAAGACCGCCGCACCCGTCACACCCGTTGCCGCCGCACTTATTCTTGCGGATAAAAGCGACGTAAGAAGATCGAGAGTGCGCTGTGAGGACACCGTTCCCAACGATATTCACGACAGAGTCAACTATGCCGTTATCAGCTCAAAGCTTAACGTAGACAAGGATAACAAAATGATATGCCTTACGCTGAAAATTGATACGGCAATCTGTCCTGTTATGGAATATTTTGAAATTTTCCTTGAGAGAATGGTGCTTTGCAAAAAATCGGCCGAATCGCTCGGATGCGATTTCGAATTAATAATCAACGATACGAGGTTGCTGTGATGTATAATTTAACTGATATCGGAACGGTCAAGGAACTTCTCGGCAGACACGGTTTTCATTTTTCAAAGTCGCTCGGTCAGAATTTCATAGTCAATCCTTCGGTCTGCCCGAGAATGGCGGAGGAAAGCGGAATTGACGAAAACAGCGGCGTTATTGAAATCGGTGCAGGTATCGGCGTGCTTACCGCCGAGCTTGCAAAAAGAGCAAAAAAGGTTGTGGTTATCGAGCTTGATACGAAGCTTCTGCCGATTCTTGATGAAACACTCAAGGATTTTGACAATATCGAAATCATCAATCAGGACGTGCTCAAGACCGACCTTGCCGCAATAATTGAAGAAAAGTTTCAGGGTATGCCCGTTTACGTTTGTGCAAACCTGCCTTATTATATTACCTCACCCGTTATTATGTCACTGCTTGAGAGCAGACTGCCCCTCAAAGCGATAACCGTTATGGTGCAGAGAGAGGCGGCGCAAAGGCTCTGCGCTCCCGTCGGAAGCCGACTTTCGGGTGCGGTGACGGTTGCGGTTGACTACTATGCGGATGCGAAGAAGCTCTTTGACGTTTCGGCAGGCTCGTTTATGCCTGCACCGAAGGTTGACAGCTCGGTTATCCGAATGGATATCAGACCCGAGCCCGAAAATCCCGTCGGCAACGAAAAGCTCTTTTTCAGAATGGTGCACGCGGCATTCGGTCAGCGCAGAAAAACGGCATCGAACTCCATCAGCTCGGGAATGGGCATTTCAAAGGAGATTGTCACAAAGGCTATTGAGCAATGCGGATTCGAGCCGTCGGTAAGAGCCGAAACGCTTGATATGGCTCAGCTTGCGGCACTCAGCGAAAGAATTGACGAATTATCGGCGGAATAATTATTTCTTGACAAAAAAGAATATATAATGTAATATCAAAGGGATAGAGGTGCGGAAGCTAAGAGTAATTCTCTGCGCAGGGAAATCGCAGGGAGGTAAAGGAGCTTTCGCCGAGGTGAATGTGCGTTTGCCCGAGGCGGCATTCATCGGGACACTGTAAAATATGCAGTGTACTGTCACGGTTGTGGAGCGCTATCATAATCTTTGATATTGATAATGATATTTATTGATTATGCTTCGGTACGCAGCCGTGTATCGGAGCATATTTTATTTTTTTGGAGGTAAAACCATGCGCAAAACCAGACTTTTTGCACTCATTATGGCAATTGCCGTAATCGGAACAATGTTCTGCACAACGGTTTTTGCAACTGCTGATGCGGCTGTTGAAACCATCGGTGCAGCTGAATCAAACGTTGTTTCGTTTGAGGTTGACGGCGAGGCTGTTGAATACGACCTTGCTGACGGCGATTCGGCTCACGCATACGTTGATGCATATGCCGATAACCTTGCAAACGACCCCGGATTCAAGCAGAATATCCAGACTGCTATCGCAAAGGTGCGCGAAAGCATCAGCAAGTATGCCACAATCTGGGCACTCGTTCCCCCCGTTATTGCTATCGTTCTCGCTCTTATCACCAAGGAGGTTTATTCCTCGCTGATTATCGGTATCGTAGCAGGCGGCTTCATTTTTGCAGGCGGCAACTTTGAAACTGCAGTTAACCACGTTCTTTTCGACGGATTTGTAGCAAGCCTTTCCGACAGCTACAATATGGGTATTCTCGTATTCCTTGTTCTTCTCGGAATGCTCGTTTCACTTATGAATAAGGCAGGCGGCTCCGCAGCGTTCGGCAGATGGGCTTCAAAGCACATCAAGACAAGAGTCGGGGCACAGCTCGCAACAATCCTTCTCGGCTGCCTCATCTTCATCGATGACTATTTCAACTGCCTCACAGTCGGCTCGGTTATGAGACCCGTTGCCGATGAAAAGAAGGTTTCAAGAGCAAAGCTCTCCTATCTCATCGATGCTACCGCTGGTCCCGTTTGCATCATCGCTCCCATTTCATCCTGGGCAGCTGCAGTTGCAGGCTTCGCAAGAGGCGCAGGCGCAGAAAGCGGTATCAGCCTTTTCATCCAGGCTATTCCCTATAACTTCTACGCACTTTTCACCATCCTGATGATGGTTATTCTTGCCGTTACAAAGCTTGACTACGGCCCGATGAAGCTTCACGAAATGAATGCTCTCGAAAAGGGTGACCTCTTTACAACAGGTGACAAAGTTGTCAATGATGACGTTGCCGCTAACCCCAAGGGCAAGGTTATCGACCTCGTTCTTCCCGTTGTTGTGCTTATCATCACCTGCGTTATCGGTATGATTTATTCGGGCGGCTTCTTTGACGGCACAAGCTTCATTGAAGCATTCTCAAATTCCGATGCATCCGTCGGTCTTGTTATCGGCTCGGCAATCGCAATCGTATTCGCAGTTATCTATTTCCTTATCAGAAGAGTAATCAGCTTCAAGGATATTATGGCATCTCTTCCCGACGGCTTCAAGGCTATGGTGCCCGCAATCCTTATCCTTACCTGCGCATGGACCCTCAAGGCTATGACTGATTCACTCGGCGCAAAGATTTATATTTCACAGCTTGTTGAAGGCAGTGCAGGCGCATTCCAGGCACTTCTTCCCGCAATCATCTTCCTTATTGCCGTAGGTCTTTCATTTGCAACGGGTACTTCATGGGGTACTTTCGGTATCCTCATCCCCATCGTTCTCAGCGTTTTCGAGGCTACCAATCCTCTCACAATCGTTGCAATTTCCGCTTGTATGGCAGGTGCTGTATGCGGCGACCACTGCTCACCCATCTCCGACACAACAATTATGGCTTCGGCAGGTGCACAGTGCAACCACATCAACCACGTTTCAACCCAGCTTCCCTATGCACTTACGGTTGCAGGCATTTCGTTTGTAACGTATATCGCTGCAGGCTTCCTTGCAAGAGTAAACCTTGCAATCGTTGCGCTTCCCATCGGTATCGTTCTGACGGTTGCAACTCTTATCGCAATCAAGGCAATCACCAAGAAAAAGGCATAATTTTTACGCATAATAAAACTGACCGGGTGCATCTTCGGGTGCATCCGGTTTTTTAATTTCGGAATTAGGAATTCGTTATTCGGAATTAATTTGCAGTTACAACAGGCTCCTTTTGAAAGGAGCCGTCACGAAGAGACTGAGGATTGTGAATGAAAAACATCAGGTTATGTTTTGTTTATAATATATTTATAATCTATTTAATATTTGGTATTGTTTTTTGAACGGAAATCTGTCATAATGTTAAAGAGCGAAAACAAAATGAACGGGGGATTATAATGAAAAGATTTATTTCGGTTTTGCTTGTTATGATTATTTCTGCGTCAGCTCTTTTTGCGTTATCGGGCTGCGATAAAGACCCTGCAAAGGAATATGAGGGAATCAGATTCATTTATGAAGAAATCGTTGCCGACGATAATCTGCTTGAAACGTACGCAGGCGACCCATACAGATACCGTGATATCATTTCCGAGGATTTCGGAATCGGTGAAAGCGCTGCGGATAACTTTTACGAGAATTTTGCCGATTACTATATCTACGGTATGACCGTCAAGGTGCTCAACTATACCGGCTCGGAGCTTGTTATGACAAGTCTTGAATCCGATTCAAACGGCAAAAACGGCGTCTATCTCAGAAAAACAATCAACGGCGGCGAAAACGGAATCGGCGCAAAGCTGCCCGACAGCGATTTCCTTGCCGATGCGATTACCGTCCACGTTCTCAATTCAAATATCGAGCTTTCCGATGCTCAGGTTGTTGAGACCGTCAAATCAATGAAGCTCACCGTTACCTGCAGTGACGGCACGAAATATGACCTCAGGCTCGAGGATAACGTTGAAATCACGCAGAATAACGAGAGCAAAGCGGTCCTCAATCTTCGCGGTCTTGAATTCGGTGTTGTTGACCGCCCTGCATTTACCGATGCGGCAGAGCTCGAAAGCACCTACGGAATGAGCGCAAAGGATGCGCAGAAATTCCTTGAGAACACCGACGGCTGCGCCGCATATTCATATACCGTTTCAATCGAAAATCTCTGCGATAAGGACATCGTTATTTACGACGTTTCGCTTGAGAAAAACGGCAAAAACGGAATTTATGCAAAGGCTACCCTCGGAAGTGAAATCGGAGTGCCTGCACACAACCCCGAGGCAGAGGTTATTATGCCTCCGTTTATTATCAACGTTCTCTGCACGAAGCCCGATATGCTCGACAGCGACGTGCTCGGTGCACTTGACGAAGCAAAAATCACCGTCACCTATGCCGAAAAGACCGTAAACGGCGATGAAATGAACGATGAGGTCGGCGAGCGCAAGACGGTTACGGTCAGCATTCTGTAAGTATAAGGAAGAAATATATGGCGTTTTTTTCAAGAAACAAAGCACCCTCGGGTCCTCCCGAGTTTATCATAGCCGCGCTCGGTAATCCGGGCAAGAAATATGAGCTCACAAGGCACAACGCAGGCTTCATTTTTGCCGATATGCTTGCTGAAAAGCACGGCGTGAAGGTCAACAAGATTCAGTTCAAATCAGTTACGGGAATCCTTGACCTTGCAGGTCACAAGTGCCTGCTTATGAAGCCGCAGACATTTATGAATAACAGCGGTGAGGCTGTGCGTCAGGCGGCGCAGTTTTATAAAATTCCGCCCGAAAAAATCATCGTTGTTTTCGACGATATCTCCCTTCCCTGCGGCAAGCTCCGCATCAGACGCAAGGGAAGCGACGGCGGACACAACGGTATGAAAAGCATTATCTATCAGTTAAGCTCCGATAAGTTTCCGAGAATCAAGCTCGGGGTCGGCGAAAAGCCCCATCCCGACTATGACCTCGCAGACTGGGTGCTTTCCGCCTTCAAAAAGGATGAGCTCAAGGCACTTGCCGAGGCGTGTGAAAAAGCCTGCGACGCCGCAGAGCTGATGGTCGGCGGCGATACCGACAAGGCGATGAGCAGCTTCAACGGCTGATTTATCGGGTCATTGAGGATATCCCGTCGAGAACGTCTTCCATCGTTCTCATACACTTTGCGGCGGTTTTCTTGCACATCTTCTTGCCGCTTTTGGACATCATTGCGGTGCCTGCCATTGCGGCAACCGTACCGACGGCGATGCCGATGCCCATACCCTTGGCGATATCCGTACCCTTGCTTGATGACATAAACATTCGTATCCCTCCAATCAAAATAAAGTATTATTATTTTGACCGAAAAACCTGATTTTAAGGAAGTTATAAAATGTCAGTTCTGAATATCGTTCTCGTTGAGCCGCAGATTCCGCAGAATACGGGCAATGTCGCACGCACCTGCGCCGCAACGGGAGCAAGACTGCATCTCGTTGAGCCGATGGGATTTCGGGTTGACGATGCAAAACTCAAAAGAGCAGGCCTTGATTACTGGCATCTGCTGGACATAACCTACTATAAGGATTTAAACGATTTTTTTGAGAAAAATAAAGACGGTCATTTCTTTTATTTTTCCACAAAGGCAACAAAAATTTATTCGGATGCCGAATATCCCGATAACAGCTACCTTGTTTTCGGAAAAGAAACGGCAGGTTTGCCGGAAGATTTGCTTTTTGCCAATCCCGACAGATGCGTCAGACTGCCGATGATTGATAACAGCGCCGCAAGGAGCCTGAATCTCTCGAATACCGTTGCAATCGGTGTTTACGAGGTGCTCAGACAATGGGGCTTCCCCGAGCTTAAAACACGCGGTGAGCTGACGAAATTCAGTTGGGACGAAAAATAAAACCGAAAGGAATTTTATATATGAAAAAGCTTTTCGAGGCATCGGCCTCGGTGCTGGCGATTCTGCTCTGCTTCGGTGCGTGCGCATCGTCGAATCCTCCTGAGGAGCCGTTAACAACGGGCGTGCAGAGCTGTACCTATAAGAATGAAATCGGACAGACCGTACCCGTTGCGGAAAACATCGGGGATTATCCCGGAATCACACAGCCGCTGAAATACGTTGAAACCGTTCACGAGGTTGAATGCGTTTTTCAGAGCTACTACACCTTCGGCAAAACCTATGCAACGGTTGAGAGCATTGAAATTGAAAATATCAACTCTCCGCAGAGCGCAATTTGGTGCTTCGCAAATGCGAAAATGATTTCCAAGGGCAGAGAAAAGCAGATGAAAATCGGCTACAAGGCATACGATGCAGACGGAAAACTGCTCAAGGGCAACGGCTGTATGATAAGAAATATTGACAGCTTTGAGGATGGCGACACCTTTGAAATCGTGTTCGGCGTACCCATGGGCACAGCGAAAATCGAGCTTTTTGACTATACGGAGAAATAATTTCACATAAAGAGAGGTAACTAAAATGAAAAAGTCAAGAATCATTTCGGCAATTCTCGCAGTTGTTATTGCATCGGCAAGCATTCTTTCGCTCGCATCCTGCGGCGGAAACGAAACCCCCGAAGCATCTTCAAACGCAACAACCGCACCCGTAACTGAATCCGAGAAAACCGACGTTCAGTACGTACCCAACGAGACAAAGCCTGCCGCAGCTCCCGGAACGGTTGAGCAGGAGCAGTCAAGAATCAACGAATATGCCACAGAGCCTGACGGCGACGGCTCATTCGTGACGGAAATCGGCGCAGTCAAATTTGTTTATCCCGAGTATTTTGCAGACGGTAACTCCTACGTTGCAATCAGAAACATCGTTATCGATGACCTCGGATTTACCTCAAAGGCTGATGCCTACGTTGATTTTGAGGTGCTTGCAAGAGGCAAGAACGAGGATAAGGTTCGAGTTTCCTACATTGGCTACGATGCAAACGGCGAAATCACACGCAGAAGCCAGATTACCGTTAATCTTTTCGGTCTCAACGTCGGCGAAATCAGCAAGGAAAACAGAATGGATTTCAAGCGTGAAACCGTTAAGATTGTATTCACCGAATTCACTCCTATTGAAGGCTGATAAAACGCAGAATCAGCAGAAAGGAGTTAGGCTGAATGAGCAATTTCAAGAAATTATTACACATTTTTTACGGCGAAATCTGGTTTGTTGTGAATGCCTGTCTTGTTCTTTGGTTTAACACAAAACCGCCGAGAATACTTCTTTATATTAATTTATCATTTCCAAAACTGTTTGTTGTTTTGTCGGCTGTGCTTTTTGTTGCTACGATTATAATAAGCATAGTAAAAAAGAAATTCGGAATTTATGAATTGTGTACCCTGGTTGCATTAATCAGCGCTTCGGCTTTATGGATAAGATTTAATCTCATAAGCAGTCATTACATCTATGGTTATCCTGCTGTGGATTTGATTTTTGCAATTCCGTTAATGATATTCGCAATTGTTTTATTGATAAAAATTATTAATCTCACTATTACGCATATCAAAAACAATTCAGCAAGAAACTGAGAACACAAAATTAAAAGGCTTGTACGGGATATCCCATACAAGCCTTTTGTTTATGTATTGTGATTAATTACATTCCGCGTCTTGCAACGCAGTTTTCGAGCTTGATCGCTTCGTAAACGCCGTTGTCAAAGAGGTCGCAAACACCTTGATATTCCTCAAGAGTGAGCGTTTCAAGGGTTTTGTTTTCTCTGATGCAGAGGGCAACAAGCTCGCCCGTTGCCTTGTATGCATCTCTGAAGGGGAGACCCTTTGAAACAAGATAGTCAGCGCAGTCCGTTGCGTTGATGAAGCCGCCTGCCGCAGCCTTTCTCATATTTTCGGGGATCGCCTTCATCGTTGCAATCATCGGCTCAAGGGTGATGAGGCAGATTTTAACAGTGTCAAACGCATCGAAAATCGCATCCTTATCCTCCTGCATATCCTTGTTGTATGCAAGGGGCAGACCCTTCATAACGGTCAGCAGGGTCATCAGGTCACCGAATACTCTGCCGCTCTTGCCTCTGACAAGCTCGGCAATATCGGGATTCTTCTTCTGGGGCATAATGCTTGAGCCTGTTGAGAATGCATCGTCAAGCTCGACGAATTTGAATTCCCAGGAGCACCAGAGGATGATTTCTTCGCAGAGTCTTGAAAGATGCACCATACAGATTGAAAGTGCGCTTGCAAGCTCAATGCAGAAATCTCTGTCGGCAACGCCGTCAAGAGTGCTCTTTGTGTATGAATCGAAGCCGAGGAATTCGGCTGTCATCGCTCTGTCGATGGGGTAGGTTGTGCCTGCGAGAGCACCGCTTCCGAGAGGTGAGGAATTCATTCTCTTCTTGGCATCCTCAATTCTGCCGAGGTCACGGGTGAGCATCTCTGTGTAAGCGGTCAGGTGAGCCTTGAAGGTGATGGGCTGCGCCCTCTGAAGATGAGTGTAGCCGGGCATAATTGCGTTTGCGTATTCGTCGCCTTTTTCCTCAAGAGCCTTGATGAGATTTCTGACGAGAACGAGAGTTTCCTCGCATTCGTTACGCAGATAGAGCCTTACGTCGAGAGCAACCTGGTCATTGCGGCTTCTGCCCGTGTGAAGGCGTTTGCCTGCAGAGCCGATTCTCTCGGTGAGGGTCTGCTCGATGAAGGTGTGGATATCCTCGGCGTTGGGGTCGATGAGAAGCTCGCCCGAGGCAATTTCGTGCCTGATTTTCGCAAGCTCGGAGCAGATGTGTGCTCCGTCATCCTGCGAGATGATGCCCTGTGCGGCAAGCATCGTTGCGTGAGCGATGCTGCCCTCGATATCCTGGTAATACATCCTCGAATCGGTTGCGATTGAGGAATTGAAGTCGTTTGTTTTTTTGTCTGCTTCCTTTGAGAAGCGTCCTGCCCAGAGTTTCATTTGAATCCTCCTATGGTGGTAATGTTGTCGGTGAATTTTTTCGGGCGGATGATATCCGCCCCTACCCGATAAATGAATAATACCGATTAATATACGGGAAAAGAGCCGCCAGGGTTTGACGGCTCTGTTTTTATGCTTTAGTTGTTTCTTTCAGCTTCAAGAATAGCCTTTACCTTAATGGGAAGACCGAAGAGGTTGATGAAGCCTGCGGAATCCTTCTGGTCATAAACCTCGTCTGCATCGAAGGTTGCGAAATCCTCGCTGTAGAGTGAGTAGGGTGAAGTTACGCCGGCGTTGATCATATTGCCCTTGTAGAGCTTGAGCTTAACGTCGCCGGTAACGGTTTCCTGAGTTTTGTCAACAAAAGCGGAGAGGGATTCACGAAGAGGTGTGAACCACTGGCCGAAGTAAACGAGCTCTGCAAACTTGTGAGCAACGATTTCCTTGTAATGCTGAGTATCTCTGTCGAGTGTGATTGTTTCGAGAACGTCGTGAGCCTTGAAGAGGATTGAGCCTGCGGGATTCTCATAAACGCCTCTGGACTTCATACCTACAAGACGGTTTTCAACGATATCGTTGAGACCGATGCCGTTCTTGCCGCCGATTTCGTTGAGGTGCTTGATGAGAGTTACGCCGTCCATTTCAACGCCGTCAACTGCTGTGGGAACACCCTTTTCGAAATGAATTGTGATGTAGGTGGGTTCGTCGGGAGCCATTTCGGGTGAAACGCCCATCTCAAGGAAGCCGGGCTTGTTATACTGAGGCTCGTTTGCGGGATCTTCAAGGTCGAGACCTTCGTGTGAAAGATGCCAGAGGTTCTTGTCCTTTGAGTAGTTTGTTTCGCGGTTAATCTTAAGAGGAATCTGATGTGCCTCTGCGTATTCGATTTCTTCCTCACGGGACTTGATATCCCAGATTCTCCAGGGAGCGATGATTGCCATCTCGGGAGCGAATGCCTTGATGGTGAGCTCGAATCTTACCTGGTCGTTGCCCTTGCCTGTGCAGCCGTGGCAGATAGC
>JAZNUD010000071.1:0-9782 GCA_045592085.1 Acutalibacteraceae bacterium | reverse complement strand
AATTTTCACGGAGCAGATTTTTGGTCAATCAAGGCATAAAGCGGAGCAAATCCTCTGCGGATTTGCGAGCATTTTAACGACGAGTGAACGGAAATATGCCCGTGAAAATCACGGTTCGAATTATTCCATTCACCTTAAACTGATTTACGAAAGGAGCTTTCATATGAGAGCTGCGGAAAACTGGAAAGATTATGAGCTTATCGATTGCTCTGACGGTGAGAGACTTGAGAGGTGGGGGGATATCATCCTTGTCCGTCCCGACCCTCAGGTAATCTGGAAAACTCCGAAGGAAAATCCTCTCTGGTATGCGCCTCATGCCATATATAACCGTTCAAATACGGGCGGCGGAAGCTGGCAGGTCTGCAAAAAAATGCCCGACGTATGGCAGATTGGCTTTGAAGAGCTTAAATTCAATATCAAGACGATGGGCTTCAAGCATACGGGTCTTTTCCCCGAGCAGGCAGTCAACTGGCAGATGACTGCGGATATCATAAAGAA
Organism: Acutalibacteraceae bacterium; assembly: GCA_045592085.1. Lineage (GTDB taxonomy): Bacteria > Bacillota > Clostridia > Oscillospirales > Acutalibacteraceae > CAG-177. The sequence continues at coordinate 9,284 of JAZNUD010000071.1, read as the reverse complement.
TGCGGACAGACCCGTCAGAGTGCTCAATCTCTTTGCATATACGGGCGGCGCAACCATTGCCGCACTCAACGCAGGCGCAAGCGTAACCCACGTTGACGCTTCAAAAAATATAACCCTCTGGGCGAAGGAAAATGCGGCGTCAAGCAAGGTTGCCGATGCTCCCGTGCGCTGGCTTGTTGATGATTGCATCAAGTTTGTTCAGCGTGAAATCAGAAGAGGAAACAAATACGATATCATAATTATGGACCCGCCTTCATACGGCAGAGGCCCCGGCGGTGAGGTCTGGAAGCTTGAAAACGAGGTCTACGGCTTCGTTGAAATGTGTATGGAAGTGCTTTCAGACGATGCTCTGATGGTGCTTATCAATTCATATACAACGGGACTTTCGCCCAGCGTTATGGAATATATTCTCGGCGAAACCGTTCAGAGAAAGCTCGGCGGCACCGTTTCAAGCGACGAAATCGGAATCCCCGTTTCGTCAAAGCCCGGCAGAGTGCTTCCCTGCGGTGCAAGCGCAATATGGAAGGGGAACGGCGTGAAATGAAAAGCGTAAAGCGTGGCAGAGGACCGTCGTTTTTGAGCGGCATCATCGGTATCGGAGTTGCACTTTTCGGCGTGTTCTGGACAATTATGGCGATTGCGGGCGGTGCGTGGTTTATGGCTCCGTTCGGACTGATTTTCACGGGCATTGCCGTTGTGAGAGCGATTTATGATTTCAAAAATGCAAAGAGCAAAAACCGATATTCCGAATATGACGTAACCGACGGCGAAGAAGAACCTGACCCCCTCAACGAAATGTTCGGTGAAAGAGAAGAAAGAAATGCTCCGTCACAGACGGAAAGCAAGTACTGTCCCTATTGCGGACAGAGAGTTGAAGCGGAATATGAATTCTGCAACGTATGCGGCAAAAAACTGCCGTAAATCAAACGATATTCAATCTGGAGTATGTTGATTAAATGAACGAAAAATTAATCGAATTTGAAAACGTAACAATGTTTTACGATGTCGATGATGAGGACAGCGGCAAAGCTCCCGTACCTGCGCTGAGCAACGTTGATTTCAGCGTTGAAAAGGGCGAGTTTGTTGCCGTGCTCGGTCATAACGGCTCGGGCAAAAGCACCCTTGCGAAGCTCTGCAACGCTATTTATGAGCCGAATTCGGGTGTCGTCAGAGTCAAGGGCATCGTTGCGGATAACGATGACAAGGCTGACGAGGTCAGAAGAATCGTCGGTATGGTTTTCCAGAATCCCGATAATCAGATTGTTGCAACGATTGTTGAGGATGACGTTGCCTTCGGACCCGAAAACCTCGGCGTTGAGCCTTCGGAAATCCGCCGCAGAGTTGACGAAGCTCTCAAAGCAGTCAATATGTATGACCATCGCCACCGTGAGCCGCACAAGCTTTCGGGCGGTCAGAAGCAGAGAGTTGCCATTGCGGGCGTGCTCGCAATGCAGACTGAATGCATCGTGCTCGATGAGCCTACCGCAATGCTCGACCCCGTCGGCAGAGAAGAGGTTATGCAGACCGTCCGCAGAATGAATAAGGAAATGGGCATCACCGTTGTGCTCATCACCCATTTTATGGATGAAGCCGTCAAGGCAGACAGAGTTGTGGTTATGGACAGCGGCAGAATCGTTATGCAGGGCAAGCCTGAGGAGATTTTCTCAAAGGTTGAGGAGCTTCGCTCACACGGTCTTGACGTGCCGCAGTCAACGGAGCTTTGCCATATCCTCGGCTACGGCGAAGGTGTTCTTGACGTTGATTCCTGCGTTGAAAAAATAGCAGAAAAGCTTGGAGGTGCCCGATGAATTACGCAATTGAAACAGTCGGGCTGACTCACTATTATTCAAAGGGCACACCGCATCAGGTTGCCGCAATCAGTGACGTCAACCTCAGAATAAATAAAGGCGAGCTTGTGGGCATTATCGGCCACACGGGCTCGGGCAAAAGCACTCTGATTTCGCATTTCAACGGTCTTTTAAAGCCCGACAGCGGCAAGGTGCTTGTTGACGGCGTTGATATTCATAAGGATAAAGAAACGCTTCGCAAAACAAGATTCAAGGTCGGTCTTTGCTTCCAGTATCCCGAATACCAGCTTTTCGAGGAGACGGTTTATAAAGATATCGCCTTCGGTCCGAAGAATATGAAGCTTTCCGAAAACGAAATCAGGGAAAGAGTTATGAGAGCGGCAGAATTTGTCGGCGTTAAGAGAGAGCATCTCGACCAGTCTCCGTTTGACCTTTCGGGCGGCGAAAAAAGAAGGGTTGCCATTGCGGGCGTAATGTCGATGGAGCCCGAAATCCTCATTTTCGACGAGCCTGCCGCAGGTCTTGACCCCAGAGGCAGAAAAGACCTCATCAGACTCATTGCCGATTACAGAGAGCAGACGGGCTCAACCGTTATCGTCGTTTCCCACAGTATGGAGGATATTGCAAGCATGGCTGACAGAGTTGTGGTTGTCAACAATTCAACAATTGCTATGCAGGGCAGTGTCGATGAGGTTTATTCAAGAGGCGAGGAGCTTCGCTCAATGGGTCTCAACGTGCCCGAAATCACCGAAATCTTTGCAAAGCTCCGTGCAAAAGGCTTCGACGTGCCTGCAAACGTTTATACCGTTGAGCAGGGTGCGGCGATTCTTCGCAATCTCGCTTCGGGGAGGTGCTCCGAATGATAAGAGACATAACAATCGGTCAGTATTATCCCGGAAAATCGCTTCTTCACAAGGTTGACCCGAGAATGAAGCTGATTCTCACCTTTGCAATCATTATCGTTATTTTCCTTTGCAAAAACTTTTTCTCACTCGGGGTTATTGCCCTTACCGCAATTGTTGCAACAGCGCTTTCAAAAGTTCCTGCAAAGATGATTCTCAAAAGCCTCAAGCCAATTGTCATCATCCTGATTTTTACCGCAATTCTGAACGTATTCTATACGCAGGGCGGTGCAACGTGGTTTGAATGGAAGTTTATCAAAATAACAGAAAAGGGCGTTTTTACCGCAATTTTCACTATGGTCAGAATCGTTTCACTTGTGCTTATCAGCTCGCTTCTGACCTATACCACAACCCCGACGATGCTCACCGATGCGCTTGAGAGGGTGCTTTCACCGCTTAAGATTTTCAAAATCAAGGTGCACACTCTCGCAATGATGATGACTCTTGCTCTGCGTTTCATCCCGACTCTTATCGAGGAAATCGACAGAATTATGAACGCACAGAAGGCAAGAGGCGCAGACCTTGAAACGGGCGGACTCATCGAGCGAGCAAAGGCACTTGTGCCGATTTTCGTTCCGCTGATGGTTTCATCCTTCAGAAGAGCGTACGAGCTTGCTTTCGCAATGACCTGCCGCTGCTATACGGGCGGCGATGGCAGAACGAGAATGAAGCAGATGAAGCTTTCGGGTCTTGATTTCTTTGCTCTGATTGCCTGCATCGCCATAACAGCGGGCATCATCGTTCTTAACCATTTTTTTGAAGCAGTAATTTAAGGTAGTTTTTTAAGAAGGTTAAATTTATGAGAAATTTGCTTTTGACAATTTCATTTGACGGCACCGCCTATCACGGCTGGCAGGTGCAGGAGAATGCAATAACCGTTCAGCAGACCCTGCAGGATGCGTTTGAACGCATCTGCCAAAGCAGGGATAACGTTGTCGGCTGCTCCCGTACGGATGCAGGTGTTCACGCAAATATGTATTGCTGCAACATCAGAACGGAAAATCCGATTTCCTGCGAAAAGCTCGTCGGAGCGCTCAATGCCCTGATGCCGCGCGATATTGCGGCGCTTGACTGCAGGGAGGTTGATTACGATTTCCACGCAAGGTACGACTGCAAGTCAAAAGAATATATCTATAAAATCTGGAATTCACCCAACAAAAGCCCGTTCCTCTATGATTATTCCCTGCACTATAAGCACAGGCTTGACGAGGAATTTCTTTCCCGTCAGGCGGCGGATTTCATCGGCACCTACGATTTCGCATCCTTCTGTGCGGCAGGCAGCAGCGTTGAGGATACGGTGCGTACCGTTATGAATGCTTCGGTTGAGCGTGACGGCGATATGGTGATATTCAGAGTTGAGGCGGACGGTTTCCTCTATAATATGGTGCGTATAATGACGGGTACTCTTATCGATATTTCAAGAGGAAAGATTCCTGCAGATTCAATCAAGCAGATTATTGCGGCGAAGAACCGTTTTGCGGCGGGCTATACCGCTCCCGCAAGGGGACTTTACCTTAATAAGATACACTATTGAGACGGAGAGGGATGATTTATGAAAAACAAAGATAAAAAAGTAATTGATTTTGAAAAAACAAAAAGAAAAATCAATATAAAAAAATTGCTCCGTGCATTGAGAATTCCGATTGTTGCCGTCGCCGTTATCATTGCGATTTTCTTAAGCGCAAGGCTCATCGGTAACGTTGCAACCTCCAACGCAACGGATGCAATCAGACAGATTAAATCTGTTTTTTCAAGCGGTGGGGGCTTCCCGTATTCACTTGAAAGCAGAGAAGTAAAGAAAATTGATTCCATAGGCAACCGAATGCTGATTCTCTGCAGTGACGAGAGCCTTGTGCTTGACCGCAAGGCAGGTGAGCAGTTCAGCTATCAGCTCGGAAATGCGGAATCCAAAGCTATAACCTCAAACGGCAGAGCGCTTGTTTACAGCAACGGCTCAAACAAGGTGATTCTCCAGAGCAAAACGGAGCAGCTCGGTACCGTTGAGGAGGAGGGTGCGGTTGTTACTGCCTCCCTTTCAAAGAAGGGTAACTTTGCAACCTCGCATATGGATAAAAACGGCAAAAGCATCCTGACCGTATATAACAGAAAGCTTGAAAAAGAGTTTGTCTGGAGCTGCGCAGATGAGCGCATAACGGCAATTTCTCTTTCTGATGACGGCAAAAAGGTTGCGGTTGCTGCAATCGGTGTTGAAAACGCTGAGATTTATTCGAGGGTGCTCCTTTTTGATACAAGTGAGTCCGAAGCGGTTTACGATATGAAGCTCAGCGGAACGCTTTTCCTCAGAGTTTATTGCTCGACGAAGAATTCGGTTATTGCCGTGGGCGATAACAGAACCGTTGTTTTCGGCAAGGACGGCGGAGCGATTGACGAGCTTACTTATGCGGAAAACAGCATTTCAAACGTTGAATCGGACGATAAGGGCAACGTTGCTGTCTGCGTTTCCGAATTCGGCGGCTCAAGGACATCCGTAACAGTTTTTAAGAAAAACGGTAAAAGAGCCTGTGCGTTCAGCATCGACGGTGAGCCGTCTGACGTTGATATCGGCTCGGGTAAGGTTGCGGCGGCCGTCGGCGGCGAGATTATCGTTTTCAACCTCAAAGGTGCAGAAAAGAAACGCATTCAGACGGAAAATTCACCCTCGCAGGTCTTTATCGTTTCGGGTGATTTTTATACTGTCGAAAGTGGAGCAATCTGCAAATATTAACAGTCAGAGGAGAATTGCGTTATGAATTATTTACCTTTGATTTTTGACGGAATCATAATTCTGATTTTTATAATATGCATTTTTGACGGAAGAAAAAAAGGCTTTGTCAGAATGATTCTTTCGCTTTTGTCGGTAGTTATCAGCTTCGTTATTGCACAGAGCTTTTCGGGTCCTATCGCAGTTTGGGCAAACGATGCGTTTGCAGAGCAGGCGGTTACGGCTTACGTTGAAACATATATTGAGGATTCATTCGTGAATAACGGACTTGAACCCGATACGGAAAGTCTTTTCAGCGAAAACATTCCCGAAGAAGTTACGGAGCTTCTGGAAAAATATGGAGTGTCTCTTTCAAGCATTGACGATGAAGCGGCAAATGCCATTGAGCGGCTGAGCAAAAACGTTGCCGGAAAGGTGCTTGACGTTGTGCTTCTCCCGATTCTTGAATCGATAGTATTTCTTCTTCTTTATATGGTCAGCTCGCTGATTCTGTCGATTCTGACGGGAATTATATGCAAGGTGTTCGAACTTCCCGTTATCAATAATCTCAACAAGCTTCTCGGCGGAATTCTCGGCGCAGTCAAGGGAATCGGAGTTATAACGGTTCTGAGTGTTTTCTGTGTCATTGCGTCAAGGCTTATTTCAGGTAACGAAATTACCGATGCGATTTCTCAGGCAAAGCTCATAAACATAATCGGTGATGCAACCATAAGATTTATTCAAGGAGGTTATTAAAATGAAATCAAACATAAAGGAATTATTTGCAGGCTGTCTTACAGTTCCTAATTTACTTTCGGTTATCCGAATCGCACTTATTCCCGTTTTCGGTGTGCTTTACTATAACGGCGATATTCTCTGGGCGGTTATTATTCTTTTTATTTCGGGTCTTACCGATTTCTTTGACGGTAAAATCGCAAGAAAATTCAATCAGATAAGTGCTCTCGGCAAGCTGCTTGACCCCGTAGCCGACAAGCTGACACAGATTACAATTGCAATCGTGCTTTATCTCACCTTCAGCCAGAGCAGTGATGCAACAGTCAAGGCATTCAGCTGGGTATTCCTCATTTTTCTTGCTAAAGAAGCTCTTATGGTCATCGGCGGCGGTCTTATGATTGCGTTCGGTCTCAGACCCGTTGCCGCAGAGATGCCCGGTAAAATTGCAACATTTGTTTTCTATGCGGTTATGATAGTTATAATTGCATTCGGCCCCGATATCGGTCTTGTGAAGGCTTTCGTTCTTCCCAACTGGCTGATGATTGCTCTTGTCAGCATCAGCGTTGTGCTGACTCTGATTGCGTTCTGCAGCTATCTTCCCGGCGTTTTCAAGCAGGTGAAGGAAAGAAAAGCGGGCAAATAATCCCAAGTAATATAATTCAAAGGAAATTTTCAGATGAAACAGATTTTATGTGCAAAATGTAAAAAACGCCCTGCAATGTTTTTTGTAACGAAGGTTGAGGGCGAGAAAACAACCCAGGAGGGTCTTTGCATCAAGTGTGCAATGGAGATGAATATCGGCCCCGTCAAGCAGATTATGCAGAGCATGGGTATCTCGGAGGATGAGATTGACGATGTAAGCGAGCAGTTTGACGCAATGTTCGGTGAGGACGGCTTTGAGCCGGGCGGCGCAGGAACAATGCCATTCCTCCAGAATCTGCAGAATTACGGAGCAATGAGCGGCGGTGAATCCGAGGGTGCAACCTCATCCGAGAGTACGGACGATAAGCCTTCCGAAAAAAAGAAAAAATGGGGTAAGAAGAAGAACGGCGGTGAGGACAGCGAAAAGAAGCGCAAGTTCCTCGGTCTTTACTGCTCAGACCTTACCGCAAAGGCAAGGGCAGGTAAAATAGACCGCATTATCGGCAGAGAAAACGAGATTTACAGAGCTATCCAGATTCTTTGCAGAAGAACGAAGAATAATCCCTGCCTTATCGGTGAGCCCGGTGTCGGTAAAACCGCAATTGCAGAGGGACTTGCCCTGCGTATAGCAGAAGGGAACGTGCCTGCAAAGCTTAAGGATAAGGAAATTCACCTTCTCGACCTGACGGCTCTCGTTGCAGGCACACAGTTCAGAGGTCAGTTTGAAAGCCGCATCAAGGGTCTTGTTGATGAGGTCAAGAGTGAGGGCAACATCATTCTTTTCATTGATGAGGTGCATTCGCTCGTCGGTACGGGTGATGCAGAAGGCTCGATGAATGCCGCGAACATCCTCAAGCCTTCGCTTTCAAGAGGTGAAATTCAGATTATCGGTGCAACAACCTTCACCGAATACAGAAAATATATCGAAAAGGACGCTGCGCTTGAACGCAGACTTCAGCCCATCAGAGTTGAAGAGCCTTCAATTGAGCAGACCTGCGAAATGCTCAAGGGTGTCAAGGATTACTACGAGCTTTTCCACAGAGTAAAGGTCAGCGATACGCTTATTGAAAAGGCGGTTATCCTTTCCGAAAGATATATCAATGACAGATTCCTTCCCGACAAGGCAATTGACCTGCTTGATGAAGCCTGCACCTGCGCAAATCTGCGCAACAAGGCAATCAGCGATTACGAAACTGCTCTTGAGGCGCTGAGTGACCTCGAAGCTCACGAAGCGGAGCTTATGGAAACCGACGGCGAAAAGGAAGCTGACTACGAAGAAATTGCAAGGGTCAAGGGCGAGCTTATAAAAGTCCGTGCAGAGGTTGCGGAGTTTGAAAAGGCGGCGTCCGATTGCCGTGTGACCGAGGATGACCTCGCAAAGGTTATCCAGCTCTGGACGGGCATTCCCGCAAGCAAGGTAATCGAAAGCGACCTCCGCAGGCTTTCAGACCTTGAAAACAATCTCAGAGCGAATCTTATCGGTCAGGATGAGGCAATCAGGCTTGTCAGTGCGGCTGTCCGCAGGGGCAGAGTGCAGATAAGCCCCAGAAGAAGACCTGCGTCATTCATCTTTGTAGGTCCGACGGGTGTCGGCAAAACAGAGCTTGTAAAGCTCCTTGCAAAAGAGCTTTTTGATACTCCCGAAACCCTTATCCGCCTTGATATGAGTGAGTTTATGGAGAAGCATTCCGTTTCGAGAATCATCGGCTCACCTCCCGGCTACGTCGGTTATGACGAGGCAGGTCAGCTCACCGAAAAGGTGCGCCGCAAGCCTTATTCCGTTGTTCTTTTTGATGAAATCGAAAAGGCACATCCCGACGTAATGAATATTCTTCTGCAGATTCTCGATGAGGGCAAGATTACGGATGCTCAGGGCAGAAACGTCAGCTTTGAAAATACCGTTATCGTTATGACCTCGAATGCAGGCAGCAACAGAGGCAGCGGAGCTCTTGGTTTTGCAAAAACAAAGAACGAGGCTTCAAAGGAGAAAGCTCTCAAGGCGCTTTCCGAATTCCTTCGCCCTGAGTTTATCGGCAGAGTTGACGAGGTTGTCGTTTTCAATGACCTTACGCAGTCCGATTACGAAAACATTGCCCGTCTGATGCTCGGCGAGCTTGTTGAGCCTGTTGCCGATAAGGGTATCACCTTCACCTGGGACGATGCCGCAATCGAAACGATTGCCCGTCTTTCCGTTGACGGCACAAGAGGCGCAAGAGACCTGCGCAACGTTATCCGCAGAAACGTTGAGGACGTTATCACCTCAAAGATTGTTGAAAGCACCGATGCTCCGATAAAATCGGCTTCACTTACCGCAAACGGTGACGAAATAATCTGCAATTTTGAATAAAAAATAACCCTCCGTACCAATCGGTTCGGAGGGCTTTGCTTTATCTTAAGGTGAATGGAATAATACGAACCGTGATTTTCACGGGCATATTTCCGTTCACTCTTCGTTAAAATACTCGCAAATCCGCAGAGGATTTGCTCCGTTTTATG